>DASTZX010000381.1:0-27468 GCA_035764045.1 Xanthobacteraceae bacterium | reverse complement strand
CGGGAAAGCCGAGCACGATGTGCACGGGCGCGTTGGGATAATCCGCCGCAAAGGCAGGCTTCCCGCACGTGGCCAGCAGCGCAGCGGAGCCCGCCGTATGCATGAAGTCGCGACGAGAAAAGGACATGGTCCCTCCGTTTTTGGCGGCGACGGCCGCACAATCAGCTTAGCAAGCGCCATCATCCTTAAGAAGGGATTTCGCCGGCTTCACAAGCGCGAGCCAGTTGTAATTGACTGCCCGGTCAACTGGCCGTCGCGCAGCCTGATGGTTGACGACCGCTTGATCCCGCGATGCGCTGATCGAGTCCGGCTGGACGATCGCGGTTTAGTCCGGCCTCCATCTCTCATCGCGTGCAACGGCCGGTCGGGCGCGATACTGCGCCCATCTCCGAGCGCGTGCAGCAGATTGTCGCAGTTCGACAACTCACGGGACATCGAGGTGCGACCCGTCGCAATAAGGCGCGGTCACAAGCATGAGCTCCTCCACGCCGACAAAGCAGTCCGTCGGCAATATCAGTTTAATGTTTAAGCCCCGGTAAGATGCCGTACCGGGCCGAACGAGCTCGACGCATCGGCCACACAATCCACTATTCCATCCCGGCGAGACCGATGCGCGCGAGCGTCTCACGCCACGAGGCGATCTGCTCGCCCACATAGGCCTTGAGCCGATCGGGCGTGGCCGCCTCCGCCGGGATCAGTCCCTGGCGGATGAACTGCGTCCGCAGTTGCGGATCGGCGAGGATCTGCTGCAGCTCGGCATGCAGCCGCGCGACGATCGGCGCCGGGGTTGCGGCCGGTGCGACCAGCATGAACCAGCCGCTCGCCTCGAAGCCGGGTACGCCGATTTCGGCGAGCGGCGGAACGTCCGGCAGCGCCTCGACCCGCTCGCGCGCCGCGAGCCCGAGCGCGCGCACCTTGCCGGCCTCGATCATGGGCAGCGCATTGGCAACGGGCGAGAACATCATGGTGGCGTGGCCGGCGATCACGTCGTTGAGCGCCGGCAGCGCGCCCTTGTAGGGCACGTGGGTCATGTCGAGCCCGAGCGCGCGGTTGAGCATCTCGCCTTCGAGGTGCTGGGCGGTGCCGGGGCCGGCCGATGCGAAGGTGAGCGGCCGCGACGGCTCGCTCTTGGCGAGCGCCGAAAGATCCGCGAGCGAACGCACCGGCAGCGCCGGGTCGATGACCAGCACCTCAGGGACGCGCGCGATCAGCGCGATCGGCACGAAGTCGGCGACTGGATCGTAGGGCAGCGTCTTGTGCAGCGTGACATTGACGGCGAGCGTGGCGCCGCTCGCCACCATCAGGGTGTAGCCGTCCGCGGGCGCGCGGGCGACCGTGGCCGCGCCCAGCACGGAAGCGGCGCCGGGCCGGTTCTCGACCAGGAAGGTGCGGCCGAGCCGCTGCTCGAGGCGATTGGCGATGATCCTGGCGAACAGGCTGTAGAGCCCGCCCGGCGCCGAGGGCGCCACGATCGTCACCAGACGGCTCGGATACTCGGCCGCCTGGGCGGCCGCCCGCGTGGCCGGCATCCCGGCAACGAGCGAAAGCACGAGCACAAGCAGGAAGGCGCCCCGTTTCATGGCCGCGCCACGCTACGACAAATCGGCGCCGGCGCAACCGCCCCGAGGCCCGCAATCGGACCCGGGGGCGCGGCAAAGCCCTTGAAATTGCTTCCGTTCGCCTTGACAGGAGGAGCCCCACAGGGCCATATGCCGGTCGCGGCGCGGGCCTTTTGGCCCGCGCACGCGTTAGCGCCGCCCGATTTGCGGCGCACACTTTAGCAAAACCCGACTGCCAAGAAGCCGGTCCGGATCGTCCGAGCACCGGGATCGAACACGAGGATCAAAACGATGTTCGCGGTCATCAAGACGGGCGGCAAGCAATACCGCGTCGCCGCCGACGATGTGCTCCAGGTCGAGAAGATTGCCGGCAACCCCGGCGACATCATCGAGTTTGGAGAGGTGCTGGTGGTGGGCGGCGACACGCCGACCCTCGGCACTCCGACCGTCGCGGGTGCGACGGTGGCGGGCGAGGTGATCGAGCAGGGCCGTGGCCCCAAGGTCATCGCCTTCAAGAAGCGCCGGCGCAAGAACTCGCGCCGCAAGCGCGGTCACCGGCAGGAATTCACCCTGGTGCGGATCACCGAGATCCTCACCGATGGCAAGAATCCGTCGAAGGCAGCGGCTGCGAAGACCAAAAAACCCAAAGCGAAGGCCAAGAACGAAACAAAGAGCGAAGCCGAGGGCGAAACGGCGGCCGAGCAGAAATAAACGAAATCCGGTGATGATTTCGTCACCAAAATAGGGTATGACCTAGGTCAAGAGAGATTCTTGCGATGGCACACAAGAAAGCAGGCGGATCTTCGCGCAACGGCCGTGACTCGGCCGGCAAGCGCCTGGGCGTGAAACTGTTCGGCGGGCAGTCCTGTCTTGCCGGCAACATTCTCGTGCGCCAGCGCGGCACCCAATGGCATGCGGGCGAGAATGTCGGCGTAGGCGTGGATCATACGCTGTTTGCTCTCGTCGACGGCCGCGTTGAGTTCCGTACCAAAGCTAAAAACCGCACCTTCGTCTCTGTCGTTCCGATGACGGAGGCTGCGGCGAAGTAAACCGGGGGACACATAGTGGTCCGCCGGCATCCAGTCGAACCGGCGGGGACCATCAGGTTCCATGAGGGGGAGACGGGATGCCGGCTCCCCCTCATCGCTTTTGTGACGTTGCTTGTGACGATCGCGTTCATCGAAGCCCATGGAGCCTGACATGACCGGCCTGGAACACGTCCCCTCGGAGACTTTCCGAGAAGCCAGTATCCCCGTCCTCGAGACCGCGAGGCTGATCCTGCGCGCGCCGCGTCTCGGGGACTCTAAAGCGATCGCCGCCCTCGCCAACGATCGTCAGATCGCCGAGAACACGGCGCGCATTCCGCATCCCTACCGCCTGAGCGACGCCAAGGACTGGGTCGCGGGCGCGAACCGGAATGCGGAGGAGGAGCAGTATGTCATCACCCTGGCGAACGGGACGCTGATCGGCGCCTGCGGGCTCGAGCTGCGCGAGGGCCCGGTACCGGCGATCGGCTACTGGCTCGGCCAGCCGTCGTGGGGCAAAGGCTACGCGACCGAGGCGGTGCGCGCGCTCATCGACCATGCGTTCGCGGACCTCGAGCATGAGTCGCTGATCGCGAGCGCACGCGTGACCAATCCGGCATCGCGGCACGTGCTGGAGAAATGCGGGTTCCAGTGGACCGGCGTCGGCCTCTGCCGCATCCGCGCGATTCATTCCTCGGCGCCGGTCGATCGCTTCCGGCTCGAGCGCGGCATCTGGGCGTCGCTCAAGAGCTGGGGACAGATGCGGCGCGTCGGCTGATGCCGATGCGTCGCGCGCTGCGCAGCACTGCGCTTTCGTCGTGGCCGGGGCGATTAGGGTTGACACTCCCGACCGAGAAGCTCACTTTACGACTCATCAGTGCTCTCTCGGTCGCGCAGCGCGATGGAAACTTATAGAGGAGAGGACATGACACCACCGGGCCAGTATCGCCGCGATGATCGCCGCGGCTTCGTTCGGGCCACGGCGTAGCGGCACTCCGCGGACGGCACGTCGGAGAGCGGCCCCTCGGGCCGCATCAGTGAGGCAAGGCCCATCCTGGCCGCTCCCGGCGGTGCGCTCTTCAGGTTTTTATTTTATTCGATCATGCCCGCGCGTCGCGGGCATTGTTGTTTTTGCGAACTCCTGTTTTTTGCGAACGGATTTGTGATTGAGCGAACGGGCCGCCATCAGTTGATGGTGAGATGCGTCTCCTCGATGATCTTCGCCCAGCTCTGCGTCTCCGTCCGAAGCCACGCGGCGAACTGTTCCGGCGTCTGCGCCATCGGCTCGAACATCTGCGGTTCCATGAATTTGGTGCGGAAAGCCGGATCCTTCATCACCGCCTGCACGTCCGCGCTGATCTTTCGGATTACCTCCGGCGGCGTTCCGCCCGTCGCCGCAAGGCCGAACCACGTCACCGCCTCATAGCCCGGCACACTCTCGGCCACCGTCGGCAGATCGGACGCCTGCGCGACACGATGCGCGCTGCCGATGCCGAGGATCTTGAGCCGGTGGTCGCGCTGCGGCGGCAGCGCGAGGCTCGTGCTGACCGACATGAGATTGATGTGCCCCGCCATCACGTCGGCGAGCGCCGGCGCGGCGCCCCGGTAATGCACTGCCTGCAGCTTGACGTTCGCCATGCGCTCGAACTTGAGCATGTTCATGTGCGGCGCAGACGCGACCGCTGCGGTGCCGTAGGTGAGCTGGCCCGGCTTCTGCCGCGCGAGCGCGATCAGCTCGGCGATGCTCGAGGCCGGCAGGTCGTTGCTCGCGACGATCGCCTGATTGATGCGCACGAGGCCGGTGATCGGCACCAGGTCCTTGCCGATCTCATAGCCGAGCTTGTCCGGCGGATAGAGCGACGGATTGAGGACGAACGTTCCGGCCTCCGCCACCAGCAGCGTATGGCCGTCGGGTGTCGCCCGCGCGACCGCCTGCGCGCCGAGGATATGGGCGGCCCCGCCCTTGTTCTCGATCACGACCGGCTGGCCCCACAGCTCGGAGAGCTTCTGTCCGACGGCGCGCGCCACCACGTCGGTCACGCCGCCGGCCGCCGCGGTGACCAGGACGGTGACAGGCCGTGTCGGAAAGGTTTGCGCCTGCACCGCCGTCGCGCCGAGCAGCAAGCCCAGCAGGATCAACACTGCATTTCGCATCGTCGTCATGTTGTGTCCTCAGCCCGCTTTCTCTGCGGCGAGGCGTGAGAATGCGCTCTTTTTGCGAGCGCCGGCAAGCCGAGCCTGGATGCGGCGTGGTGGCGCGCCGACGTATCCGATAAGATGATGCGACCAGGCGGAAGACAATCCGCCGACCAACTGATATGCGGAGGAAACGCCATGTCGACCGGGCTCACGCGGGTCAAAATCGCTCCGAAGGGCATGGGGCTGAACGACTTCGTCGCCATGCAGGAAGGCTACTTCGCGGCCGAGGGCCTTGACGTTCACTTCGACTGGAAGACGTTTCGCGGCACGCAATCGAGCTGGAAGGGTCTCGACTATTTCGCGCGGCCGCAGGATCAGCCCTATACGCAGAGCAAGGAGGATGTGATCCAGGGCGCCTGCGTGTGGGGCACCATCTGCAACGCCAGCGCCGGCATGGGAAGGATAGTGGCGGACGCCTTCGGCGATTCCCCCTGGGCGATCTTCGTGCGACCCGAGTCGACCATCCGCCGGCCCGAAGACCTCAAGGATATTCCGATCGCGGTCGGCATGCGCGCCGGCAGCCATTTCAACGTGCCGTATCGGCTCGAAAAATATCTCCCGCTCGCCAACATCAAGACCGTCAACACCGGCGGCTTCGGTGCCCGCCTCAAGGCGTTGCTCGACGGCGAGGTCGAGGCAGCGAGCTTGCTGCCGCCGCAGATCGCGATGGCTGAGCAGCTCGGCCTGCGCAAAGTCATCGAGGATCGCTTCCATACCCTGTGGTGGGTGCCGGAAGGCGCGGCGCCGAACGTGGTGCGCGGCTATCTCAATGCGCTGCAGCGTGCCGAGGAAGCGCTGGACAAGGACCTCGCGAAATTCCTGCCATTATGGAAGCTCGCGGTGCCGGCGGAATTCGAAAGCCATCACCCGTGGGACTTCACCAAGTTCGGGCGCGGCGAGCGCTTCGTCTACCAGCGCATCCCGCAGTCGGAATTCGACGACACCTTGGCGCAGGTGAAGCGCTGGGAGCTCGATCAATTCCTCAAGGAGCGCGATTTCGGCAAGCTCACCGCGGCAACGAGTTGACGTCATGCCCGCGCTTGTCGCGGGCATCCACGTCTTTCTTACGCAGCAAAGTCGTGGATGGCCGGGACAGGCCCGGCCATGACTCGAGTGTTTGTGGCTGGTCTAAATCACCACGCTCCGCCCCTGCTGCTCGATCAGCCGGACGAGGCTGAGCGCGGTCAGCTCGGACGATTTCGGATTGGTCGCCAGCGCGTTGTTGCGCAGCACGATCTCAAGCTCGCCGAAGGCGCCGCGCACCTTGATGCGGTGCTCGTTGATCCGCGCCGCCGGGTCCACCACCAACTGGACGCGCGTGCGATCGAGCCCGATGCCGGCGAGCGAAGTGACCACCGTGGCGTTCGCATTCTGCGGATAGTCGCTCGCCGCCTGCCGCGCCGAGCCCTCGTAGAACACTTTCGCCTTGGTGAGGGTCGCAGAGTCGAACAGCGTCTCGGCCGGCGTGCCCTTCCAGGCTGCCGGGGGCTTGACGATCTGATGCACCGCTTCGTCCAGCCCGAGCACCGCCGCGCCAGCGATCGCGTCGATGGCGCCGATCGCGCCGGATGGAATGAGGATCCGGCTGCCGTACCGTTCCGCGATCGCCTGCAGCCGCGGCAGCAGCGCGTCGTCGACGAACGCGCTGGTCGACGCGACGATCATCGCGCGCGCGTGCTGCAGCGCCATCGGCGCCCATTGATCGATGGCGCGCCGGCCGGCGGCCTCGACGACCAGATCGGGCTTGATCTCGGCGAGCTGCGCCGGATCGCCGAGGAACGGGATCTGCTTCGGGATCGCGGCGCGGGCTTGAGGCGTATCAATGGTGGCCACGCCGACGATCTCGACCGGCGCGGCGCGCTTGGCCAGCAGATCCCCGACCCGCGAGCCGATGGCGCCCCAACCGATGAAGACCGTCCGCACTGGACCGTTCGCCTGCGTCTGCATTTCCGTTCCCTGCCAGTGCCGCGAACCCGAAGTTCGCACATCATCTGCGGAAACCGCGGTTGCGAACTTCGGGTTCAAAGCGGCACTAGGATCATAGAGTTGCTAGTGTCCCTCAGATTCCGAAGTTCGCATCAGAGACCGCCGCAAGGATGTGCGAACTTCGGAATCGGGACACTAGTCGCCGATCATCCTGCACGAACCGCAGGCACGATCAAGCAACGTGCGCGGGCAGCCGCGTGTTCGGGCCTTGAGCCACTGGTGGGTGCGCGTGCTGCCGCTTACTGGGTGGCGGCACTGCCGGTCGTCGCCTCGACCACGATCGAGCCCTGCATGTGGGGATGCAGCGAGCAGAAATACTCGAACGACCCGGGGGTCGTGAACGTGAACGAGTACTTGTCCTCCGAGTCGAGCGCCTTCGAGCGAAAGTGGCCGATCGAGACGACGGTATGCGGGATGTCGTCCTGGTTGATCCAGGTGACGGTGTCTCCGACCTTCACCTTGAGCTTCTGCGGCCCGAATGTGAAGTTGTCGATCTTCACCTCGAGCTGAGCGGCGCGCGCCGAACCCGGGAGTCCGGACGCGAGCGCAACAAGGAGGGCGGCGGCGAGCGCGCCGCGCAGGCGTGAAACAGTCATGGCTTTGCTTCCAGTCTTTGTTCGGATCAGCCCGCGAGCGGGGAATCGATGATCGCGAGCCGCGAATTGCCGACCTTGTAGGTGACGTGGGCGATCCCGAGCACGCTACGCAGCTTGTCGTCCGGCACCTTCATGGGGCCGGGCGACGGCGCTGTTCCGGGTGCGGGCTGCGGGAAAGCAGTCGAGCGCGCCGTGTGGAACGTGACGTTGCCCTCGACCTTCTGCACGATCTGGTGGATGTGCCCATTGAGCACCGTAACCGAGCCGAATCGCTTGAGCAGACCGAGCACCTGCGCGCCGTCCTCGGTGCCCCAGCCCCAGGTCTCATAGACGGTCCACAGCGGGATATGGGCGAACACGACGATCGGCGTCGAATCCGACTTGGCCTTGAGGTCGTCCGCAAGCCAGGCGAGCTGCTCGGCCCCGAGATTGCCGAGCCCGCCGGACTTGAGATTGACCACGTTGACGAGGCCGACGAAGTGGACGCCGTTCTGGTCGAAGCTGTACCACCCCGCCCCCTTGGCATTCTTGCCGTAGCGCTCGCGATATTCGTGCCCCGGCTCGTCGTCGATCACGTCGTGCTCGCCCGGGACGTAATGGGTGTCGAGGCGGGCCTCCGAAATGATCTCCTGCGCGTCATCGAACTCCTTCACCTTCGACAGGTGGGTGATGTCGCCGGTGTGGATCATGAAGGCCGGCTTCGTCTGCAGCGCCTTCACCTTGTTGATCGCGTCCAGCAGGGTGCCGAGCGCATTGGGATTGGCCGGCTTGTCGAAGCCGACATGGCTGTCGCTGATTTGCAGGAAGGTGAAGCCGGAGGTCTGGGCCGCCGCCTCACCGACGAGGCCGAGCGAGGTCGGGATACCGCCAGCGACAGTCCAGAGGACGCCGGTGCCGGCCCAGGTCATGCATTCCAAGACTTTGCGGCGGCTGACGCCATCCGTGGTGCGATCGTCATCGTGTGCGTGCATGGTTGCCTCCTGAAAAGGTCCCTGCCCGCATGACCGGAGGCGCCTGCGCTTTATTCCCGCCCGTTTACGATATTCGCGGGGTGACGCCGGCACCGCTTCGCCCTATGTATGGGAAAACCTCCGGGCCGCGCGTTAAGCATTGATTCCATGAAGTTTCTCGACCAGGCCAAAGTCTACATCCGCTCCGGCGACGGCGGCGCAGGCTGCGTCTCGTTCCGGCGCGAGAAATTCATCGAGTTCGGTGGGCCGGATGGCGGCGACGGCGGACGCGGCGGCGATGTCGTGGTCGAATGCGTGGACGGGCTCAACACGCTCATCGACTATCGCTATCAGCAGCACTTCAAGGCGAAGACTGGCGGCCATGGCATGGGCAAGAACCGGGCGGGCGCCTCGGCCGGCGACGTGGTGCTCAAGGTTCCGGTCGGTACTCAGATCTTCGATGAGGACAACGAGACCCTGCTTGCCGATCTGACCCGGGTCGGCGAACGCGCCGTTCTGGCCAAAGGCGGCAATGGCGGCTTCGGCAACACCCATTTCAAGTCCTCGACCAACCGCGCCCCGCGCCATGCCAATCCGGGCCAGCCCGGCGAGGAGCGCACCATCTGGCTGCGCCTCAAGCTGATCGCCGACGCCGGTCTCGTCGGTCTGCCCAATGCCGGCAAGTCGACCTTCCTGGCCGCGGTCAGCGCCGCCAAGCCGAAGATCGCCGACTATCCGTTCACCACGCTGCATCCCCAGCTCGGCGTCGTCTCGGTGGACACCCGCGAGTTCGTGCTCGCCGACATCCCCGGGCTGATCGAGGGCGCGCATGAGGGTGCCGGTCTGGGCGATCGTTTCCTCGGCCACATCGAGCGCTGCCGCGTGCTGCTCCATCTCGTCGACGGCACCGGCGAGAACGCGGGCGAGGCCTACAAGACGGTGCGCGCCGAGCTCGATGCCTATGGCCATGGGCTCGGCGACAAGCCCGAGATCGTGGCCCTCAACAAGGCGGACGCGCTGACGCCCGAGCAGCTCAAGCAGCAGACGGCGCGCCTGAAGCGCGCCGCCAAGAAGACGCCGCTGGTCCTCTCGGCCGCGACCGGCCAGGGCGTGATCGAGGCGCTGCGCGCCCTCGCCAAGGTGATCGCGCGGGCGAACGAGGACGAGAAGACGGACGCGGAGCCCGCCGCGGCTTGGCGGCCCCCGTAAGCGTGCGCCTGTGTAGGATGGGCGAAGCGACCCGCCTACGCTCGCTTCGCGAGCTACGGCGCGCCTGGAGTCCGCCGAAGCGCGGAGCGCGAAGACGGAAGCATGCCCACCATCAGACGGCGCGAAATCGCGTTGGCACGGCACGGCGCGCCCCGCGCCTTTGCCCGCCCTACTTCTCCAGCAACCGCATCAATCGCTCCGCATCCTGCGGTGCCGCACTCTTCTGATCGTTGTCGAAATAGGCATAGACGGTGCGCCGTCCGCGCCGCCATTTGCGGATCGCACGTGCGAGCGCGCGCAGCTGCGCGTCGGAATAGTTGTCCTTGTAGGCGCCGCCCGGACCGTGGCCTCGCCAGTAGACGTGCCCGGCGGTCACCTCCCAGGGCGACGGCGCGTCGTGGTGATCGGAGATGCACAACGATACGTCGTGGTCGCGCAACAGTTCGAAGATCGGCTTCGCGTACCAGCTCTTGTGGCGAAACTCGAACGCGTAATGCCGGCGCCGCGGCAGCATCCTCAGGAACGCGGCGAGGCGCTCGGGGTTCGCGGTGAACTGCGGCGGCAGCTGAAACAGCACCGGACCGAGCTTGGGTCCCAAGATCTTCAGCCGCGTTTCCATCAATTCGATGCTGTTCTCGCACTTCTCGGTCAGGCGCTTCCAATGGGTGATGAATTTCGACGCCTTCCAGGCGAAGAAAAAGCCCTCCGGCGTCTGCTCGCGCCAGGCCTGTACCGCCTCGAGCGAGGGCGTGCGATAGAACGAGCCATTGACCTCGGTGGCGGGAAACCGGGTGGCGTAGTGGCGCAGCCAGTCCTTTTTCGGGACATCGGGCGGATAGAACGGGCCGCGCCAGCCGTCATAGGTCCAGCCCGACGTGCCGATGAAGAGTTTCCTCATTGCGAAGATTGATGCCCGTTAAGGCCAACAAGTTCCGCCGGTTGCAATCGCCCTCCCGCTATGGGACAGGTGCCGCTCCGCCGCGGCGCCAGCTTGGCCGGGCGGAGCCGGGCCCAGCCTCATGTCGCGCACCCCCCCATCGCTCAACGATTTCCGCCGCGTCGTGGTCAAGGTCGGCTCCTCGCTCCTGATCGACGCCACGGCCGGACGCGTCAAGGAAGCCTGGCTTGCCTCGCTCGCGGCCGACATCGCGGCGCTGCACGCCGAGAAGCGGGACATCCTGGTCGTGTCCTCCGGCGCAATTGCGCTCGGCCGTGCCGTGCTCAAGCTGCCGGCCGGCGCCCTCAGGCTCGAGGACAGCCAGGCTGCGGCGGCGGTCGGCCAGATCGCGCTGGCGCGCACCTGGTCGGAAGCGCTCGGCCGCCACGGGATCGGCGCCGGCCAGGTGCTGGTCACCCTCGGCGACACTGAGGAGCGCCGGCGCTATCTCAATGCGCGCAACACCATCGCGCGGCTGCTCGACTGGCGCGCCATTCCCGTGATCAACGAGAACGACACCGTCGCCACCAACGAGATCCGCTATGGCGACAACGACCGGCTCGCCGCCCGCGTCGCCACCATGGCGAGCGCCGACGTGCTGGTGCTCCTCTCCGACATCGACGGGCTCTATGACGCTCCGCCCGACCGCAATCCGAACGCCAAGCTGATTCCGCTGGTCGAGAGGATCACCCCGCAGATCGAGGCGATGGCCGGAAGCGCCGCCTCCGAGCTCTCGCGCGGCGGCATGGTGACCAAGATCGAGGCCGCCAAGATCGCCACCACCGGAGGCACGCATCTCGTCATCGCGTCGGGACGGATCGACAGCCCGCTGCGCGCCATCGCCGAGGGCGGGCGCTGCACCTGGTTCATGACGCCGGCCAATCCGGTGACCTCGCGCAAGAAGTGGATCGCCGGATCGCTCGAGCCGAAGGGCACGCTGACGATCGACGCCGGCGCGGTCGCGGCGCTGCGCCGGGGCAAGAGCCTGCTGCCGGCCGGCGTGATCCGGGTCGAGGGCCAGTTCAGCCGTGGCGATGCGGTGGTGATCCGAGGGCCCGATACCGCGGAGATCGGCCGCGGCCTCGTCGCCTATGACGCCGAGGATGCGGCGCGCATCCGCGGCCGCTCGTCGGCGGACATTCTGAGCATCCTCGGCTTCGCGGGCCGGGTCGAGATGGTGCACCGGGACGATCTGGTGCTCGGCGGAGAGTAAACCGTGAGAGCAGCCAGTCGTCATGGCCGGGCATAGCCGTTCGAAGAACGGCGTCGCTTCGCTCGCCTATGCCCGGCCATCCACGTCTTGCTTCTCTTTGTTGATGCCGAAAGACGTGGATGCCCGCGACAAGCCCGGGCATGACGCAGCAGAGGCTTATCCCGCCTTCCGTTTCGCCTTGTGACGCATCGGCGCAATGGGCGCCGGACGCCAGGCCGGATTTTCCATGCACATCCCGCCCGCCCCGCCACGCGCGGTGTCGAGACATTGCTGGAACGTATCATAGGCGCAGGTCATATCGCCGCGATCTTCGTAACTCGCACACCAGCGATAGACCGGCGCGGCGGTCGCCGGCCGAATGCATCCGATTCCGGCAATCGTCACGCCGAGCAGGCACACGATCATGCGCATGGTCGCCTCCTGACTGTGACCACATGAACACCGGATGGGGCCGGTGTCATCCCGACCGCCGGCTCAGCGCGGGCCGGCGCGTGCCGCCCAGGCGAGCGCATCGGCCATGCGATCGTGCCCCCAGAACAGTTCATCGCTGCGCGCCACGAAGCTCGGCGCGCCGAACACGCCCGCGCGCTCCGCTGCCGCGGTCGCGTCGCGCACCCGCGCCTTGATCTCCGCGGACCGGGCCCTCGCCAACATTGGCTCGGGCGCGACGCCGAGACCCTGCAACAGCTCGGCGAGCACCGCCTCGTCGCCGATCTGCCGCCCCGCGCCGAACTCCGCCGTAAAGACCGCACGGCAGAACGCCTCGCCCCAGCCGTCGTCGAAGCCCGCATGGGCGACGCGCGCGGCGAGCAGGCTTCGCTGTGGAAACGGATCGGGCCGGCAAAACGGCAGCGCCAATTGCGCGCAGATACGCTCGAGGTCGCGCCACATGTAGCGCCCCTTCGCGGGATAAAGGTTGAACGGCGAGGTGTCCCAGCCCTGCGCCTTGAACAGCGGACCGAGCAGGAACGGAAGCCAGCGCACCGTCACGCCCGCAGCTTGCGCAAGCGCGTCGATGCGCATGGCGGCCGGGTACGAATAGGTCGAAGCGAAATCGAAATAGAAGTCGAGGGTGGCGTCGCTCATCGGAGGCCTCGCGGGCGAGCGGAGCGGACCCGCGGCGTGGCGTCAAGGCGTCGCGCGGAACTTAGGCGCAGCCGCTGGCGTTTCCGTCACGTAAGGTTGTGTTCCCGGAGCTACACACATGGATCCGCGCAAGGTCGCAGTTCCACTTCTGGCGTTCGCGGGCGGTGCGGTTCTCGGCCGACTGCTGGGGCTCAAGACCCTGATGCGCGGCGCGATGGCGGCAGCCGCCGTGACCGGCATGACACGGCCGGCCTACGGCGCGAACGGAGATGCGCGGCGCCTCGCCGGCCCGCGTCGGCGCAAACACGCCCGACGGCGCGCGTCGCACCGGACGGCGGCGAAGAGGTCGGCGTCGACCTGACGGCTGCGCAGCGGCGCGCCGCTGGTCTCCGCGTCCGCACCGTCATGCGCGTCGCGCCCCTTGCGCGAGCGCGTGCCACGGAACAGAGTCCCTTCCTCAAAAGCAATCGTGAGGGAGGGTTTTCATGTCGTTCGACGCAGACGCCAACCGTCGCCGGTTCCTGCAATTCCTCGCCGCAAGTCCGCTGTTCGCGGCCGGCGCCGGCTCCGCGCTGGCGGAAACCCTGCTGCCCAAGCCGAAGCTCCCTGACCCCCTGATGTGGGGGCCGCAGGACGCGAGCGAGCTGATCAAGACCCCGAAGGAAGCGATCAACGTCTTCGACTTCGAGCCGGTCTGCCGGCAGAACGTGCCGCCGGCGCATTTCGGTTACATGGCGGCGGGGATCGACGACGAGGTGACGCTGCGCGCAAACCGGCAGGACTTTCAGAAATTCCAGCTTCGCCCGCGCCGGCTCCGCGACGTCAGCAAGGTCAGCATGAAGACCGACATCCTCGGCGTCACCTACGACTCGCCGATTTTCGTCTGCCCGATCGGCGGCAACAGATCGTTCAATCCGGACGCCGAGATCGGGGTCGCCAAGGCCGCCAAGGTCGGAAACCACCTGCAGATCCTCTCCACCGTTGCGTCCGACTCGGTCGAGGACGTCACTGCAGCGCGCGGCCAGCCGATCTGGCAGCAGCTCTATGCCACCAACAAGTGGGAGGTCGCGGCGGCGATCACCAAGCGCGCCGAGAACGCGGGAGCTCTCGCGATCGTCGTGACGGTCGACCGCTCGGGCGGCCGCAACCAGGAGACGCTCTTTCGCCTACGGCGAACCGATACCCGCGACTGCTCGGGCTGCCACGATCGCAGCAGCCTCGCGTCGAGCTATCGCACGCGGCCGATGCTGTCGAACCTGGACCTGAGCGGCCTGAGGAACATCCAGGCTTCGGCGATGACCTGGGACTTCTTCAAGCGCCTGCGCGACATCACCAGGATGAAGATCGTGATCAAGGGAATCCTCGCCTACGAGGACGCGGTGCTCGCGGCCGACAACGGGATCGACGCGATCCTCGTCTCCAACCACGGCGCGCGCAGCGAAGACTCTGGCCGCTCGACCATCGACGCCCTGCCCGAGATCGTGGAGGCCGTGAACGGCCGCGTGCCCATCCTGGTCGATTCCGGTTTCCGGCGCGGCAGCGACATCGTCAAGGCGCTGTGCATGGGCGCGACCGCAGTCGGCATCGGCCGGCCCTACATCTGGGGCCTCGGCGCATTCGGCGAGGCTGGAGTCGAGCGGGTCCTCGAGCTCTTGCGGATCGAGACCTACGCAATGTTGCAGCAGATGGGCGCGCCGTCGATCAAGGACTTGAAGCCCGCGATGGTGCGCCGGGTGTAGCCGCGTCATGGCCGGGCATAGCCGTTCGAAGAACGGCATCGCTCGCTCGCCTAGGTCCCGGCCATCCACGTCTTCGTCACCGCACGAGAGCAAAGACGTGGATGCCCGCGACAAGCGCGGGCATGACAACCGGCAAGTCACAGTCCGAGGTAGGCCTTGCGGATCTCCGGCCGCTGGCCCACCTCGGCGCTCGGCCCGTCGAGCACCGGGCGGCCTTCCGCGATCACGTAGGCGTAGTCGCTGAGCGCGAGCGCAAGCCGGAGGTTCTGCTCGACCAGCAGGATGGTGGCGCCGCTGTCCTTGAGCATCTTCAGCGTCGCGACGATCTGCTGGACCACCACCGGCGCGAGGCCCAGCGAGAGCTCGTCGATGATCAACAGCTCGGGTGCCGACATCAGGCCGCGTCCGATCGCGAGCATCTGCTGCTCGCCCCCGGAAAAGGTGCCGGCCTTCTGGCGACGGCGCTCCTTGAGGCGGGGAAACAGCGTGTAGACCTGCTCCATCTGCTGCGCCTCGCGACGGCGGGCGCGCGCCGAATAGGCGCCCATCTGCAGGTTCTCCTCGACCGTCATGTCGCCGAAGAGCTGCCGGCCCTCGGGGACCAGGACGAGCCCGCGCGCCGTCTTGGCGTGAGCGGAGAGCCGGGTCACATCCTCGCCATTGAACACCACCCGGCCGCCGCGCGGACGGATGCTGCCGGTCACGGCCCGCAGCGTCGTGGTCTTGCCGGCGCCGTTCGCGCCGAGCAGCGTGGTCATGCGGCCGCGCGCCACCTCGAGCGAGATGCCCCACACGACTTGGACGTCGTCGTACCCGGCCTGCAGCCCCTCGACCTGCAGCAATGGAGTGTCGGACGCCGGCGCGGTCATGGCGTGCGCTCTGCGTCTTGCGCCGGCTCGGCCGCGCCGAGATAGGCGGTGATCACCTGGGGATCGGCTGCGACCTCGCTCGGGCTGCCCTGTGCGAGCAGGCTGCCGAGATTGAGCACGACGATGCGGTCCGAGAGGCTCATGATCGCGCGCATCACATGCTCGATGATGAGGATGGCGACGCCGCGCTTGCGAATGCCGCGTACGATGTCGATCATCTGCTCGACCTCGGCCGGATTGAGGCCGGCGAGCACCTCGTCGAGCAGCAGGAGATGCGGACGCGCGCTGAGCGCGCGCGCAAGCTCGAGTCGCTTCTTGCCGGCCGTGGTGAGCTGGCCGGCCGGCATGTCGATCTGACCTCCGAGGCCGACCTCGGCCGCGACCTCACGCGCCGCCGCACGAGCCTCTTCGAGCGGGAGGTCCTCGCGCCCGAAGCAGGCGCCGACGGTGCAATTGTCGAGCACGCTCAGGCCGGTGAGCGGCTGGACGATCTGATGCGCGCGGGCGAGCCCCAGGCGCGCGATGCGGTAGGGCGGCGCGCCGGTGATGTCGGTGCCGCGAAACACGATCCGCCCGCGGTCCGGCGCATAGACCCCGTTGATCAGATTGAACACTGTCGACTTTCCGGCGCCATTCGGCCCGATCAGCCCGAGGATTTCCCCCTCCTCGACCCGTAGGCTGAGATCGCGCACCGCGGCGACGCCGCCGAAGCGCTTCGACACTGCCTCGACCTCGAGCACCGCGCTCATTCGAGCCATCTCCGGGTCCAGGCGAGGCGGCGATGGATGAAGCCCATCAGGCCGCCCGGAATGAACAGCACGATGACGAGCAGCAGAGCTCCGGCGATCACGAGCTGCAAATGGGAGAAGATATCCGACGTGAGCAGCGCGCCCCGCAGCTCCTCGTAGAGAGCGGCGCCCAAGGCCGGCCCGATCACCGTGCCCGGGCCCCCCAGCATCACCATGACGATGGCCTCGATCGAGGTGCCGAGATTGAAGGCGCCGCCCGGCTCGATGATGCCGCTCTTGAAGAAGTAGAGCCCGCCGCCAATCGCCGGCAGGACGGCCGACGCGCTGTACACCAGGGCCTTGTAGAGCGGCGTGGGCACGCCGAGGGTGGCTGCGGCGTTCTCGTTCTGCCCGATCGCGATCAGCCCGAGGCCGAACTTGGAGTTCTTGATCGCGAAGCTGAGCAGCAGCGACAACGCCGTCACTGCGATGACCAGGAAATAGACGATCCACAGCGCCTGCATCGGGCCGCCGAGCGGCTCATAGGCGTCGAACGCAAGATAGATGCCGGACGCTCCGCCCCAGGGCTCGAAGTTGGTCACCAGCTGACGGACCGCCTCGTTGATGCCGATGGTGGCGAGCGCGAAGAAGGCCCCGCGCAGGCGCAGGATGCCGAGGCCGAACAGCAGTGCGACCGCACTCACCGCGACGCCCGCGAGGACTGCGGCCGCCGGCAGCGGCCAGTGCCACTCGCTCACCAGATAGACGCTGATGTATCCGCCCAACCCGAAGAAGACGATGTTGCCGAAGTTGATGTAGCCCGCATAGCCGATCATCAGATTGAGGTTGCTGGCGAGGATGACGTACACGGCCGCGAGCAGCAGGCCTTCGCGCAGCTGCACGTCGTCGGTCCAGTACGGGATGAGCGCGCAGCCGAGCGCGGCCAGCAGGATCAGCCAGGGCAAAGGTCGCCGCCACACGGGATCAGGCTTTCGACGGCGCGAAGATGCCGCGCGGGAAGGCCAACAGGCAGAGCACGAACAGCCCGAACTCGATGATGGGGATCCAGCTCACCGGCATGAACCGGGTGGCGATGCCTTCGACCAGCCCAAGCGCGATGCCGCCGATCAGCGCGCCGGCCGGGTTGCCGAGCCCGCCCAGCACGGTCACGACGAAGCTCTTGAGCTGATAGGCTTCGCCCGACAGGATCGTGAACGGAAACATGGTGGCGATCAGCGTCCCCGACACGGCGGCGAGCGCGATGCCGAGGCCGAAGGCGAGCGCCAGCATCTGCGCGGTCGGGATGCCGGAGAGCTCGGCCGCTCCGCGGTTGTCCGCAACGGCGCGGATCGCCTTGCCGGTCCGGGTGTGGTGCAGGAAAACGTAGAGGAGGCCCGCGATCACGACCGCCAGCACCGCCGCCATCATATGCGTGCCGGTGAAGGTGTAGCCCTCCCAGGTCACACCCGGCAGCGAGACCGGAACGTTGAACGGGCTCGTGGTCCACAGCGCCGTCCCGATCCCGACCAGCATCATGTTGACCGCGAAGGTCGCGAGCAGGCTCATCAGCTCCGGCCGGCCGATGATCCGATGCACCGCGATCCAGTACAGCGCCACGCCCGCCACGAACCCGCCCAAAATCGAGATCGGGACCGCGCTGTAGGCCGGCAGGCCGAGTTCGGTCGCGAGGAAATACAGCCCGAACATGCCGAAGACCGTGATGGCGCCATGCGCGAGATTGATGACGTTCATCACGCCCCAGATCAGCGTCAGCCCCATGGCGGCGAGGCCGTAGACCGCGCCGACCAGCACGCCGTCGAACACCGATGCCAGGATCGCAATCATCGCGCGAGCCGCGCCGCCTCGGGTTCGGCTCTTCCCCCCGCCGTCAAAATGGTTCTCTCACGCCGCGATCGGTGAGCCTTAATACAGAATGTCCGCGGTCTTGGCCGCCTTGGGCCAGATCACTTCCTTTACCAGCTTTCCGTTCTTCTTCTGCCATTGGGCGAGCACCATCTCGTGGCCGGTCTGCAGGCCATGCTCCTTGGGATTGGTGGAGAATTTGGTGCGGCCGAACATGGTGGTCACGTCCATCTTGTTGAGCGCGTCGGCCACCTTGGCGGGCTCGACCGATTGGGCCTGCTCGATGGCATGCTGCAGGAGCATGCCGGCCGCGTAGCCGCCCGCCGCATGATATCCCGGCTCGATCTTGTACTTGTCGCTGAACCGCTTGGTGAACTCCGCTGCGGTCGGGCCGAAGTCCGGCTTGAAGCTGACCTGCGGCTCCCACTGGGAAGGCACCGAGACGCCGACCGCCGCGTCGCCGAGCGTGGCGAAGTTCGGGCTGTCCGGCGCGACCAGCAGCGTGACCCATTTCAGCCCGGCGTTCTGGTCGTGCAGCTGGCGCGCCAGGGTCGCGCCGTCCGCATAGTGGCCGCCGCCGAGGAGCGCATCCGCCTTGTCGGCGATCACCTTGTTGATGATCGGCCCGAAATCGGTGGTCGAGCCGCTGTAGGATTCATCGAGCGACAGCGACATGCCGTCCTGCTTGGCCTGTGCGCGCACCGCCTGCGCGACCGCCTTTGAGAACGGATCGTCCTCGTAGACGAAGGCGATCTTCGCCTTCGGGTTCTTCTCCTTGAGGGCCAGAAGCGCGCCTTTGAGATACTGGTCGGCGGGCGAGTAGACCTGGAACAGGTACTTGTTCCCGAGCCGATACGGCTTCTCCTCCGCGCCGCCGGTGGTGAGCATCACCTTGCCGTACTGCTCGGAGACGATCGCGGCGGTCGCGACCAGGCCGGACGAATAGGGGCTGAACAGGAACTGCGCCTTGTCCTGCACGATGATGCGCGTGTAGAGCTGCTGGACGCGGGTATTCTGCGACTCGTCGTCGTAGCTCACGAAATTGATCTTGTACTGCTTGCCGCCCGCCTTGATGCCGCCGGCCGCATTGACCTCGTCGCGCCACAGCTCGAAGCCGCGCATCTGCGCGGTCGAGTCGTTGTTGAGCTTGCCGGTCTGCGAGGCCGTGAAGCCGATGGTGAGCATGTCCTGGGCGAGGCTCGGCGCGGTGCCCGCAATCAGGGCGGCGACCGCAAGACCGGACACTCCGAAAAACGTTGCGCTGGATTTCATCGCTTCCTCCTGGCCTGTCGCGGCCCACGACTTTGCACGCGCGGCCGTCTGCGCGACCGTACGCTCCCGGAAAACCTAGGCTGCGCCTTGATCCTGATCAACAAAGCGCCAAATCGGCGCACTGCGCCGATTTGGGCGGGAATTCATGCCGATGTCCCGCGCCCAAGCTGCGCCATTTCATCGCAGCATGGGCCGAAGGTCGGTCGAAATCCGATCAGGGTCTACTGCTCTATCTTGATGTTGGCCGTCTTTACGACATTGGCCCACTTCCCGATGTCTTTCTCGAGATAGGCGCCGAACTCGGCCGGCGTCATGGTCATCGGGACCGCGCCCTGCTGGGCCCACATGGCCTTGATGTCCGCCCGGTTGACGGCCTTGGTGATCTCGGCATTGAGCTTGTCGACCACCGCCTGCGGCGTCCCCTTGGGCGCCATGATGCCGAGCCAGATCGTCGCCTCGTAGCCGGGCACCCCCGCCTCCGCGACGGTCGGCACATCCGGCAGCACGCTCGAGCGCGTCGTGCCCGTCGTCCCGAGGGCCCGCACCTGGCCGGCCTTCACGTTGGGCGCCATGGTCGTGATGGCGTCGAACATCATCTGCACCTGCCCGCCGAGCACGTCGTTGCGCGCGCCTGACGAGCCGCGATAGGGCACATGAACGATGTTGGTGCCGCTCATCGACTTAAAGAGCTCGCCCGCCATGTGATACGGCGTGCCGGTGCCCGATGACGCGTAATTGAGGCCGCCGGGTTTCGCCTTGGCGAGCGCGATGAACTCCTTGAGGTCCTTCGCCGCGACCGAGGGGTGCACCACCATCACCAGATCGGAATAGTTGATCGGCGCGACCGGTACGAAGTCGCGCATGAGCGCGAACGGCTTGTTGGGCACGAGCGACTCGTTGACGGTGTGGGTGTTCGACATGGCGAGCAGGGTGTAGCCGTCGGGCGCCGAGCGCGCGACCGCCGTGGTGCCGATGATCGAGCCGGCGCCCGGCTGGTCCTCGACCACGAACGGCTGCTTGAGGGCATCGGACAGATACTGCGCGAGCTGCCGCGAGTAGACGTCCGCGGGCCCGCCCGCCGCGAATGGCACGACAATGCGCACCGGATGCGCCGGATAGTCCTGCGCAGTCGCAGGCAGCATCAGGCCCATGAGCGCGCCCGCGGCGAGGCCGATCTTTCGCAGCAACGACATCCGATATGTCCTCCGAGCAGCCTTGAATTTCCCGATGCCGGCAGCCGCAGCCGCCGTATCGAGAGCCTGTTACAGGCGGAAATCGGCGGCCGATCAAGGCCGCCCGACCATAAACAACGCCGCCGCGGCGATTCATCCCGCGGGATGGCGTCCGGCACCGAACACGGATCAGGCGCCGTAGCTAGGACAACGGCTTATCCATGCGATAGTTGAGAAATTCCTGCGCCCATCGCCTGACGCGCTGCGGCGCGATGACGCGGAAGCCGCGGTGCTCGAAGAACGGCCGCGCCGTGATGCTCGCCTCGGTAAACAGGCGCAGCAGGCCGCGCGTCCGCGCGCTCGCCTCGACAGTGCGCAACAGCCGGCTCGCGATCCCCTCGCCCTGGTGGTCGGCGTGCACGTACAGCATGTCGATCAGGCCGTCGCGCGCGAGCTCGACGAAGCCGACCGGCGCCCCATCGAGGTCGGCGACCCAGACGGCCTTGGTGTCGAAGCGTTGCGTCCACTTGCGGGCGTCGATCTCGTCGGGCGCCCAGGCCATGACCTGGTGCAGCGAATAATCGCGACGGTTGATCCGGCGCACCGTATCGCGAAACAGCGCGATCAGCCCGGCGAGATCGTTCGGTGTGTAGCGGCGGATGGCGATGGACATCGCGGGCGGCTCCTCGTCTCTACATACGACGCGCGCGGACCGAAAGCGATGCATCAAATTCGCTCGCGCTGCGTACGCAGGTACTACTCGGCGGACCACCAGCACGATCGGCATAGCCCTTCGGCGGACGCGCGGGCCGAGGAGAAGCGACAGCCAAATCCGTAACTCATGGTGCGGCCTGTGGACCCGCCGCTACGCTGCCCGAGAGCTCGGCGCGGACGAGGTAACGCAGCGGCCCGGAGAATTTCGCGTCGAGCGGCCAGCAGGTGGAGAGCACGAGCTGGCGCCCATCGGCATCGGCATCGATGCCGGACGCATCCCAGCGCACGACCGAGGTTCCGGTCACCTGGAAGGCGAAGACGTGGCCGTCGCGGCGGGTGACGCGGATCGCGTCGCCGATGCGCACGTCGGCCAGGAAGGCGAAGTGCGTATCGCGATGGGCCGAGTAGACGGCGGTGCCGAGTTCGCCGGCCTCGGGCGTGCGCTCCACGTGGCCGGGACCGAAGGCGAGCGCCTGGCCGCTGGAGCCCGCGAGCACGATGGTGCTGCGATGGAGCCGCGGGACCTCGATCCGGGCGACCGGCCAGGTGTCGGCCCACGGCCAGGGCTTGACGGCGTGGCCGGTCGAGAGGCTCGCCGCAAACGCTCGCTCCAGCAGGACTTGCGCGAGCAGCGCCTTGACGTGAATCCAGGCGCCTTGGCCGAACAGCGCGGCTCCCAGCAGCGCAAGAATGGCGGCCGCCGCGGTGGGGAAGCGCGGCGGCCGCCGCAATGTCGACGCGGGGGGTTGGGCAGGCGTCGACATCGTGTCCTCAGCTCGCTGGTGCAATACCCAGGCGGCGCAGGCCGAGGACAAGGAGGCTGATCGTCAGCAGGAGCGCGCCGAGCATCATGCGCAGCTCGGCGTCGGTCGCGGTCTTCGGCAGCGTGACGCCGTTCGGGTCACCGACCGGCACGACGGCGGGGGATAACGGCCGTGCGGCCGCAACCGTGTTGGCGGCGAGCCGGGTGGGGGACGGCGCGTCAGCGCGGCGGGTTTGGTCGTCCGGGCGCGGCGCCGGCGCGTCGGGATGCTCGCCGCCGACCGTGCCGAACACCTTGTCGAAGTCCCAGCCGGCCGGAAGATTGAGCGGCAGCTCGGTGCGTGTGAGGTGCACGCCGGCGGGCCGGCTCGGCGTCGCGTCGACGGCGACCAGGCTGGTCAGGCGGCTCACCAGATGGTGCTCGAGCGCGAGCGCGAGGATGCGCTTGTCGCTCTCCTCCGGTGTTGCCTCGTGCAGCGTGCGCGCGACCTCGGCGTCGGCGATCTTGCGCCGCGCCCACAGCTTGGAGATGCCCTGCCCGACCGCCGCATTGGCGAGCGGAAGCCGCACGGCCCAGGGCCGGTCGCCGATGCGCCCGGTGATCTCGAGCGTGCCGGCGAGCGACATCACTTTGGTGGCGATCACCACCGGCTCGCCGTGATAGAGGTCGGGCAGCACGGCCGGGGTGCTATCGGCAGTCTCCGAATAGGTCGCCGTGAGGCCGGTGACGATCGGGTTTTCGAGCTTGTCGATGAGCTCGTGCATGCGCTGATCGACCTGTTGGACCGAGCCGATATGCGTATAGGTGCCGCGGCCGATCTCGGCCGCGCGCGTCATGAGAAAGCTGTTCGGCGCCGAGCCGATACCGACCATGTAGACGCGCGAGCGCCCGCGCATGGCCGCGATGGTGTCGAACAGCTGCTGGTCGTTGCCGATCTCGCCGTCGGTGAGAAAGACGACCTGGCGCAGAGAATCCTGGTCGCGATCGCGCCGGTCGGTGAGCGCCGCCCGCATGGCGGGCACCATCTCGGTGCCGCCGCCCGCCTGCAGCGCCGAGACGAACGCCTTCGCCTGCTCGAGATGGCCGGCATCGGCCGGCACCGTGTCGGGAAACAGCACGTCCATGGTGTGGCTGAAGCGGATGACGTTGAAGCGGTCCGTCGTCTTCAGCCGGCCGAGCGCATAAAGCAGGCTCGCCTTGGCCTGGGTGATCGAGGTGCCGCCCATGGAGCCCGACGTATCGATCACGAACACGGCCTCGCGCGGCCGCGGCTGCTCGATCGCGTCGGCCAGCGCCGGCGGCATCACGAAGGCGAGCACGTAATCCGCATTCTCGACATGCTCGCGAAACAGACCGACCGAGGGCGCCGCGGTGGCGGCCGGCGTCCAGGTCAGCTCGAAATCGCGATCGGCCGGCACGACCTTGTCGGACAGCCTGACGATGCGGGTGTCGTCGGCGCGCTGCTCCATCGTGATCGCGTGATGGGGGCTCTTGACCTCGCCGAGCGGAAAGCCGGCCTGCAGCTGCACCGTGATGGCAACCGGGTTGATCGGCGGATTGGTGCGCGGATCGAGCACGGGCGGCTCGATCCGGGCGCGGTCGGGCACCGGATCGCTGACATTGCCCCAGCCCCGTGCGCCGGCGTCGAAATCGACCGTCTGCACCACCGGCGCCGGGTTGTAGCGCGGGGCGACCACGAGCGGGATGCGGAGCGAGAACTCGTTGCCGGACTGGTGGACCGGCTCCTGATATTCGATCTGCACCAGCACGTTCTCGTCCGGACCGATATTGGCGACCGAATTGGTGAAGATGTTCGGCCGCTCCTGCTCCAAGAGCGTCGCCTTGCGGCCCTCCGCCTTGGCCTTCTCGTAGATCGCCTGGGCGCTCTTGCGCTCCATCACGTCGCCGACGATGATCCGTTCGCCCACCACCATCTTGAGCGTGTCGACCGCGCCGCCGTCGGGCAGCGGATAGACGTAGACGGCCTCGACCCAGCCGGCTGTCGGGTTGTGGAAAAGCTGGGTGACCCGGGTGCGGGCCGTCGGCCCGCTCACCGTGACATTGATGTCGGTCGCGAGCAGCGGCGCCTCCGTGGTGCGGTCGCTGCCGGTCCGCACAAGCAGCCCGCCCGAGCGCATGTCGCTCGGGCGGATATGGACCGGTCTGGTGTTGGCGTCGGCGCGCGCCTGCGGCAGGGCGGCCAAAATTGCCGTAATTGCCACCACAATCGCCGCGACGATTTCGAGCGCGGCCCAGCGCTGCGCCACGATGGTTAATCGGGAAAATGATTTGCCGGCCTTGGATGCAAGCATCGCGGACGGATGGATCGAAGAAGCCATGAGCTGCCCTCCTGCAGTCGTCATCCACACCCAGCGCCCGGCCTCGTTTGTCGCCGCAAGCGCGCCGTCGCGCGAGCGTCTCGTTTGGGCTTGTTCGGCAAAGCACCGTCCGCTTGCGCCTTGCCGAATGCGCGCCCGTACGCATATGTGAGGACTTGTGCGGATGGAGGGGGGCTTCATGCAGCAGAGCGAGGAGCTCAGGCTCACGGACGAGCAGAGCCGGTCCATGGCCGCGCTCATCCGCGAGGAGCTGGCGCGCCGGCGCATCTCGCGCCAATTCCTGGCCGACCAGGCCAAGATCAGCGTCTCGACGCTGGAGAAGGCGCTGTCGGGCCGCCGGCCGTTCACGCTCGCGACCATGATCCGGCTCGAGCAGGCACTCGGGGTGCCGCTGCGCCAGAACGGTGCGCCGGCGCCCGCCACCCACGGGGTCGCGCCCGACGAGCTCGGCTTCTATTCGCGCCGCGCCGTCCAGTGGATCGAAGGGGTGTACGTCACGCTACGCCCTTCGTTCAGCGACCCGGACGCGATCTATGCGTACCAGACCGAGATCGCCTGGGACGAGGCGTCCTCGCGCCTCACCTTCAATGAAGCGGAGCGGCTCGACGCCGCCTTCACCCAGCAGGGCGAGGTCTCGGTCCCCAATCCATCCGGCCACATCTATCTGGTCACCAACGTGCACGGGCAGTACCGGCTGATCATCGTGGCGCGCCCCACCATCTCGGGCGAGATGTATGGAATCCTTGCGACGCTCCAGGTCGGCCGCGGCGCGCAGCTCACGCCGGTGGCCGCGCCGATCGCCTTCATCCCGCTGGCCGGACTGAAAGAGGTGCAGTTCGGCCGCGTCGGCCCGGCGGACGCCTGCTACGAGCTGTACCGCAAGCATCTCAAGCGCACTGTCGAGGAGCCGTTCGCGCTCTTTCTGCCCGGGTGAGGCTCGGCTCCCCTCCCCCCCCGAGAGCGAAGCGGGAGCGTCGCGACCGCACCTCAGTGCCCGATCAGCGCGACCGCCTATCTCCCGTCCAGCCGCGCCGCGAAGGCCGCGATGGTCCGCTGATAGACCTCTGCCTTGTTCCAGGCGGCGAGCACCGCGAAATTGGCCGAGCCCTCGCGATAGCCGCCGCCGCGCTGCCAGCCGTAGCTCTTGAGCAGGTTGGCGATCGAGGCGAGCGTGTCCGGCACGCTGTGGATCAGGTCGCGCCGTCCGTTGCCGTCGAAATCGACGGCGTACTTCACGTAGTTCGACGGCAGGAACTGCGCCTGGCCGATCTCTCCCGCCCACGCGCCGCGCATCTGCGCCGCCGCGAGATCGCCGCGATCGATGATATGCAGTGCCGCGATCAGCTCGCCCTGGAACATCTGCGAGCGCCGGCAGTCGTGCGCGAGAGTGGCGAGCGAGCGCAGCACCGGCTGACGGCCGATATCGATGCCGAAGTCGGTCTCGAGCCCCCAGATGGCGATGACGATCGAGCCCGGCACGCCGAAGCGCTGTTCGATCCGCGACAGAGTCGCGGCGTGCACCTGCATCATGCGCTGCGCCTTGCCGAGACGCTCGGCGATGCGATGGCCGGAGAACTGCTCGAAGCTCTGGTGGAAGACGCCCTGCCGGCGGTCGAGCGCGATCACCTGCGGATTGGGTGCAAGGCCGTCGAGCGCCGCCAGCGCGCGCGGCGAGATGCCCTGCGCCGCCGCTTCATGGCGGAACGTGGAGAGAAACGTGCCGAAGTCGCCGCCGCACTGGGCCGCGAAAGCGGGACTGACGGCAAAGACGAAAAGAAGGGACGTGAGCACAAGCCTTGTCATCGCTTATCCATGGTTCGTATGTCGTAGAGTGCGCAAGGCGACCCGCCTACGCTCGCGTCGCGAGCTGCGGCGAGCCTGAAGTCCGCCGAGGCGTAGAGCGCGAAGGCAGAAGCGTGCGCACCGTCTCAAGCA
This sequence comes from Xanthobacteraceae bacterium, assembly GCA_035764045.1. Classification (GTDB taxonomy): domain Bacteria; phylum Pseudomonadota; class Alphaproteobacteria; order Rhizobiales; family Xanthobacteraceae; genus JAVDCA01. The sequence goes on along the minus strand of DASTZX010000381.1, from coordinate 1,314 downwards.
AGCAGGGCACGGCGGTTTTGCGCGTCTTTGCCCGCCCTACTCCTTCACGGCCCCCGTCATCGCCGACACGTAGTGCTCGACGAAGAACGCATAGAGAATCACCAGCGGCAGCGAGCCGACCAGCGCACCGGCCATCAACGAGCCCCAGCGATAGATGTCCCCATCGACGAACTCGTTCACGATGGCGACCGGCACGGTTTTGTTCTGGGTCGAGGAGATGAAGGTCAGCGCGTAGATGAACTCGTTCCAGCACAGCGTAAAACAGAAGATGAAGGCCGAGATGAGGCCCGGAACGGCGAGCGGAAGCACGATGCGGATGAGGATCTGCCACCGGCTCGCGCCGTCGATCAGCGCGCATTCCTCGAGCTCGAACGGGATGGTCTTGAAATAGCCCATCATCAGCCAGGTCGAGAACGGGATCAGGATGGTCGGGTACGTCAAGATCAGTGCGAAGGGGGTATCGAACAGGCCGTACTGGAACACGACCGTCGAGAGCGGGATGAACAGGATCGACGGCGGGATCAGGTAGGCGAGGAAGATCGCGCCGCCGACCCACTGCGCGCCCTTGTAGCGCAGCCGCACGATCGCATAGGCCGCGAGCACGCTGGCGATGATGGACAGCGCGGTGGCGCAGACCGCGACCAGCATCGTGTTCCACAGCCAGATCGGATAGTCGGTCTCGAACAGCAGCTTGGTGATGTGCTTGATCGTCGGATTCCACGTCCAGAACGGGCTGTAGGTGTCGAGATCGAGCAGCTGGTTGTCCGGTTTGATGGAGGTCAGCGCCATCCAGTAGAACGGAAACAGCAGGATGATGACGATGATCGACAGCGGCAGATAGACCGTCACCAACCGGCGCGGCACCGACTGCAGATAGCTCATCCCCTCGCTGTGGTCCGCCCGCGGCGGTGTCGACAGGATCTGCTTGAGATCGACTTTCGAGGCAGGAAGATCAGTCATTGTTCTCGCCCTGCTGCCACTTGCGGCGCTGCAGCCCGAACCACGAGATCATGATCGCGGCGAGCAGGAACGGGATCATGGCGCTGGAAATCGCCGCGCCCTCGCCGAGCTGCCCGCCGATGATCGCGCGCTGATACGACAGGGTGGCCATCAGGTGCGTGGCATTGACCGGGCCGCCGCGCGTCATCGCCCAGATCAGCTGGAAGTCGGTGAAGGTGAACAGCACCGAGAAGGTCATCACGACCGCGATGATCGGGGTGAGCAGCGGCAGGGTGATGCGCCGGAAGCGCTGCCAGGACGTCGCTCCGTCCAGCGCCGCCGCCTCGTGCAGCGAGGCCGGGATGGTCTGGAGGC
>DASTZX010000380.1:0-10996 GCA_035764045.1 Xanthobacteraceae bacterium | reverse complement strand
GCGATCCGCCACTGCACGCGCCCGACCCGCCGGGCCTCGCCGGCAACCACGATCTGGACCGTGCGGCGCGGGCCCTCCTTCCCGCCCAGGTAGACGCTTTCCTCGAGCTGCACCGGGCCTTCTTGCGTCGTGAAGGTCCACACCTCCCTGTTGGGCAGCGTCAGCATCACACCATCGCCGTCGGGAAGCCGCATCGCCTTGACGCCGGGATGCAGGTGGAAGCGCAGCGCGAACGCATCGAGCGCGGTCTCGGGGAGCGCGGCACCATCCACGGTCAGAAAGACATCCTCGCCCTCGATCTGGCTGCCGTCGGCGGCGATGCGGACCGTGCGCTGGTGCGTGATGCCGAAACGCCGCGCGTAGCCGTCGTGGGAGCTGCGCAGCATCGTGCCCTCGGCGCCCGACTCGCGGGTCACCGGGACCTTGGCGGGCCCGGCGACGATCGGCGTGCCGACGATCCGGCGGAATGCTCCGCCTTCGAAGAACTGGCACGACGACGCGTCATTGAACGTGACGGTCGAATGGGCCGCGGTCGCGCGTGCGACCTGGCGCCAGCTCTCGCGTCCGGCGCCCGGCAGTCCGCAATTGACGATGATGCGATGGAGCTTGGCCGAGATCTCGAGCGCGAGGCACCCCGCATGCCCATCGGCTGAGTGATCGAGGGGCGGCGGCCGGCCGGTGTCCATCAGCACGACGGTGCTGCCGGCCTGCACGCGCTGATAGCCGGAATACGGCGCGTTCGCGACCGGCTCGCCGCGCGCATCGTCGTAGGCGAGGATGGTCGCGATGAGCTCGGGCGAGGTCGGGCCCATGCCGTTGAACAGCGCGAAGTTGCCGTCGGCGTGGCGGAAGAAGCGCAGCATCGGCATCATGCGGTCGATCGCGTTGGTCAGCGCGGGCGGCGGCGGCACGTTGCGGGCCGTGAACGCCTGCACCAGCGGCAAGAGGTCGAGCAGCAGCTCGATCACCGCGGCGGGATTGCGGCTGACATGCCCCCCGTCGGGCAGGATCTGGCGCTCGAGCTCGGCCGCGAGCCGCTTGGCGGCGCCGCGCAGGTGCTTGATCTGCCCGGTCATTGCGAGCGCCGCATAGGCGAGCGCGATGCGCGCCTGCAGGCGCGGGACGCCGTCGCGGGTGTCGCGCGCGAGGCGGCGAAGATAGCGCGTCTGGCGCGTGAGGCTGCGCAGGAAGCGGCGGTAGAAGCGCACGTCCGCCTCGTCGAGGATCAGCGGCGCCTGGGTGAGCCAGGCGATGATGCGGCGCGCGATGATCTCGGGCCGCCAGCCGATCGGATGCCAGGAGCCCTGCAGCGCGATCCATTCGTCGACCAGCGCGCGCGCGTTGGCGCGGGTGATGGTCGATTCGGCTGCGCGCAGATGCCGCAGCCAGGTGAACGAGAGCAGCGTCTCCGCCCATTCGTCGGACGGCGGGATCATCTCGAACGGCGAGCGGCCGTCGCACACCACGACCTTGCCGGCGAATGCGAACCGGCCGCCATAGATCTCGGCCGCGCGCGTCGGATCGGCGGTGCGCAGATCCTGCGGCGCGATCACGATGCGGTCCTTGCGGCCGCTGAACGACGGACGCGGCGCCAGCGGATGCGTTGCGATCCGGGCGATCACATGATCGAAGCCGCGCCGCAGTGTCAGCCATGACAGCCTGCCGCGGTCGGCCAATGACAGGCGCGCCATCTGCGCGAGCCCCTTCAGAAAAACGCGGCCGTCCCCCGCGCGCACTAAAGCGGTTACCGGCCGATTTGAATCGGCGGGATTCCCAAAGGGTTGAGAATGCGAGAGTCTTTGCGCATTGATTCTCCTATGGGGGGTGAACGATGCCGAGGGCATGCTCTCAAGACCTGCGGGAACGGGTGATCGAGGCGGTTGAGCTGGGCGCATCGCGACACGAGGCGGCCGATCGCTTCGAGGTGAGCGTGAGTTCGGCGGTCAAATGGGTGCAGCGCTGGCGCGAGAGCAAGAGCGCTGCGCCCAAGCCCCGTGGAGGGAGCGTTTCTCCGTTGGAAGCACACGCGAAAGAGATTCTGGCCATGAGCATCGCACAGCCGGATCTGACCCTGATGGAGACGGTGGACGCGCTGCGCAAGCGGCGCATCCACACCAGCCAGAGTTCGCTTTCGCGTTTTTATGCGCGCCACAGCATCACCTTCAAAAAAAAGCCTGCAGGCCGCCGAACGACACCGAGCCGACGTGGCCCGCGCGCGGCGGCGTTGGATCCGGGAGCAAGGTATGCTTGACCCCGCGCGGCTGGTGTTCATCGACGAGACCGCGGTCAGCACCAATCTGGTGCGGCTGCGAGGACGGGCTCCGCGCGGCGTTAGGCTCATCGGCTTCGCCCCGCTCGGTCACTGGGAGACGATCACCTTCGTGGCCGCCTTGCGGCACAACAAGATGACCGCCCCGATGGTGATCGAAGGTGCCATGACCGGAGAGATGTTTCGCGCCTACGTCGAGCAGTGCTTGGCTCCGACCCTCAAACGCAATGATATTGTCGTGCTCGACAACTTTGCGGCCCACAAGGTCGCGGGCGTCCAGGAGGCGATCGAGAAGGCGGGAGCAACGCTGCGCTTCCTGCCGAAATATTCGCCCGATCTCAACCCCATCGAGCTGTCCTACAGCAAATTCAAGGCGCTGCTCCGCAAGGTCGCGGCGCGGTCCGTTCCGGCTCTCTACCGAACGATCCGTTCCTTCCTGCCGCAACTCGGGCCTCGCGAATGCGCCAACTACTTCAGGCATGCTGGCTATGTTTCCATATGAACGGGAAATGCTTTAGTGTCCCGATTCCGAAGTTCGCAAATCCCTGCAGCTACCTCTGATGCGAACTTGGGAATCAAAGGGACACTAGCAACTTGATGATTTCTAGTGCCGCTTTTGAACCCGAAGTTCGCAAACGGACGCGTCGAGAAGTCGTGCGAACTTCGGGTTCGCGGCACTAGTGCGGCGAATGCTCCGCTCCGGCCGGAATGCCGGTCATGGGAGCTGCACCATTTCGAGATCGCACCATAGCCGAGGGTGGCGGCAGGGCAACCGATCGCTTTAACCCTTCGTTAACAGGGTTAAAGCCGGTCCAGGCGGGCGGCGAAGAAGCCGTCGAGCCCGGCCATCAGCGGGTCGGGATCGGGCCACTGGGAAGGCAGGGTGCGGAGCTGCCCCTGGGGCGTGATGAATTCGCTCAAGCCGTTGATCTCAGCCGGGGAAATGGGCGAGGCCCGGATCCCCGAATGCTCCGCCAGGGCGGCGGCGATCAGCGCCTCCCCCTCCTCCGGCTCGAGCGAGCAGGTGCAGAAGACGATTTGCCCGCCCGGGCGGGTGAGATCGATCGCGCGTGCAAGCAGGCGCCGCTGCAGTGCGGTGAGCGGCGCCAGATCCTCGGCGCGCTTGAGCCACGGGATGTCGGGATGGCGCCGGACGGTGCCGGTCGACGAGCAGGGCGCGTCGACCAGCACGGCGTCGAACGGGCCGCCGCTCCATTCGGTCGCGTCCGCCGCATCCGCCGCCACCGTCTCGGCCGCAAGGCCGAGCCGGCGCAGGTTGTCGCCGACGCGGGTCAGCCGCGGCCCTGAGCGGTCGACCGCCGTCACCCGCGCGCCGGACAGCGCGAGCTGCAGGGTCTTGCCGCCCGGTGCGGCGCAGAGATCCGCGATGCTCTTGCCCGCCGCGTCGCCAAACAGCCGCGCCGGCAGTGCGGCCGCCGCGTCCTGCACCCACCAGGCGCCTTCGGCAAAACCCGGCATCAGCGGCACCGGCCCGTGCGGCGCGAAGCGCACCGATCCGGTCGGCAGCACGCGGCCGCGGAGCCGTTCGGCCCAGCCGGCCGGATCGTCCTTCACGGTGAGGTCGAGCGCGGGCTCGTGCGCATTGGCGCTGGCGATCGCGCGCGCGGTCTCCGGCCCGTAGGTCGCGTTCCAGCGCTGCAGCAGCCAGCCGGGCGTGTCGAGCGTCGCGGCATCGAGCGCGGCGAGACGCTCCTTCCCCTGCCGCGCGATCCGCCGCAGCACCGCGTTCATCAGCCCCGCATAGCGCGCCGCCCGCCGGTCGGCCTGGGCGAGCCGGACCGAGAGATCGACCGCTGCATGGTCGGGAACGTCGAGCAGCAGGATCTGCGCGGCACCGATCAGCAGCGCGGTCTCGGCGCGCGGCGCATCGGCCGGGAGGCCGCGGTCGAGGAAGCCGGCAATCACCTGGCGCAGCGAGCCGAGGCGGCGCAACACCGTTCCGAGAATGCGGCGCACCAGCGCGCGATCGCGATCGGCGAGGCGGGCGAGCCCCGGATGGGCGCCCTTGCCGTCGAGCTGCTCGTCGAGCGGGCGGCTGCGCCGCAGCACGCCGTCGAGGATGTCGGCCGCGACGCGCCGGGCCGCGAAGCCGGGAGCATCCTCGTGCGGCGCGTGCTGCAGATGAGCCATGGTTGCGATTTCGGGGCGAACACCTAGGTTCGGTGGTGATGACGCGCAAAGATGACCAACGTTTGTCCACGTCGGCGCCGGAGCGGGCCGGCAAGCCGCTGTCCCCAGCCGCCGAGCGCGCATTGGCCGAGGCGCAAGCGCGCCGCGCCGAGATCGATCGCAAGGTGGCGGAGCGCCCGAAGGAGCTCAACGGCCCGCGTGGTCCCGAGCCGACCCGTTACGGCGACTGGGAAGCCAAGGGCATCGCCAGCGATTTTTGAGTCTTTTTAGTCCGTTTTCGTCATGGCCGGGCATAGCCGTTCGAAGAACGGCGTCGCTTCGCTCGCCTATGTCCCGGCCATCCACGCCTTTGATAGTCCAAACCTTAAGACGTGGATGCCCGGCACAAGAGTCTACACTCGGGCCGGCCGAAGGCCGGACCCGGGTGCCGGGCATGACGCATGTAATCACCAGCGGGCACTGCCCGAGTTGCGATTGCGCCGATGGGTTTCGCCTAGCTACCGCGTCACCACCACGGTGGTGCCGACGCTCACCTGGCCGAACAGGTCGAGGACGTCCTGGTTGTACATGCGGATGCAGCCATGCGAGACGAAGCCGCCGACCGAGCCGGGATTGTTGGTGCCGTGGATCGCGTATTCGCCGTCCGCGAGGGTGAGCGCGGCCGCGCCCATCGGGTTGCGCGGCGAGCCGGACGGGATCACGTAGGGCAGGCGAGGGTTCTCGCGCCTGAGATCGGCCGGCGGTGACCAGGCCGGCTTGATGTACTTGCCGTTGACCCGCGAGGTGCCGGCCCACTGCATGCCGGCGCGTCCGACGCCGACCACGTAGCGGACCGCGTGGCCGTTGCCGAGCACCAGATAGAGCCGCCGCTCGTGGGTGCGCACCACGATGGTGCCGGCCGAGATCCCCGGCGAGCTGAACGGAACGACTTCGCGCGCCTGCGCGCCCACGCTCGCAAGGATGAACGCTGCGGCGGCGGCCGCCGCAATGTGACGGATGCGCATGCAAGAGCCCTCCCGCCAATCGGGCCCAAGCTTAGCGCAAGCCGCCGCCGCGTCCAGTTGCGGATTTGAAACAGCGTGAATCGATATGGTGAAGGGGGAGATTTCTTCTCCCTCCCCCGCTTGCGGGGGAGGGTCGGGGAGGGGGTGCCGCTTGCTCATGCAAGTGTGGCTTCCCCCTCTCTGTCTCTCCCCCGCAAGCGGGGGAGAGGACGATAGAGTCGCAAACGCGGGGCGTGTTGCCCGCGAAACGCGCCTCACACCTTCGCGGCGGCCGCGGCCTTCTTGTTCTGGCGGTTCTTCACCAGGTCGTCGACCACGGTTGGGTCGGCCAGCGTCGAGACGTCGCCGAGCGCGCCGTAGTCGTCCTCGGCGATCTTGCGCAGGATGCGGCGCATGATCTTGCCGGAGCGCGTCTTGGGCAGGCTGGGCGCGAACTGGATCAGATCCGGCGAGGCGATCGGCCCGATCTCCTTGCGCACCCAGGCGACCAGCTCCTTGCGCAGATCCTCGGTCGGCTGCTCGCCCGCCATCAGGGTGACGTAGGCGTAGATGCCCTGGCCCTTGATGTCGTGCGGATAGCCGACCACGGCCGCCTCCGAGCATTTCGGATGCGCCACCAGCGCGCTCTCGACCTCGGCCGTGCCGAGCCGGTGACCCGCGACGTTGATCACATCGTCGACCCGACCGGTGATCCAGTAATAGCCGTTGGCGTCGCGGCGGGCGCCGTCGCCGGTGAAGTACTTGCCGGCGTAAGTGGAGAAATAGGTCTGCACGAAGCGCTCGTGGTCGCCGTAGACGGTGCGCATCTGGCCCGGCCAGGAGTCGGCGATGCACAGGTTGCCGGTCGCCTCGCCCTGCAGCGTCTTGCCGTCGGCGTCGACCATCTCGGGCACGATGCCGAAGAACGGCTGCGTCGCCGAGCCGGGCTTGAGCTTGGTCGCGCCCGGCAGCGGCGTGATGAGGATGCCGCCGGTCTCGGTCTGCCACCAGGTGTCGACGATCGGGCAGCGGCCGTCGCCGACCACGCGCCAGTACCATTCCCAGGCTTCCGGATTGATCGGCTCGCCGACACTGCCGAGCAGCTTGAGGCTCTTGCGCGAGGTCTTCTTCACCGGCGCGTCGCCCCCCTGCATCAACGCGCGGATCGCGGTCGGCGCGGTGTAGAAGGTGTTGACCTTGTGCTTGTCGATCACCTCCCAGAAGCGCGAGTTCGACGGATAGTTCGGCACGCCCTCGAACATCAGGGTGATGGCGCCGTTGGCGAGCGGTCCATAGAGAATGTAGCTGTGTCCCGTCACCCAGCCGACGTCGGCGGTGCACCAGTAGATGTCGCCGTCGTGATAGTCGAACACGTACTGGTGCGTCATCGCGACGTAGACCAGGTAGCCGCCGGTGGTGTGCAGCACGCCCTTGGGCTTTCCGGTCGAGCCCGAGGTGTAGAGGATGAACAGCGGATCCTCGGCATTCATCGGCTCGCACGGGCAATCGGCCGGCACGGTCTTGGCGAGCTCGTCGTAATACTCGTCGCGGCCCGCCTTCATGTTCACCGGCGCCTTGGTGTGGCGCACCACGATCATGCTGGTCACGCCACCCGCCTTGTCGGCAGCCGCGTCGGCGTTCACCTTGAGGGCGACCTTGCGCCCGCCGCGCACGCCTTCGTCGGCGGTGATGACCACGGTCGACTTGCAGTCCTCGATGCGGCCGGCGAGCGAGTCGGGCGAGAAGCCGCCGAACACCACCGAATGGATCGCGCCGATGCGCGCGCAGGCGAGCATCGCGTACGCCGCCTCCGGGATCATCGGCAGATAGATGGTGACGCGGTCGCCCTTCTTGACGCCCTTGGCCTTGAGCACGTTGGCGAAGCGGCAGACCTCCGCGTGCAACTGCTTGTAGGTGATCGTCTGGTCGTCCTTGGGATCGTCGCCTTCCCAGATGATCGCGACCTGGTCGCCGCGCCTGGCGAGATGACGGTCGACGCAGTTGTAGGCAACGTTGAGCACGCCGTCCTCGAACCACTTGATCGAGACGTTCTTCGGGTCGAACGAGGTGTTCTTGACCTTGGTATAGGGCTTGATCCAGTCGACCCGCTTGCCGTGCTCGCCCCAGAAGGCGTTCGGGTCGCGGACCGAGGCCTCATACATGGCCTTGTACTTCGCCGCGTCCACGTAGGCGCGTTTGGTCCACTCGGGCGGAATGTCGTGAATCGTCTCGGCCATTGGGTTCCTCCTGCCTGCCGCGGCGTTGACGCTTTCCGCGGAGACGGTTTCTTCTGGTCCCATTATGCCAAGCCGCGCTCGCCAGCCACAAGCCGCCGGATGTCACACTTTGGTGGGGCGGATTCAGCCTTTCCGTCATTCCGGGGCGCCGGCGTAGCCGGCGAGCCCGGAATTCATCCTTACACGCAGGGACTATGGATTCCGGGTTCGCGAGCTTCGCTCGCGCCCCGGAATGACGACTGAGAGGCATGCGCCGTTACGGCGTCTTGAAGTCCTGGTTGGGAAAGCTCGAGCCCTCCGGCGGCTTGATCACCACGAACGGGTAACCCAGCGCCGTGTGGCAGGAGTTGCAGCCGTCGGTGAGCATGTCGAAGACTTCGGCCGAGCGCTTGGGGTCGCGGGCGCGGATCGCGTCGTCGAGGCCGCGCGTCGCCTCGCCGGTCATCGAGTCGATCATCTCGGCCACCGTCAGGTTGCGGTATTTCGGCTGCACGGTCGCGACCGTCCCGAACGCCTGCTGCAGCTCCTTGAGGGCGTAGCTGGCGAGGTCCCAGTTGCGCTCCTGCAGCGCAATCCCGAGCTTGGCGTGGCGCGGCTGCACCAAGAGGTTCATCAGGTCGCCGACGCCCGGCACGTAGTTGAGCGCCGAGCTCGCCGGCCCGCCGCGCGCGGGCGCGGCCGGCTCCGGCGGCGTCTGCGCGCTTGCAGCGGCGACGATCGCCGCTATCGCTGCGGCCGCGATCGCGCCGCGAAGGACACCGGCGCCTGTCATGGGCCCCTCCCGTGCTGTTGCCGACTTATATCATTTTGCTGGCACATCGTCGGCCGCTTGCACCTCTCCCCGCGTGCGGGGAGAGGTCGACGCGCGAAGCGCGGCGGGTGAGGGGGCGTCTCCGCGAGTCGTTGCTTCCGAGCCACATTCCGGAATGTCAGCGCGCCTCACCCCGACCCTCTCCCCGCTTCGCGGGGAGAGGGAGCGCAGGCGCAGCGTTCAATCCAGTGGCTCGAGCTTGACGATCGCGGCATGGTGGTTGTTGCCGGCCCAGAAGGTCGGCGGCGTGGTGGAGTCGTCGATGAAGATGCGGCGGATGTTGGTCTGGTGCGGCAGGAGATACTCGATCGACTGCCCGCTGTTCGGATCGAGCCGCAGCACCCGGTCGCTCGACATCGAGCCGCTCCACAGCTCGCCCTGCCGGTCGAAGAAGACGTCGTACGGATAGGTGTGCGGCGTCGGCGCGTCCCACTCGCGGAAGCTTTCCTTCTTCGGGTCGAACATCGCCACTTTGTTCGCGGCGAATTCCGCGAACCACACATGGCCGGCCGCGTCGATCATGCAGCGGCGCGGGCGCGAGGCGGGCGTCGGCGTGCGATAGAGCGTGGTGCGCAGGCTCTTTGCGTCGACCCGCCCGACGCTCTCGTCGCCGAAATCCATGAAGTAGAGATTGTTGTCGCGGTCCACCGCCATGCCGTAGGGCGAGTGCTGGCGTCCCTTGCCCATCGCGCCGAACGGGTCGATGACCTCGTATTGTCCGCTCGCGACGTCGAGCCGCAGGATGTCGTGGGTCGATACGTCGTTGGTCCACACCTTGCCGTCGACCCGCGCGCGGCCCGGCATCAGCAGCGACTGCTGGGTCGCGTCGGTCATCAGCGCCGGCGGGATCGGGAAATGCCGGAACGTCTGCGCGCGCGGATCGAACCGCATCAGCCCGCTCTGGAACATCAGGGCGAGCCACCAGTTGCCGTCCTCGTCGGGCTCGAGCGCGAGCGCGCCGGCCGGGAAGTTCGGCTTCGGCAGGTCGTAGCGGAATTCCACATGCGCGCCGGTCTTTCGGATCGAGCCGGCCGATGAACGGCTCGACGAAATTCGAGTACCAGACGAAGCCCTGCGCGTCGGGGCGCACGTCGTGCGGCGCGATGGTGGCGCGCGGCAGGGCGTATTCGGTGATGATGACCCGGGTGGCGCGTCCCTTCGGCCGCGGCAGGGTTTTGAGCGGAAAGGTCCACGTGGGCGACTTCGACAGGTTCACGGTCGCGAGATAGTCGGCGAGCTCGCGTGCGCGCTTCTCGGACAGCTCGCGTTCGGCGACGCGGCGCTGCGGCTTCTGCGTCGTCGAGTTGTTGGCGTAGCCCTGCATGCGGCGGAGCACGTCCATGAATTCATCGGCCGAGAATTTCGAGCGCAGCACGCGCTCGAGCGTGTGACAGCTCATGCATTCGATCAGCGGCCGCTTCTGCTCGGCCGTGCCCGGCATGCTGATCAGCCATTCGGTGCTGGTGAGCTGGGCGGCGAGGTCCTTCGCCGGGTGCAGGGCAAGATCGGCAGTCGCGGTGCGCCCGGCCGCGACCGCGGCGCGAGGCGCTCCGTCGAGCGCGTAGCCGGCGGCGCGGATCGTGAGCGCATAGCGGCCGGGCGCCAGCCGATCGGCCGGAAAGGCATAGCGGCCGCGCGCATCGCTCACCACCGTGACGGTGATGGGCGAGCCGTCCTGGTGCGCGCTCACCAGCACGCCCTCCATGGCGCCTTCCTGGCCCGAAGTGACGCGGCCGGCGAGGGCGATGGTGGAGGTTTGGGCCCAGGCAGAGCTGCCGGAGGTGAGAATGGAAACGAGCAGAATGGTGCCGACGAGGACACGTAATCGTAGGCTCAGAAACATGGGCACTGACTCACCACGAACTCAGGTCTTTCCCCTCCCCTGCTTGCGGGGGAGGGCTAGGGAGGGGGCCTCGCGAATCGCGGCGGCGATGACTTCCAGCACGCCCTGCCGATTTGTCATTACATCATGGTTGTTGAAACGCAGAACCCTGAAGCCCTTCGACGCGAGAAACGCATCGCGCCGGCGGTCTCGCCGTAGATTGTCCTCCTCGAAGTGCTGTCCGCCATCGAGCTCGATCACGAGGCTGGCTTCGTGGCAGATGAAATCTGCAATGTAGGGGCCGACAGGCGCCTGTCGGCGGAAACTCGCCTTTTCGAGACGATGCGCCCGCAGCGCGGCCCAGATGCGGCGCTCTGCATTCGTTGACTCGCGCCGTAGCGCACGAGCGCGCTCCCGCGTCGTGGACGTGACCTGCCAACGGGGAGTCTTGGGAGGATCGCTCATCGGATTGCGGGCGTGGCGGCCCCCTCCCTAACCCTCCCCCGCAAGCGGGGGAGGGGATTGGCTGCGGCAAGCGGCCGAGCCGTGCCCTTCCTATCGCGCCCGACTGCGCCCCCGCCCTACTGCTTCACCATCAGGCAGTCGACCTCGATCGGCGCATTGGCGTCGTTCGACAGCTTGCGCCGCGCGGTGCGCTGCAGCTTGAAGCCGTCGGCCGTGCAGGTGATCTCGATGTTGGCCGGGTCGACGTCCTTGCCGAAG
>DASTZX010000379.1:0-18513 GCA_035764045.1 Xanthobacteraceae bacterium | reverse complement strand
GGCTGATCGAGCTGGTCGGCCTGGCGGGTTTCGAAGAGCACTATCCGCACGAGCTCTCCGGCGGCATGCGCCAGCGGGTCAACATTGCCCGGGCGCTCGCGGTCGAGCCTGCGCTGCTCCTCCTCGACGAGCCCTTTGCGGCGCTCGACGCCCAGACGCGCGAGTTCATGCAGTTCGAGCTGATGAAGATCCTCGCGCGCGCCCGCACGACCGCCTTGTTCATCACCCACCAGATCAGCGAGGCGATCTTCCTCTCCACCCGCATTGCGGTGTTCTCGGCGCGGCCGGCCCGCATCAAGGAGATCGTGCCGGTCGACCTGCCGCCGGCGCGCACCCTCGACATGAAGCATACGCCGGAGTTCGTCGCCCTGGAGCGGCGCATCTGGCGCCTGATCGAGGAGGAGGCCCCGCGCACCGGCATGGTGACGGCGGCCTGAAGGAGCCCGTGTGACCGCGACCGCACCCGTGACCGAGATCGAGACGCCGGCCGTGTCGCCGCGGCGCTCCGCGTGGCGGCGCAACGAGAACGTCCTCCTCGGCACGCTGTCGATGCTGGTGTTCCTGGCGCTGTGGGAGCTCGCCGTGCGCGCCGAGGCGGTCAATCCGCTGTTCACCAGCTCGCCGAGCCGGATCGTCGCGGCGGCGATCGAGATGTTCGCCGACGGCAGCATCTACGGGCACCTGCGGGTCAGCGCCGAGGAGTTCTTCGCCGGCTTCCTGCTCGCGATCGTCATCGGCGTCCCGCTCGGAATCCTGATGGGCTGGTACGGCCGGGTGAACGCCGTGCTCGAGCCGTTCGTCACCGCGCTCTATGCCACGCCGCGCATCGCCCTGTTGCCGCTCGTTGTGATCTGGTTCGGCATCGGGCTCGCCTCCAAGGTCGCGATCGTGTTTCTCGGCGCCATCTTCCCGATCCTGGTCAATACGATCACCGGCGTGCGCACCATCGATGCCGACTTCATCAAGGTCGCCCGCTCGTTCGGCGCGTCCGACCGGCAGATGTTCCTGAGCGTGGCGCTGCCGTCCTCGGTGCCGATGCTGCTGACCGGGCTTCGCCTCGGTCTCGGCCATGCGCTGGTCGGGATCGTGGTGGGCGAGATGTATGGCGCGACCCAGGGGCTCGGCTACCTGATCGCGGTGTCGGGCGCGCGTTTCCAGACCGACCGGGTCATGGTCGGCATCATCCTGATCGCCGGGCTCGGCATCGCGCTCACCCAATTCCTGCGCGCGATCGAGCGCCGGTTCGAGCGCTGGCGTCCGGACTGGCGCGGGTGAGGGACTCTTCACCCTCCCCTGGAGGGGGAGGGTCGCTCGCCGGAGCGAAGCGCAGGCGAGCGGGGTGGGGTGGTGCGCGGAATGAAAGCCGCAGCATTCTACAGTCACCCCACCCCGGCTCGCTTCGCTCGCCGACCCTCCCCCTCCAGGGGAGGGTGAATTACGTCCGCTTCGCCAGCGTGCGCCCCTTGTCGAGCGCTGCAAAGCTGCGGCTCGGCGCCGCCATCAGGAAAGTGTAGCCCTCGCCGAGGATCCGCTCGACGTTCGTCGCGTCCACATGCGGGTGGCCGACCGCCACCTTGCGCTTCTTGCAGGTGTCGACGATGTGCTTCATGGCGTCGAGCACCTGCGGATGCTCGTACTGGCGCGGGAAGCCGAGCTCCTGGCTCAGATCGCCTTCGCCGATCAGGATCAGGCCGACGCCCGGCACCTTTGACAGGATGTCGTCGAGGTTCTCGATCGCCAGCGTGTCCTCGATCATCAGCATGACCAGCACCTCGCCCTCGGGATCGAGTGGCCAGACGCCGGCCTTCTTGTAGTACTCCTGCTGCGTCAGGCCCCAATAGCGCGAGCAGGTGTGCGGGCCGTCGCCGCGGATGCCGGCGGGCTCGTAGCGCGGCGCGGTCTTGAGGCGGGGATAGCGGCAGGCTGCGACCGCATTGTAGGCCTGGTCGACCGTCGAGATGTGCGGCCACAGCACGCCGTAGACGCCGATGTCGAGCGCCTGCTTGGCGAGCCACTGGTTCATCTCGCCGCCGTTGGGCGGGATGCGCACCATCGGGGTGACGGCCGGCGCGAGCGAGCCGCCGGTCGCGATCTGGCGACGGTTGAGCATGTATTGCAGAGCGTCGCGCAGGGCGCGCGGATCCCAGAAATTGTGCTCCATCTCGAACACGACGCCGTCGAACTTCGACTGGCCGAGCGCGACCGCCGGCTCGATGTCGGCGGGCGAAAAGCACGTGAACGCGGTCTGTCCGCTCTCGAAGGCCTTGATGACTTGGTTGAGGCGCGGCAGATCGGCCATGGTGGTCCCCTGAAAGACGTAGGTTACGAGGTCAAATCCGGCGCACACCATATTGCGAGTTTCCCCGGACGCAACGGGGAATTTTGCCGGGTGGCGCATGCCCCGACCCGGTGATATGGGTGGGCCCATTCAAGTTCCCGCGTCATCCTGCGAGGCGTCATGATCATCGACTGTCACGGCCATTACACGACCGAGCCGCAGAAGCTGCACGATTTCCGCAAGAGCCAGATCGCCGGCATCAAGGACCCCAAGCAGAAGCCGTCGCGCGCGGGGCTCAAGATCAGCGACGACGAGATCCGCTCGAGCGTCGAGGGCGCACAGCTCAAGCTTCAGCGCGAGCGCGGCACCAATCTGACGATCTTCTCGCCGCGCGCGTCCGGCATGGCGCACCACATCGGCGACGCCGGCATCAGCCTCGAATGGTCGCAGATCAGCAACGAGCTGGTGCACCGGGTGTGCACGCTCTATCCGCAGAACTTCATCGGCGTGTGCCAGCTGCCGCAGTCGCCCGGCGTCGACCCGAAGGGCTGCGTCGCCGAGCTCGAGCGCTGCGTCAAGGAATACGGCTTCGTCGGCTGCAACCTCAATCCCGACCCTTCGGGCGGCAAGTGGGACTCGCCGCCGGTCACCGACAAGTGGTGGTATCCGCTCTACGAGAAGATGGTCGAGCTCGACGTGCCGGCGATGATCCACGTCAGCGCCTCGTGCAACCCGGCGTTCCACACCACGGGCGCGCACTACATCAACGGCGACACCACCGCATTCATGCAGCTCATCACCGGCGACCTGTTCAAGGATTTCCCGACGCTGCGATTCATCATTCCGCACGGCGGCGGTGCGGTGCCGTATCATTGGGGCCGCTATCGCGGGCTCGCGCAGGACATGAAGAAGCCGCCGCTGGAGGAGCTCCTGAAGAACGTCTACTTCGACACGTGCGTCTATCACCTGCCGGGCATCGAGCTGCTCACCAAGGTGATTCCGGTCGACAACATCCTGTTCGCCTCCGAGATGGTCGGTGCCGTGAAGGGCATCGACCCGCACACCGGCCACAACTACGACGACACCAAGCGCTACATCGACCAGGTGAGCTGGCTGTCCGCCGCCGACAAGAAGAAGATCTTCGAGGAGAATGCGCGCAAGGTCTATCCGCGGCTGAAGGGGAAGATCTGACGCATCCTCGGCGTCATGCCCGGCCTTGCGCCGGGCATCCACGTCTTTTTTGCCGTGCCGAAATCGTGGATGGCCGGGCATAGGCGAGCGAAGCGACGCCGTTCTTCGAACGGCTATGCCCGGCCATGACGGGGGCATATGAGGGTGCGCAAAGGCGCGGAACACGCCGTGCCCCCGCGTTCGGTCGGAAACGGTGCGCACGCTTCGCTTTGCGCACCCTACGGCGCGGCTGAAGGGGAAGATCTGACGCATCCTCGGCGTCATGCCCGGCCTTGCGCCGGGCATCCACGTCTTGTTTGCCGTGCCGAAAGCGTGGATGGCCGGGCATAGGCGAGCGAAGCGACGCCGTTCTTCGAACGGCTATGCCCGGCCATGACGGGTTAGACTTTTATCCCGCGCAAGAACTCCGTCCGCGCCGCGCCCGTGCTCATCATGAAGGCGAGGTCGGCGCCGGCCATCAGGAAGCGGCAGCCGATCTCGACATAGCGGCGCATCAGCGGCTCGTCGTACACCCCGCCCATGCCGGCCCATTTGCCGTGGCGCCGGCAGGCCGCGACCATGCGCCGATAGGCGTCGGCGATCCTCTCGTGCGCCAGCTGCCCGGGGATTCCGAGCTCGATGCAGAGATCGTTGGTCCCGATCAGCAGCACGTCGATGCCCTCGACCGCGGCGATCGCGTCGGCGTTGTCGATCGCGGCCGGGCTCTCCAGCATGACCACGATCAGGGTGGCGGCATTGAGCGCCGCCGTCATCTCGTCGGCCTTGACCGGGCGGTAGTCGAACTGCGGCATGCTGGAGAACACGCCGCGGTGGCCCTGCGGCGGATAGCGCAGGCGGTCGGCGATCTCGCGCGCCTCCTCGGCCGTGTCCACGTGCGGCATGACGATGCCGAGCGCGCCCGAGTCGAGCAGCCGCGTCGCGAGCGAGCACTCGCCCTTCGGCACCCGGGCGATCGGCGCGATGCCCGCCTCGAGCCCGGCGAGCGCGAGCTGCGCCGCCGTCTCGATCGACATGGCGCTGTGCTCCAGGTCGAGAAACAGCCAATCGAAGCCGGCCGTCTTCATCGCCTTGGCGATCTCGGCCGATCGCGCGGTGCGCACGCCGAAGCCGAGCGATACCTCGCCTGCCGCGAGCCGCTCGCGTGCACTGTTGCGGACGGCCTGGAGGGGCATGTCAGCTCGCGAGATTGTCGATCAGGTCGGCGACGTAGTCGCGGTCGGAGGTGGTGACGAAGAGGTCGGCGGAGCTGCGCGCGTTCGACACGCTATCCTTGCGCACCACCAGCATATCGCCCTGACGCTGCAGCAGCACGAAGGTGACGGGCGGCCGCGGCCGCTCGGCCTCGGGCCGAAACAGCGCCTCGTCGCCTTCCCCGCACACGATGACCACCATGTTGGTCGCCGGGTCGGGTTGTCCGGCGATCTCGCTCCAGCTGCCGGCGCGGTCGCCGGTACGAACCTCCACGTTGGGGAGGCCGCGCGCCCCGATCGCCCGCGCGATGCTCGTCCCGGTCGCACCGAGCCCGAACAGCTTGACGTGCCGCCGTGCCGAATTGCGATAATGGCCGATGCGGCGGCCCGGGATGGCGGAACGATCGATGGCAGGCTGCATTGCGAGGGTCCGGTCGGCGGGTTCGGAGACCTCATCTTCCGCCAAAAGCCGCGCGGCCGCAAACTCCTTGTTGCAACGGCCCATCCGCTGCGGCGTTTTCGCATGCGCCCGCAGCACGGCCGGTCGGTTGACATGCCCCGATCTTGGTCGAAACTATGCGCGAATTGGACAGGTGGTCAGCATGCGGTCAGCGCTTCGTCGTCTCACCCTGGGCCTCACGTTCGCGGTCGGCCTTTCGGCGGCCCACGCGCAGACCGCGGTTCATGTCGGCATCACCGACTCGAGCTCCGACGCGGTGTTCTTCATCGCCGACAAGAAGGGCTACTTCAAAGCCGAGGGGCTCGCGACGACGATGACGTCGTTCGCGTCGGCGGCCAAGATGATCGCCCCGCTCGGCACCGGCCAGCTCGACGTCGGCGGCGGCACGGTGGCGGCCGGCCTCTACAACGCGGTCGAGCGCGGCATCAACATCAAGATCGTCGCCGACAAGGCCTCGATCAAGGACGGTTACGAGTACTCGACCCTCCTGGTGCGCAAGGACCTTGTCGACAGCGGTCGTTACAAGTCGCTCGCCGACCTCAAGGGCATGACGATCGCCACCGCCTCGCAGGGGGCGGGCTCGGAATCGTCGCTCAACGAGGCGCTCAAGAAGGGCGGACTCAAGTTCACCGACGTCAACGTGGTCTACATGGGCTTCCCCGAGATGCTCGCCGCGTTCAAGAACAAGGGCATCGATGCCGGCGTCACCAACGAGCCGACCGTGACGCGGTCGATCGAGCAGGGGTTCGCGGTGCGGGCGAGCCCGCACACGATCTATCCCGGCCAGCAGACCGCGGTCGCGCTCTATGCCGACGAGTTCATCAAGCGGCGCGACGTGGCGCAGAAGTTCATGAACGCGTATCTCAAGGCGCTGCGTGACTATAATGATGCGTTGAAGGGCGGCCGGCTGGCGGGGCCGGGGGCCGACGAGATCATCGCGATCCTCAACCAGTACACCCGCATCAAGGATCCGAAGATCTATCGCGACATGACGCCGTTCGCCGCCAATCCGGATGGCCACGTCAACAAGGTGACGCTGCAGAACGACTACGACTTCTTCAAGGGTCGCGGACTGATCAGCGGGCACGTCACCGTCGATCAGGTGATCGACGACTCGTTCGCCGATGAGGCCGCGCGGCAGCTTGGACCCTACAAGCCGAAAAGCTGACATCACATGCGAGAGCGGATCCGCGACGAGACGGATCGAGGACCGAGGCCATGATCACCCACGAACAGAACGAATATCTCTGCCGCACCAATGCGGGCACGCCGATGGGCGAGCTCTTCCGCCGCTATTGGATCCCCGCCATGCTGGCGGAGGAGCTGCCGCGGCCGAATTGCCCGCCGGTGCGCGTCCAGCTGCTCGGCGAGCGCCTCGTCGCCTTTCGCGACACCCAGGGCCGCATCGGGCTGATGGACGAGTTCTGTGCGCACCGCGGCGTCTCGCTCTGGTTCGGCCGCAACGAGGAGAACGGGCTGCGCTGCTGCTACCACGGCTGGAAGTTCGACGTGACCGGGCAGTGCATCGACGTCCCGTCGGAGCCGGCCGAGAGCGGCTTTGCCCAGAAGATCAAGCTCAAGGCCTATTCCACCGTCGAGCTCGGCGGCGTGATCTGGGCCTATATGGGACCGGAGGCCGAAAAGCCGCCGCTGCCGAACTTCGAGTGGGTGCACCTGCCCAGCTCGCACGTCTACATCTCCAAGCGCTGGCAGGAATCCAACTACCTGCAGGCCATGGAAGGCGGAATCGATTCGAGCCATGTCTCGTTCCTGCACCGCTACGATCTCGACCGCGATCCGCTCCACCGCAACACCGACGGCGCAAAGCACACGCGCAACACCAACACGGTGTTCGACATCCTCGAGTCGCCGGGCGGGCTCCTCATCGGGGCGCGGCGCAACGCCGATCCGGGCTATCACTACTGGCGCGTCACCCAGTGGCTGATGCCCTGGTACACGCTCATCCCGCCCTACAAGGGCAATGCGCTCAACGGTCATGCCTGGGTGCCGATGGACGACCACAACAACATGGCCTGGACCATGACCTTCCACCCGGTCCGCCCGCTCACCGAGGAAGAGCTCGAGACCATGCGCAACGGCGGCGGCGTGCACGCCGAGCTGATCCCCGGCACGTTCCAGCCGGTCGCCAACCGCCACAACGACTACATGATCGATCGCGTCGCTCAGGAGCAGGGCCGCAGCTACAACGGCGTCAAGGGGCTCGCCATGCAGGACGCGTCGGTTCAGGAGAGCATGGGCCCGATCCAGGACCGCACCAAGGAGAACCTGGTCTCGACCGACAACGCGATCATCATGTCGCGGCTGCGCCTGCGCAAAGCCGCGCAGGCCCTGGCGCGCGGCGAGCGCGCGCCCGGCCTCGACGAGGCGGCGCAGAGCGTGCGCTCCGCATCCTTCATCCTGCCCGAGGACGGCGCCTTCGCGCCGACGGCGCTCGACGCCGCCAAGGTGCGCCGGGGTCAGCCGCACGTCGCGGTGTAGGGAGTTTCGCAGTCCGTCATGGCCGGGCTCGTCCCGGCCATCCCGATCGGGCGGGCAGGTGCCCGCGGGATGCGCGGCACAAGCCCGCGCATGAGGAGTCAAACCGAGGCCGTCATGTCTGTACCGCAAGTCAATCCCAAGCTGTCCACCACCCCCGACGAAGTCGCCGCCCTGATCGCCGACTTCGCCGCGCAGGCGCCCGCCGCGCTCGATGCCCGCGCGACCCGCGCCGCCAAGGCGGTGGTCGTCGATTCGCTCGCGGTCTCGATGGGCGCGCTCACCCACACGGCTGCGCAGGCGGCGCGTCGGCATGCGTATCGGTTTGCGACGCCCGAGGGCTGCGTCATCTGGGGCAGCACGCGGCGCGCCGCGCCCGAGCTTGCGGCGCTGACCAACGGCGTGCTGCTGCGCTGCTACGATTACAACGACTTCTTCGTCGGCCGGCGCAACAGCGGCCATCCGAGCGACATGGTGGCGGGCGTGATCGCCGCCGCCGAATGGGCGGACGTCGACGGCGCCAAGCTCCTCTCCGCGCTGGCGCTCGGCTACGAGGTGGTGGCGGCCGCCTTCGACGCCTTCTCGACCGCCCCCGGCGGCTGGGATTACACCAACCTCGTCGCCCCCGGAGCGACCTGCGCCATCGCGCGCGTGCTCGGGCTCGACAGCGGCCAGATCCGCGAGGCGCTCGCCATGACGGTGGTGCCGCATTTCGCATGCGATGAGATCGAGTCGGGCGAGCTCAACCAGCGCGGCGATCTCACCATGTGGAAGCGCTTCAACGGCAGCGACGCGGTGCGCAACGCGCTGCAGGCGTGCCTGCTGGCGCAGGTCGGGGTCGAAGGCGCGGTGCGCCCCTTCGTCGGCAAGCAGGGGTTCGTGCAGAAGCTCGCCAACAAGAGCGAAGAGGCGCTTCCCGTGCTGCGCGAGCGGCTCGCGACGCCGCGGCCGCTCACGCGCATCACCGAGACATTCATGAAGCGCTGGCCGGTCGGCTCGCTCGCCCAGAGTGCGATCCAGGCCGCGCTGTCCGCGCGCCAGAAGGTCTCCGATCCGGCGCGGATCAAGCAGGTCCGCGTCTTCGTCGAGGAGGGCGCCTACGAGCACCTGGTCAAGATCCGCAGCGCTCCCTATGCGCCCATCTCGCGCGAGACCGCCGATCATTCGCTGCCCTATGTGGTTGCGGCCGCGGTGCTCGACGGCTACGTGGGGACCGACAGCTTCGCGCCTTCGCGTGTGCTCGAGCCGGAGCGGCGGCGCTTCGTCGCCGACAAGGTCAAGGCTGCTCCGGCGCCGGAGCTCGGCACGATCGCGGGCGGCAAGCACAAGCGCGCGGAGGCCGGCTATCTCGGCCGCGTCGAGATCGAACTGTCCGACGGCGCGGTCGTGCACGGCGAGGCGAAGCCGTTTCCGGGCCATCCGAAGAATCCATTCACCGACGATGACCTCGCCGCCAAGCTCAAGGAGAACATGGAGCCGTTCGCCGGCAGCGCGCGCACCGCCAAGCTCACCGCATGCCTTGCATCGATCGAGACGCTGGCGCGCGTGCGCGACCTCACCGATCTGCTGGCGCTGCCCGATTCATCGGGGGTCGACAGCGCCAGAACCGAGTAATCCGTTTCGTCCGAGATTCGACTCGGATGCAGCGGCCGAAGGTTTTTGGAACATTCGGCTACACGGAGAGTTGATTTGGACTTGTAGTCTGCCTCTTAACAGGATCGCGCATGGCCCAGACCGCTTCCACCCCCAGCGGCCTACCATCGGTCTCTTTCGCGCCGGACGCTTCCGATTCCGCGTCGGATCAGCGCGCGGCGGCGATCCAGGCCTTTATCGACGTGCGCGCCGAAACCGAGCGGCGCGCGGCGCCGCTGTCGCCGGAGGACCAGGTCATCCAGTCGATGCCGGACACCAGTCCGACGAAGTGGCATCGCGCGCACACGACCTGGTTCTTCGAGCAGTTTCTGCTCATCCCCTACGCCGCTGGCTACCGCCCATTCGACGAGCGCTTCGCGTTCCTGTTCAATTCTTATTATGTCGCCGCCGGGCCGCGTCATGCACGTCCCAAGCGCGGCCTCATCACGCGGCCGGACGTTGCCGAGGTCACGGCCTACCGTGTCCATGTCGACGCGGCGGTGCAGCGGCTGGTCGCCGAAGCGGCGTCGTACATGCTCCCCGACATTCTCCGCGTGCTCGAGATCGGCCTCAATCACGAGCAGCAGCACCAGGAGCTCATCCTCACCGACATCCTGCATGCGTTCGCGGAAAATCCCGACACTCCCGTCTACGATCCGGGCTGGAGCTTGCCGCATGCGGGCGGCAAGGACGGCTTCGCCGCGATGGCGGAGGGCATCCGCACCGTCGGTCATCAGGGCCGCGGTTTCTGCTTCGACAACGAGCAGCCCGCCCATCGCACGCTGGTCGGTCCGGTCGGCATCGGGCGCGGCCTCGTCACCAACGCGGATTGGCTCGCGTTCATGCACGATGACGGCTATGGCCGGCCTGAGCTGTGGCTCTCCGACGGTTGGGCGATCGTCGCCACCGAAGCCTGGTGCGCGCCCGGCTACTGGCGCCAGCGCGACGGACGCTGGCATGCGATGACGCTCGCCGGCCTCGTGCCGGTCGATCCTGCGCTGCCGGTCTGCCATGTGAGCTACTACGAGGCGGACGCCTTCGCGCGTTGGGCCGGCAAGGCTCTGCCGAGCGAGGCCGAGTGGGAAGTTGCCGCGCGCGCCGGCGAGCTCGATGCGACGTTTGGCGTCGTGTGGCAGTGGACGCGCAGCGCCTATTCTCCGTACCCGGGCTTCCGGCCGGCCGACGGCGCGCTCGGCGAGTACAACGGCAAGTTCATGGTCAATCAATTGGTGCTGCGCGGCAGCTCCTGCGCGACCCCACGCGGACATTCGCGCGCGAGCTACCGCAATTTCTTCTATCCCGCGGCCCGCTGGCAGTTCAGCGGCCTGCGGCTGGCGGATTATTCGGGCTGACGAGCACGGAGATTGTGTCGTAATGAGTGTGCTCGCCCGGACCGCCGCGTCGGCGCGGCTGCAGCAATCCGAGTTCGCGCGCGACGTGCTCGCGGGGCTCAGTGCCAAGCCGAAGACGCTTCCGCCCAAATATCTCTACGACGATCTCGGCTCATCGCTCTTCGAGCAGATCACGCGGCTGCCCGAATACTATCCGACCCGCACCGAGGTCGGCATTCTCGAGGCGCGCGCCGGCGAGATCGCCGCGCTGGTGCCGCCCGGCGCGGCGCTGATCGAGCTCGGCAGCGGCTCGACCGCCAAGGCGCGCATCCTGCTGCGCCGGCGCGCGTTCGCCGCCTACGTCCCGGTCGACATCTCGGCCGGCTTCCTCAAGGTCGAGGCCGAGCGGCTCAAGCGCGATCTGCCGTGGCTCCGCATCGTGCCGGTGGCGGCCGACTTCACCAAGCCGTTCGACCTGCCGGCCGAGATCCGCGCGCGTGCGCGCGTCGGATTCTTCCCGGGCTCGACCATCGGCAATTTCGACCCTGACGCGGCGGCGCAATTCCTGCGCCACGCCGCGCGCCTGCTCGGATCGGGCGCGCATCTCGTCGTCGGCGTCGACCTCGTCAAGGACCGCGCCGTGCTCGACGCCGCCTACAACGACGCGGCCGGGATCACCGCGGCGTTCAATCTCAACCTGCTGCGGCGCATCAACCGCGAGCTCGGCGCCGATTTCGATCTCGAGCGCTTCCGGCATCGCGCCTTCTACAATTCGCAGGCGCATCGCATCGAGATGCATCTTGAAAGCCGTGCGACGCAACAGGTGCATCTCCGAGGACAGACCATCGCGTTCGGCCGTGGCGAGACCATCCACACGGAAAGCAGCTACAAGTATACGATCGCGAGCTTTCAGGCCCTTGCCGCCGGCGCCGGCTGGTGCCCGGTCGAAGTGTGGATCGACGCGCAGCAGTACTTTTCCGTCCACGCGCTGAGGGCCATGTCGCCGTAAGCCCCCCGGAGGGAGCGGACCTCCCGGGGGCCGCCCCGGATGGGCCGCGCTGCGGCCGGCCCCGCTGCCATCGGCCTCCGCGGCCCTACCCGCCCTTCGATCAGCGACCCGAAGCGTGCCGTCGCGCGGGCCTTGCCGGCGATTTTGCTCGCGCGGTACAAACTTGCGGCCGCTGCCGGCGGTTTCGCCCGACGAACCATTTCAGCTCAAAGAGGACGCACATGAAGATCGTAAGTTTCGAGACAGAGGCGGGGCTGCGGCTGGGCGTGATCGAGAACGACCGGGTCATCGACCTCCAGGCGGTCGACGCCAAGCTGCCGAACGAGCTCGGCGCACTGCTCGCGGCCACCAAGGGCGATCTGTCCTCGGTCAAGGACCTCGCGAAGAGCGCGCCCGCCTCGGCCCAGCGACCCCTCGCAGGCCTGCGCTACGCGCTGCCGGTCGCGCGTCCCGGCAAGATCATCTGTCTCGGGCTCAACTATCTCGACCACGTCAAGGAAGGCTCGCAGCGCGACAACATTCCGAAATTCCCCACCATCTTCTTCCGCTGCCTCACCTCGATGGTGGCGCACGAACGGCCGATCATCCGCCCGAAGGCCTCGGAGCAGCTCGACTACGAGGCCGAGCTGATGCTCATCGTCGGCAAGCGCGCGAAGCACCTGACGGTGGCCAATGCCACCTCCTGCATCGCCGGCTATTCCTGCTCCAATGAAGGGTCGGTGCGCGAATTCCAGCGCAAGACCACGCAGTGGGACATGGGCAAGAATTTCGACCGCACCGGTGGCTTCGGCCCCTGGATGGTCACCGCCGACGAGCTGCCGGACGCTGGCAAGGGCCTCAAGATCGAGAGCCGGCTCAGCGGCAAGATCATGCAGTCGGACAACACCGCCAACATGATGTTTCCGGTCCCGGAGATGCTGGCCTACGTCACCCAGGGCATCACGCTCGAGCCGGGCGACATCATCTTCACCGGAACGCCGTCGGGCGTCGGCCACGCGCGCAAGCCGAACCCGGTGTGGATGCGCCAGGGCGACGTCTGCGAGATCGAGATCGAGGGGATCGGGATCCTGCGCAACCCGATCGAGGACGAGAAGTAGGCGAGAAGCAGGATTGTGGTCGGCGTAATCCGGCCGGGGAGGGCGCGTCATGTTGCGCATGCTGGGGCTACTGACGGTGATCGCGTTGAGCGCCTCGGCGGTCCACGCCGAGGAATGGCCGACGCGGCCGATCCACGTCATCGTCGGCGCGGGGCCGGGCGGCGGCACCGACATCGTCACCCGCATCATCGGGCAGCCGTTGTCGGAGCTGCTCGGCGAGCCGATCGTGGTCGAGAACAAGCAGGGACCGGCCAATCTCCTTGCCGCCGGCTCGCTCGTGAAGGCCGCCAAGGATGGCTACACCGCCTACATGATCAACAATTCCCATGGCATCGTGGGGGCGCTGTACAAGAACCTGCCGTTCGATCCGGTGAAGGATTTCGCCTTCGTCTCGTTCACCGGCGTTGCCGGTCTCGTGCTGGTGACCCGCAAGGACTTTCCGGCGAACAACGTGAAAGAGCTGATCGCGGCCGCCAGGGCGGCGCCGGGAAAGCTGAATTTCGCCAGCGTCGGCAATGGCACGACCCAGCATTTTTCAGGCGAGCTGTTTCGCCAGCTTGCCGGCGTCGACGTCAAGCACATTCCCTATCGCAGCACGCCGGCTGCGGTCACCGGACTCCTCGCCAAGGAGGTCGATTTCACCTTCGAGCTGGTGCAGCCGGTGCTTGGCCAAATTCGCGCCGGCGAGCTCAAGGCGCTCGCCGTCACCTCGCCGGAGCGATACGCCGCGCTGCCCGAGCTGCCGACCGTGGCCGAGTCGGGCCTGCCGTCCTTCCAGGTCATGAGCTGGTACGGATTGACGTTTCCGGCCGATACGCCGGCGCCGATCATCGACAAGATGAACCGGGCGCTGCATGACGTGCTCGCACGCGAGGACATCCGGGCGCAGCTCCTCAAGGTCGGCGCGACCGCGAAGAGCTCGACGCCTGACGAGCTGCGCCAGCACGTCATCAACGAGATCGCGAAGTGGGACGCGGTGCGCGAAAAGGCCGGCATTGAGAAACGAAGGTGACGGGCGCTTCGCTTCTCCGCAAACCGATGTAGAGACACGCTT
The DNA here is from genome assembly GCA_035764045.1 of Xanthobacteraceae bacterium. Classification (GTDB taxonomy): domain Bacteria; phylum Pseudomonadota; class Alphaproteobacteria; order Rhizobiales; family Xanthobacteraceae; genus JAVDCA01. The sequence continues at coordinate 4,775 of DASTZX010000379.1, read as the reverse complement.
CCCGCGCATCGCCGCGCCACGCGGGAGCAGGATGACACGAGCGCGGCCACGGGGATTGGATTGTCATGACCGACACGTTGAATGTGCTGCTGATCTGCGGATCGCTTCGCAAAGGTTCCTACAACGCAGCGCTCGGCCGCATGGCGCCGAAGCTCGCGCCGCCAGCGCTCAAATTTCATGACGCTCCGTCCCTCGCGGACATGCCGATCTACAATTTCGACGTCCAGAACACGAGCGGCTTCCCGCCGGAGGTCACCGCATGGGCGGATGCGATCCGCGCTGCCGACGGGATCCTGATCGTGTCGCCGGAATACAACTGGTCGATTCCGGGAGGACTCAAGAACGCGATCGACTGGGTCTCGCGCATGAAGGACCAGCCGTTCAACGGCAAGCCGGTCGCGGTGCAGTCGGCCGCCGGCGGCCTGCTCGGCGGCGCGCGCATGCAGTATCAGCTACGCCAGTCGCTCGTCTCGCTCGATGTCGTCTGGTTCGGGCGGCCCGAGGTGATCGTGAGCTTCGCGGCGCAGAAGTTCGATGCCGCGACCCTCGAGCTCAAGGATCAGACCGCGATCGACATGGTCAAGGCGCAGCTCGCCGGCTTCGAGAAGCTGATCCGCATGGTTCATGGCAAGTAGCGGCGCCCGCCTACCGGGCGGGCGCCTCGCGGGCCCGTCGCGCCGGTTCCGCGGCGTTCAAGCGAGCTTCTTCGCCGCGACGAAAGCGACGCTCAGCAGCAGCCATACCAGCCCGCGCCGGAGCGCCGGGAGCAGCGCGTGATCGAGAACGTAGCTCGAGAAAAACCCGGTCGCGAACACCGCGGCCATTCCGAGATAAAGCACGAAGTCCAGCAGCACCGTCCAGCGTGTGGTGGTCAAAGCGGCCAGGACGATCTCCAGCGCGGTCGCCACCGGAAAGACCATCACGAGGAGCGAGTCGAACATGATTCCCCGTGCCCCGCGAAGGGGCAGGTGCGAGCCGATCTCGCTCTCCACCTTGACGAGGATCACGAACACGTGCGCCACGTACATGGCAAGTCCGACGAACAGGGCTCCGATCGCGGTTTCCGCGTAGCCGAATTCGCCGGGCTGCAAGGGTAGCTCCGCCGTCATGATGCCGACGATCCCGTAGAGCGTCGCGGAGATCCGTTGCGCCACGGCCTGACGCGGCTTCGACCAATGCTCGACGGCTGGCGCCATGCTGCCTCAATCCGATCAAAGCTTCTGTCCCGCGAGCCATGCTTCACCGCGCCGGTAGAGCGCGTCAAGCTCCGGCCCGGCGAGGCCCGGCATGTCGCGCTTCACGCTCTGGCCGTTGCGGGTCTGCAGGTAGGCGAGGTGGCGGTAGCCTTCGGGAAAGCGCCCGAGCAGCGCCGGGTCGAGGTGCACGCTGGCGTTCGGATCGACCGGCGCAATGCGGTCGCGCTCGTAGATCGGCTGGCGCAGGACAAGGCCCCAGCGGCCCTCGCGCTTCTCCAGGAAGTCGTAGAAGCGGCCCGAGCAGACGACGTCGCAGACGACGCCCTCGATCGGCCCGCGCTGGGCGATCTGCATCTTGGTCTGCGCCACGGCCCGCGGGCCCTTGAGGTCGATGCTCGTGCCGCCCTGGAAATGCGTCGTGCGGGCGCCGCGCGCAAAGCCTTCCTGGCTCACCTTGATGAAGTCCTCGACCCCGCCCTGAAACCAGGTCGCCATCATGACGCCCTCGGGGTGCCAAACGGTGCGGAAATCGTCCCAGCGCCCGACGTCGCGCCACATCGCCCAGTTGTCGATCAGCTCGCGGATGGCGAGGCGGTCATGGAGGTCATTCATGGCGGGCATTGCGGGGGCGCTCTCTCTGATGCGTCATGCCCGCGCTTGTCGCGGGCATCCACGTCTTGGCATCATAACCCGAAGCAAGGCGTCGATGGCCCGGCATAGGCGAGCGAAGCGACGCCGTTCTTCGGGCATCTCAGATCCGCCCGCGAGCCGGCCATCGCCCGTCGGGCGCTCAAGCGGGATGAGGTTCCGGAGGACCTGGTCGGGACGCTGATATTCCTGGGTTCGGCCGATTCGGATTTTGTGACCGGCCAGACGCTTGCAGTGGACGGAGGCGCCAACAACACCTGAGCGCGGCCCGAGCCGAGCGATACGAATGGCGCATGGCGGCTCCGCCGGGCGGATTTGCCCCGTTTTCGGACGGCTCCGAATTCTCTATATAGTTCGTGACAAAGCGATTTCCGGCCCGAACGGAGGACCCCATGGCGGTCGCGACGGCACAGACGACAACCGACGGCAAGCCCGACCCGAAGCACAATCTCCAGGCGGCGCGGCAGGCCTACTACGACAAGATCTCCAACTACGACATGGCGCCCCTGTGGGAGGTCCTGAAAGACCTCGTCACCAAGGAGCCGAAGACCCAGTGCGCCCCGGCGCTGTGGAAGTTCGAGGACGCCAAGAAGCTCGTGCTCGAGGCCGGCGACGTCATCACCGCCGACGAGGCGGAACGGCGGGTCCTGGTGCTGGAGAACCCGGCGCTGCGCGGCAAGTCGCGGGTCACCAATGCGCTCTTCGCCGGCATCCAGCTCATCCTGCCGGGCGAGGTCGCGCCGGCCCACCGGCATGTCTCGTCGGCGATCCGCTTCGTGCTCGACGGCGAGGGCGCCTACACGGCGGTCGAGGGCGAGAAGGCGATGATGTCGCCGGGCGATTTCCTCATCACCGCCAACTGGGCGCCGCACGACCACGGCAATCCGTCCGACAAGCCGATGATGTGGCTCGACGTGCTCGACATGCCCACCATCAACCACTTCGAGACCTCGTTCGCCGAGCACTTCGACGACAAGATGCAGAACACGTCGCGCGGCGACGGCGACTCGCTCGCCTTCTACGGGTCGGGCGTGCTCCCCGACGGCACGCCGATGAACATGAAGCGCACCCCGGTCATCAACTACACCTATGCGCGGATGCGCCCGATCCTCGAGCGCCTGCAGAAGGCGGGCGAGATCGACAAGCGCCATGGCGCACGCGTGCGCTATGCCAACCCCGTCACCGGCGGACCGGTGCTGCCGACCATGGGAGCCAACCTCGCGCTGCTGCCGAAGGGCTTCAAGGGCGAGCCGTACCGCTCGACCGATGGCACCATCTTCGTCTGCGTCGAGGGCCAGGGAACGACCACGATCGACGGCAAGCCGTTCGAATGGGGTCCGAAGGATGTGTTCGTGGTGCCGCCGTGGAAGCGCTATTCGCACAATGCCGCCAAGGAGTCGGTGCTCTTCTCGATCTCCGACCGGCCCGCGCAGGAAGCGCTCGGCATCTGGCGCGAGGGGAATTGAGCCTTGCCGTCATTCCGGAAGCCGAGCAAAGCTCGGCTGTCCGGAATCCATAGCCGCTGCGTCTCTGTTTCGTTCTGGATTCCGGGTTCGCCGCTTCGCGGCGCCCCGGAATGACCGGGAGGGGTGAACATGCCCGCCCCCTTCATCCATGATGCCCCGGCCCAACGCGTCGTGTTCGGCGCCGGCAGTCTCGCGCGCGTGCCGGACGAGGCGGCGCGGCTCGACATGTCGCACGCCCTCGTCATCGCCACACCGGGGAGCGGCGCGCGGCTCGGCGCGGGCGTCGCCGAGCTGCTCGGGGGCCGCTCGGCCGGGCTGCATGCGCAGGCCGTGATCCACGTGCCGCGCGCGGTGGCGGAGGCGGGGCTCGCGGCGGCGAGCGCCGCGCGCGCCGACGGGCTGGTGGCCGCCGGGGGCGGCTCGGCGATCGGCCTTGCAAAGATCATTGCGCGCGAGACCGGGCTCCCGATCATCGCCGTCCCGACCACCTATTCGGGCTCGGAGGCCACCCCGATCTGGGGCACGAGCGTGGGCGACCGCAAGACCACGGGCCGCGACACCAAGGTGGTGCCGCGCACCGTCATCTACGACCCGGAGCTCACGCTAAGGCTGCCGCCGGCGGTGACGGCGGCCAGCGCCATGAACGCCATTGCCCATTGCGTCGAGGGCCTCTGGGTTCCCGAGCGCACGCCGGTGACGGTCGCCTATGCCACCGAGGCGATGCGCCGCTTCGGCGCGTCCCTGCCGCGCGCGGTCGCGAACGGGGCCGATGTGGCGGCGCGCGGCGAGTGCCTGATCGCCGCCTGGCTCGCCGGCGCGGTGCTCACCGGCGGCACCGGCTTGCACCATAAGCTCGCCCATGTGCTCGGCGGCTACGGCCTGCCGCATGCGGAAACGCATGCGATCATCCTGCCGCATGTGGCGCGCTTCAATCTGGTCGAAGCCGGCGACGCGAGCGCGCGCCTCGCCGATGCGCTCGACAGCCCCGATCCGGCCGGCGCGCTCGCCGCCATGGTGCAGGCGTTTCCCATCCCCAAGCGGCTGCGCGACATCGGGTTCGACAAATCGAAGATCGATGACGCCGCCGCCCAGGTCGCCGCGCTCGGCATCAAGGAGCCGCGCCCGGTCTCGGCGGACGACGCCAGGGCGATTTTGCAAGCGGCGCTGTAGGGTGGGCAAAGGCGCGCAAAGCGCGCCGTGCCCACGCGGATTCGGATGGTGGGCACGCTTCGCTTTGCCCACCCTACGAGTCTGTGCCTATCTCTTCTTCCTGTAATAATGCACGTCGACGCGATCCCATACGCCGTTCGCATAATACGGGTCGCTGCGCGTGAAGGCGTCCACGGCAGCGCGGTCCTTCGCCTCGACCACGAACAGGCTGCCGACCGGCGTCTCGCCGTCCTCATCCACGAGCGAGCCTGCGGTGAAGATGTCGACCCCGTACTTGCGCGACTCGTCGAGATGG
>DASTZX010000378.1:0-9270 GCA_035764045.1 Xanthobacteraceae bacterium | reverse complement strand
TTGCCCGAGTACCTGGCGGCGCTCGCGCGCTCCGGCGCTGTCGATCCGTCTCGGCCGCTGCGCAAGAACGTCTCGCCCCAGGAAGCGCTGGACTCCATGGGCGAGCTCGGCATCGCCGGGGCCGTTCTCAATCCGCTGTCGGCGGCCGGGGTTCACCATGGCAGCGACGCCCACGCCCGATATCTCACCGAGGCGACCAACGAAGCGCTGGCGCGATTCGTCTCTCATGTCCCCGAAACGATGGGCTTCTTTGCAGCCCTGCCGCTCCCGGACATCGACGGCGCGCTCCGTCAGCTTGAATACGCGCTCGACCGGCTGCATGCGGACGGCGTGATTCTGCTGTCGAACCAGAATGGCTACTACGTCGGCGACGTGGCGTTCGATGCGCTCTATGCCGAACTCGACCGCCGGGGCGCGATCGTGTTTGTGCACCCGGCAAGCCCGGCTTACGTCGCGCAGTTACGCCTCAACATGTGGGCTGCGTATGTGGAGTATCCGTTCGAGACCACTCGGGTCGCGGCGAATCTCATCTATAACGGCGTGACATCGCGATATCCCAACATCAAGTGGATACTCGCCCACGGCGGCGGCGCGTTGCCGTATCTTTCCGTTCGCCTCAAGCTGATGGAAGAGTCCGACAAGAACGTCCCCTCGTTCATCGAGCGTGTCCCGGACGGCGTCGCGCCGCACATCGGATCGTTCTACTTCGATATCGCCCTCGTCGGCGGCGCTGCGCCCATGGCGGCGCTGACAAAAACGGCGGATCCAACTCACATCCTCTACGGGAGCGACTGGCCTTATCTGGATCGCGAGTTCGTTCGCGACCAGCTGGCCGATGTCGGGGGCCTGCTGACCTCATCGATCGAACGGGAGAACGCCGCCCAGCTGTTCGGGCGTTTCCGCTGACGGCCATCAGCAGATCGCCTGGAGGCAGCGCGCGCGAGGCGATTGTGGCTTTACCCGGCATTGGTGCGAGGTTATCCCGGTCCCATGGACATGCTGGTCAAGCTGTACGATCTGCCGGACTCGCGCGCCGCCTTCGAGCGGCTGCGCGGCCAGGGCATTCAGGTTCGGCGGGCGCTGGTGCCCGAAAAGCACAAGGTCGTCGCCTGGGTGCGGGAGGGTTTTTCCCAAGGATGGGCGAGCGAGACCGAGGTCGCGTTCGGCCGCCAACCGGTCTCCTGCTTCATTGCCGTCCAGGCCGGCAAGATCCTGGGGTTCGCCTGCCATGACGCCACCTGCCGCAATTTCTTCGGGCCGACCGGCGTGAACCCGAACGCGAGGCAACAGGGGGTGGGTACCGGCCTGCTGTTCGCCTGCCTCGAGGCCATGCGGGAGCAGGGTTTCGGCTATGCCATCGTCGGCGGCGTCGGCCCCGCGGATTATTACGCGAAGGCGGTCGGGGCGGTCCTGATCGAGGGCTCGGAGCCGGGAGTCTACGCCGGACTCTTGGGAAGCCAGAGATTCGGGGAGAATGGGTGAGGCCGGGCCGGGGGCTGCAATTCGCCTGGGCGACCTCCCGCCGATACCGCGGCGCCCCACTGGGCCACCGGCCCTGTTCACCAATTTACGATGCCGGCGGTTAGGGCTGGCAGGGTATTGTGTGGGCCAGATTCGCGGTCCAACATCGGGGGACTTTGAGAGGAGCGGGCGCGATTCTTACACAGCGGACCTTTGCGGGTTTGGCCTTGAGCGGAACGGTCGCGCTCGCCGGATGGGGCGCGGTCGAGCTCGGCGCGTTCAATGCGTCGCATGTCGAGACTGCCGCAGCGCCGATCGCTGAGCGCAATCCGGGACCACCTGAGTCTGCCGTGGTGGGCGCCGCCGCAACCGTTGACGCGCCCATGGCGACGTCCGAGAACGGGGCCCTAGCAGGCGATCCGAACCCGACCGGGTCTGTCCTCGTCTCAGCCGGCTCTCCTGCTGCCGAGGCGCCTGCTGCCGAGGCCCCCACCGCCGAACCGGTCGTGACCGGCACGGGTCCGGAGCCGGCGCAAACCGGCATGCAGCTCGCCTCCGTGGCGCCCTCAGAGCCGGTGGACGATGGTGCCAAGCCGCCCGTGGACGCGATCGAACCTCCCCGTCAATGCGTGGCCGTCGCCTGCATCGACGCGTACCTCTGGTCGCTCTACGAACGGACGCCCAAGATCGACACGGTCAAAGTGCCGCAGAAGATCAAGGTGACGGTCAAGAAGAAGGGCAAGCTCCGGACCGTGACCCAGACCGTCATGACGTACGTCGTCGACGATTTCACGTGGAAGGATCCGGCCGCCGCCCAGCATGGCGGCAAGTCGCTCATGGACTACGTCATCGGCGGCATGGATCCCGGCTTCAAGCTCAAGCTCTACCGCGCGCTTCGCGCGATGGACGACGCGGGGCTCATGCCGGGGATCACGAGCGGATTTCGCGACGACTACCGGCAAACGATCGCCACCGGCAACAAGGCCGCGTCCGACAGCTCCTTTCATGGCGGGAGCCGGCGTGGCGGCTACGGGCACGGGCTCGCCGCCGACATCGTGAGCGTCAAGGGCGAGAACCGCACGCAGCGATACGCCTCGAGCGAAGAGCTGTGGAAGTGGGTCGATGCGCACGACAAGGAGCTTGGGATCGGCCGCCCCTACCTCGATCGCGACCCGCCGCATGTCGGGCCGATCGACGGCACGGAATATATCGTCAAGCGCAGCCTGGCGAACAAGCGCGCCCTGGCCAATGCGAAAAAGCGGACCCTGCAGGCGAAGGCGAAGACGGCGGAAACGCCGCCATTGAAGGCCGCGAAGCAGCTCGCCGCGCGCAGCGATGCCGGCGCGACGAAGCACGCAATTCCCGCGAAATTGTCCAAGCTGACAAGCCTGCAAAAGCGCGTCGCGCTGCCACGCTGAGCCCCGGACATTCCAGGTTGGAATCCTGGCGCCTCAGCCAGGGATGAATACACTGCCTTTTTGCTGACGAAATTCTGCAAAAGGGAGTGGACATGCGACGACGCGACTTCATCAAGGCGCTCGCTGCGGCCGCAGCCGGGTGGCCGCTTGCGGCGGGTGCACAGACCCAGCCGGCTCCGTCGCGTGCGCCGCCCGCTCAGCCGGCCGCGCTCACGCAATCCCAGTCGGATGCGCTCGCGGCGTACGACAAGGCGCTCAACCAGTTCAAGTCGATCTTGCGCGAGCGGCGCACGCAGATCAGCTCGCACCAGCCGTTGCCGAACCTGCCCGGGCAGGCGGTCTACCTCGCACGCGTCGCGGTCATCAGCACCTACAAGGATCTCACCGACGCGCTTCCGTCCAGGATCGGACGGCCCAACAAATTCGGCGTACCTCCGGCGTACTTCGATGCCGATATCGAGCCGCTGGTCGATGAGTACAGGAAGCTCTTCGCCATCATGGAGGCGCCGCCCGCCAACGCGCAAAATTCGGAAACGCCGTTCAAGGACGTTGTGGACCTCGGCACAGCCATTGCGCGCGCCAAGGGCCTCGATGACGCAAATGCCGGGGTGGCGGGGCGCATCAGCCTGGGGCTGTTCTTTGCCGAGACCGACGGCAAGCAGAACATCGGGAATGCGCGCTCGAACACGTACAAGGGAAGTTTTCAAACAGGTCCATCGGAAGACCGCATCGGTCAAAGGAAATGGGCCGCCATCAAGCCGGCGATAAAATCGCCCGACATCATCGCTCGCGACGACAGGGAGGAGGCGAGGGTCGGCAAGCTGGATCACCGGTTCAATCACTGGATCGCTGTGCGCGACGGTCTTGCCAACGCGCACGCCGAGCTCTTCCGGCAGATCCCGGCGATCGTGCGCACGCTGCCGGATCCGATCGATCAGATGAAGCTCTTCGAGCTGATCCAGATCATCCCGTCTCCGACCAGATCCGCTCTCAGCTCAGGCAACCTGACCGGCTACCGGATCTCGGAGCCGAGGATCATGGGATATCTGCGAAACAACAGCATCTTCGCGTTCGGACGCGCCGACCGAGCCAGGAGATCCGCCAGCTTTCGCGAAATCCTCGATGCGATGTGGCTCTTCAACCGCAAATTCGAACGCGCGCTGTCCGAGTACGACCAGATCGTCGCCCGGCGATAAAACCATCGCCGGCGCGACGGCCGGGTGGGTGCCGACGTCGCCGCCGGCACCCGCCCTCCGTCAGGCGGCCTTGGCGGCAGGCTTCGCCGCCTCGATCGCATGCATGTAGAGATCGAGAAGCGTTTCCTGCTCGTCGCGCTCCTGCTTGTCCTTCTTGCGAATGCGGATCACTTCCCGCAGCACCTTGACGTCGAAGCCGTTGCTCTTGGCTTCCGCGAAGATTTCCCGCTTGGCCTCGTTCAGTTCCTTGATCTCCTCGTCGATATGCTCGATGCGTTCGACGATGGTCCGCAGCTGATCGCCTGGAATGTCGGCCGGTCCGCTCATGGTTTACTCCTGGTCAACACGACCGCGGAAAACTCGGGCATTCGCGCCGATGCATCAAGGCGAGCCGGCGCACGTGGTAAGCAAACCGTAAATCTGCGTTCGTCACCGACGTTCCACTGCGCCGCGCCAGCGCTTCTCATTATATATGTGTCGAGTTCCGACCCTCGCGGCACGTTCGCCGAGGTGCGTTGCACGTTGCAGCCTCGCGATTGCGCGCGGCTTCGTTTCCCTCGTGACAGCGACGCGATGCCGGATGCGACAGCCATTCTTGAAGGCGGCGGCGAATCGGTCTTAAGGTCGCTCTCTCGTTGGAGATCTCGGACGAGGGGGATGATCGTGGGCCTTCGATTCAACAGGCGCATTCCGCTGCTGCCCGGCTTACGGGTGAACCTGTCGAAGTCCGGGCCGTCCGTGAGCCTCGGGCATCGCGGTGGTTGGCTCACCATTGGGCCACGCGGAACCCGGGCGACGGCGGGCCTGCCAGGCTCCGGCCTTTCCTACTCGACGCAAGTGGAAGGAGGGCCCCACCTCGGCCACCAGGCGAGCTTCGTGTTGCTCCTGATTGTCGTCATTGTCCTCGTGGCTTCGGCTCTCAATTCCTAAGGCGCGGAGCGCACCGGTCTCATCGACCCTTATGCCGCCGAAGTTTCAGGATGCCGGTGCGCGCATGTCTCCTGAGGACATGATGAGCGCGGGACCCGCGAGATCGGCTGGACGCTAAGCCAACCAAACTGTACCGTTCGAAGCGACGGCGCGCCTGCACGGCCGGAGGCAGCGATGAAATCGCGGGTATTGGTTCTTGCCAGCCTTTTTCTCAGCCTTTGCTGGCCTCACTCGGCAAGCGCACAGAGTTGGCCGACCCGTACGGTCAGCGTGGTCGTTCCGCTTCCTGCCGGAACGGCGGTCGACAGCATCGCGCGATTGGTCATGCAGCAGGTCGGGCAGCAAGTGGGGCAGAGCGTCATCGTCGAGAACCGTCCCGGTGCGGGTGGCACGTTGGGCACGAGCTTCGTCGCCAAAGCCGCACCGGATGGACATACGCTCCTCGTCTATGGCGCGGCGGCATCGGCAGCCGCGCTTTATGCCAGATTGCCGTACGATACCCTCACCGACATTACCCCGGTCGCGCCCCTGGGACAGCAGCCGCTCGTTGTCGTCGCACCACCAGGTCGGTTCAAGAACATGGCCGATCTCATCGCCCAGGCAAAAGCCCGACCGGGCGCGCTGAACTTTTCGACGCCGGGCGTGGGCTCGGCCGCCCATCTCGGGGCGGCGCGGCTCACCTTGAGCGCCGGCGCTGTCGCCCAGCACGTGCCCTTCCGAGGCGACTACATTCTCGAGGTGGCTGCTGGGAGGATCGATTTCAGCGTCGCGCCGGTCGGCACAGTGCTCAGTCTCGTCCGCGACGGCAAGCTTGCTGCGCTCGGGGTGAGCGCCACCAAACGATCCTTCGCGCTGCCCGAGGTCCCGACCCTGATCGAAGCAGGGCTGAAGGATGACGCGATCTATCCATTTTACATCCCGGTTTTTGCGCCGGCCAAGACCGCACCCCAAATACTGGACAGGCTTTACGCCGAGATACACGCAGCCCTTTCGGAGCCGCTGGTGCATGATCGCGCCGCCAGCCTCGGCTTTGAGCCGATGCCTTTGAACCGCGCAGAAATGCAGGAATTCTTTCGGCGCGACGTCGCGGGAAACCAGGCTCTCGTTGAAGCGGCGAACATTCCGAAACAGCAGTGATAGGCTCGCGCGATCGACGCTAGAGCATGTTCCGTTCCTGCGGAATCGGAACATGCTCTCGTGTCATTGATTGGCGCATGTCCTTATCGGCGAACCGGTGGCCACTTCGCCGGGACATGCGCTAAGCCGGCCTGGCGAGCCGTTCGGGGACGCTCGTCAGGAAACTGAGATGTCCGCGTTTCGCGATCGCGATCACCGGTCCGTCCGCTGAGACCACGAACGCGGCGTCGAGGCATTTCGCACGTCGCAGCGTCTCGACCGCCTGAGCTGGCGTATGGGCGATCGGCGCGCCCACATTGAATGAGGTGTTGACCGCGACCTCGACACCGGTTCGCCGCCCGAGAGCCTTGAGGTAGGCATGGGCGATGGGATCCGTCTCCTCGCGGACGATCTGAAGGCGGGCGGTCCCGTCCACGTGAATCACCGCCGGCACCTTGCGGTAGGCGCGCCGCTTCGCCCGCAGCGTGAGGACCATGTAATTGTAGGCGTTGTAATCGTCGTCCGAGGCGCCATCGCTGAGCTCGAACAGCTCGCGCGCGGCGGCCATCGTGGCCATGGGCGCCAGCGGCCGGATCGCCTCGCGATATTTCACCCGCTCGTTGATCAATTCCCGTGTGCGGACATTGCATGGGTTGGCAAGGATCGACCGATGCCCCAGTGCGCGCGGCCCGGTTTCCGACGGGCCTTGCATCAATGCGATGATTCCGTCGCGGACGGTGACTGCAGCCATCATGTCGGTGAACGCCCGGATGCTTGCGGCGCACGACGCGTCACCGACCGCCTCCCATTCCAGGTCGTCCGCGTCGCAAAGCGCATCGAGGATCTCGCGGCTCGATGCCGCCCGTCCGCAATAGAACGCGTGCTTGAGCGGATGCGCGCGTGTCGCACCCGCGCTGAGCGCAAACGCATAGGCGGCGCCGAGCGTCACGCCCGAGTCGTTGGGGGCCGGCGGCACCCAGAGATGGAGCCGCGCCTTTCGCCCCAGCTCCCGCGCATAGAAGTCTTCGTCGAACCGTTCGAGCAGCCGCATGTTTGCGGCGGCATTGAGCGCCGTGCCGCCGGTGAGCACGAGGCGGCTGCTTCCAGTGCTGTGGATGAATGCGTCCACCATATGCATCAACGCATCCTCGAATACGAGCTGCGTTGCCGCCGCCTTGTCGACGCGCTCCTGCGTATGCGGCTCGTGCCGGATGCCGTCGACGCAAAGAACGGCGTTGGGGTCCCACATTCGCTCTCGCGCGATCGGCGGCCCCATGATCTTGACGAGCTCGGAGGTGTAGGGCCTCGTGAATGTCGCCCGGTGCCAGTTCGCCAGCGCGCGGTTCAGTCGAATGCTGCCGTCGGGCTCCAGCCGGAAAATCTCTTTCAGCCGCCCATAATAGCGATTGCTGTCGCGATCCATGTCGCCATAGGCGGCGGCGCCCATGTAGCGTCCTTCGCTGCTGAGCATGGTCCAGCCGCCCTGCGTCGAGCTGATGACGCTGTAGAACTCGCCCAGCGAATCGAACCGGCTGCCGTTGTGCCACGCCCGGCTCAGCGTGCCCGCGCTGCCGATGTAGCGGGAAACCGAGGCGCAGTCGCCGCCTCCATCCGCGACCAGCACCATCGTCGCGTCCGGATGGCACGCAAACGGGGAGACCAGATACGAGAAGGCTGCGTGATTGTCGTGGTGCGGCATTCCGATGATCGGAACGGCGCCTCCGGTCCCGAGGGCCTGGCCGAGCCGCGACGGCGTGAGCAGCCCATCCCGTGCCCGCTTCATATCGAGCCCGGTGTCGGGGTCTTGCCGCAATAGCTGCAGGCTCCATGGAAATTCCTCGAGGAAGGTGCCGAAGCTTGTGGCGGCCCACAGCACGTGATCCCAGGTCGCCAACCAGGCGACGATCCGTCCCGGTTCGATCCCCAGCCCGTTCATCATCTCGATGGACGCCTCGAGCGCGGCCGCAGGATACTGGCTCGTGTGCTTTCGGCCGGAGAAGCGCTCCTCCTCGTTGTTGAAGATCGGCCGCAGCCCGTCGGGGCCGACTTCCACCAGCGCGATGCCGGTGTTGTGGAAGCCGCCGATGCCGATGCCGGCCAGATAGACCGTTTCGCCGCGCGACAGGCGTCGCTGGAGCTCCCCTCGCGTGGCCTGCGCCAAGGCGCTGCCCGAGGCGTATACGCCTTTGCGCTCGTAGAATCGTGTCGCGACCGGGAGCATGGCGCGTCGCCCGAGTCTTCCCAAAGCGGGACGTTTCGCCCCAAATCGGGCGCGCAATTTGCGACTCATTCTTTGCATCGGCTTGCGGCGACAGTCCGAGGCTCGCCGTTCAAGTCGCCCTCTGTCGTCCGCCCTCCATCGGAACCGGACGTGATGGGAACGGAGACGAGCGAGCGATCGTTCCGCCCCGCGTCGCACGCGTAGGGGATTGCGTCCGTCCGTGTACCGCATGTGTTGGCCGACAGGCGCAATGGCAGATTGCCGCACGCAAAGCGCGGAGATCGTGCCCGGGTATCGATTGCATTGGCGCCAATTTGGCGTAGGCTATCCACATCACCGACAACGGCTTCGCCAGGCGTCGGTGGCTGAGAGACTGATTGGGCTCCCGCCTGTACGGCACGAGGGAGCACGCCATGTCGGTCGCCAGCCTTTATTCCCTCCAATTTGACGACGCTTCCGCCAGCATCCGAGTGTCCAAGAATCGGATGATTCAGGCAGGAAACGATATGAGAGAAACGGCGCTGATGACGCGCCAGGTGATCCTTCGCTCTCGTGCCGCCATGGCCGAAGCCGATCGTCTGCTCACGCGCCCGTGGGAAAAAGAAAATGCCGGAGGCCGAGCTCAACTCCCTAGCGTGGGGCGCGAGACGGGATCACCACCCACTGAGCGCCACCCTTGCGATCCCGGCTGGGCGTCGACACATGACATGCGCCCTACTGGCTTCTCGATCCGCGCAGGAGTTCGCGATTGCGCGCGATCGAGATCCACTTGAACGCGCCCGAGCGTTGCTCGGACAGAGCGACCCGGGCGTGGCACTTGCGGAAGTGGGGTTCGCCCAGAGACTGTCTGCCATTGAAGTCAACCGGATTTGCATCGAACAGGCAGTTGCGCACCACATTGTCGCAGACGAGGTCGTTCGCTCGGAAG
>DASTZX010000377.1:0-9159 GCA_035764045.1 Xanthobacteraceae bacterium | reverse complement strand
GCGGTGCTGTTCGACGGCCGCCCGACGCCGGACGCCGTGTTCGATGTGCTGCGCCGCGAGCAGCCCACCATCTTCTGCGGCGCACCGACCGGCTACGCCGCCGCGCTCGCCGACAAGAAATGCACGCGCGAGACCGGGTCGCAGCGCCTGCGGCTCTGCGTCTCCGCCGGCGAGGCGCTCCCCGAGCACATCGGCAAAGCCTGGAAGGAGCGCTTCGGCGTGGACATCGTCGACGGCGTCGGCTCGACCGAGATGCTGCACATCTATCTGTCGAACCGGCCGGACGACATCCGCTACGGCACATCCGGCCGCGCCGTGCCGGGCTATGAGCTGCGGCTGCTCGACGAGCAGGGCCGCGAGGTCGCCGAGGGCGAGGTCGGCGAGCTGTTCGTCAACGGCCCCTCCGCCGCGGAGGGCTACTGGAATCAGCGCGACAAGAGCCGCAGCACCTTCGGGGGCGCGTGGATGCGCACCGGCGACAAGTTCGTGCGCGACCGCGAGGGCCGCTACACCTACTGCGGCCGCGCCGACGACATGTTCAAGGTGTCGGGCGCCTGGGTGTCGCCGTTCGAGGTGGAAAGCGCGCTGGTCAGCCACCCGGCGGTGCTGGAGGCGGCGGTCATTCCGCATGCGGATGCGGACGGGCTCTTGAAGCCGAAGGCGTACGTGGTGCTGAAGAACGCCCAGACGCTGGGCGATCTCGACGCGGCGTTGCGCGAGCACGTCAAGCGCGCGGTCGGCCCGTGGAAGTACCCGCGCTGGATCGAGGTGCTCGACGCGCTGCCGAAGACCGCGACCGGCAAGATCCAGCGGTTCAAGCTGCGCGAGCGGGATGCGCAGGGAAAGTAGAACGTCAGGAAGGCAGAGCGCCTGCGCCCTCTCCCCCCCTTGCGGGGGAGAGCTGGAGAGGAGGAAGCCGCTTGCTCCGTGCTACAGGCTTCCCCCTCCCCGCCCTCCCCCGCAAGCGGGGGAGGGAGCGATAGGCAGTGCTCGGTTCGCGAACAGCAAATGACTCAGCTTCAACCCTCCGGCTTTCTCCCCATCGGCGACGCCACGCTCGAATATCGCTTGTCGGGCGATGCGGCCGTGCCGCCCGCGATCGTGATGCTGCATGAGGGGCTCGGCTCGGCGGCGCTGTGGGGCGATTTTCCCGACAAGCTCGCGGCGGCGACCGGCGCCACCGTGTTCGCCTATTCGCGCGCCGGCTACGGCGCCTCGAGCCCGGTGGCGCTGCCGCGGCCGCTGAGCTTCATGCATGACGAGGCAACGGCCGTGCTGCCGCCGCTGCTCGACGCGATCGGCTTCCGCCGCGGCCTGCTCATCGGCCACTCGGACGGCGCCTCGATCGCCGCGATCTATGCCGGCAGCGTCCAGGATCACCGGGTGCGCGGGCTCACGCTGATCGCGCCGCACTTCATCACCGAAGACGCCGGCATCGCGGCGATCCGCGCCACCACCGCGGCCTACGAGAGCGGCGACCTCAAACCGCGGCTCGCGCGCTGGCACAAACATGTGGATGTCGCGTTCTACGGCTGGAGCCGGGCCTGGCTCGATCCCGGATTCCGCACCTGGGACATCTCGGATGCGCTCGCCTACATCCGGGTGCCGGTTCAGATCGTGCAGGGCGAGAACGACCAGTACGGCACGCTACGCCAGGTGGAGATCGCGCGGGACGAATGCTATTGCCCGGTCGAGATCGTGCTGATGCCGGGTGTCGGCCATAACCCGCAGCGCGAGCGTCCGCAGGACACGCTCACGGCCGTCGCCGGCTTCGCCAACCGGATCCTCACGCTGCATCACGAGGCGGAAGGCGCCGGCTCATCCGCGCCTGCACCATGAAGATGCGCGCTGGCGGACGCGGCTTTGACCCGACCTTGAGGGCCGGCGCGACATGAACTTTGACATGAACTATATTGCATGTGCCCGACGAGGCCGAAAACGGCAGGGCTGGTGAAGATGGCTGGTGAAGAACGCACCCTGGCAAACGGCGCCGGCCGCATTGATTTCGCGACCGAGCCCGGCCGCTACCGGCACTGGACGATTGCGATCGACGGGGCGGTCGCGACCCTGACCCTCGACGTCGACGAGAAGGGCGGCCTGTTCGAAGGCTACGAGCTCAAGCTCAACTCCTACGACCTCGGCGTCGATATCGAGCTCGCCGACATCTATGAGCGGCTGCGCTTCGAGCATCCCGCGGTGCGCGTGGTCGCGCTGCGCTCGGGCAAGCCGCGCGTGTTCTGCGCCGGGGCCAACATCCGCATGCTCGCCGGCGCGAGCCACGGTCACAAGGTCAACTTCTGCAAGTTCACGAACGAGACGCGAAACGCGATCGAGGACGCGAGCGAGCATTCCGGCCTGCGCACGCTGTGCGTCATCAACGGCACGGCGGCGGGCGGCGGCTACGAGCTTGCGCTGGCGGCCGACCACATCATCCTGGTCGATGACGGAACGGCGGCGGTGTCGCTGCCCGAGGTGCCGCTGCTCGCCGTGCTGCCCGGCACCGGCGGGCTCACCCGGATCACCGACAAGCGCCGGGTGAGGCGCGACCATGCGGACGTGTTCTGCACTACCGAGGAAGGCATCAAGGGCAAGCGCGCGCTCGAGTGGCGGCTCGTCGACGAGGTCGTGCCCAACACCCGGCTGGAGACCGCGGTGGCGGAACGTGCGCGCACGCTCGCGGCGGCATCCGACCGGCTGGCCGAGGCAGACGGCATCGCGCTCACGCCGCTCGAGCGCCGGGTGGCGCCCGACAGCCGGGCCTACCGGCATCTCTCGGTCGCCTTCGCGCGCCGCGAGCGCCTCGCGACGCTCACCGTGCGCGGGCCCGATGCGCCGCCGCCCGCGACCATCGCCGAGACGATGGCGCAAGGCGCCGCCTTCTGGCCGCTGGCGCTCGCCCGCGAGCTCGACGACGCCATCCTCGACATCCGTCTGAACGAGCCCGATGTGGCCGTGATCGTGTTCAAGTCGGAAGGCGACAGCGCCACCGTGCTCGCCTACGACGATCTCCTGGAGCTCAACCGCGCGCATTGGCTCGCGCGCGAGATCCGCCTCAAATGGATGCGCGTGCTCAAGCGCATCGACCTCACCTCGCGCAGCCTGGTCGCGCTGATCGAGCCGGGCTCTTGCTTTGCCGGGACATTGGCCGAGCTGGTGCTGGCGGCCGACCGCTCCTACATGCTGGCCGGCGAGCGCGACGGCGACAACCGGCCGGCAGCGGCGCTCTCGCCTCACGGCGTCAATTTCGCCGACTATCCGATGGTCAATGGCATCACCCGGATGTCGAGCCGCTTCCTCGGACAGGAGGCGCCGCTCGACCGCGCCTATGCCGAGATCGGCAAGCCGCTCGACGCGGCGAGGTCGCAAGAGCTCGGCCTGGTCACCTACGCGCTCGACGACATCGACTGGGAGGACGAGATCCGTATCTTCCTCGAGGAGCGTGCGAGCTTCTCCGCCGATGCCCTCACCGGCCTGGAGGCGAACCTGCGCTTCGCCGGGCCGGAGACGATGGAATCGAAGATCTTTGCGCGCCTCACCGCCTGGCAGAACTGGATCTTCCAGCGGCCGAATGCGATCGGCGATGCGGGCGCGCTGCGCCGCTACGGCACCGGACAGAAGCCGGTGTTCGACACGAAGAGAGTGTGACACGGCAAAGCGTCATGCCCGGGCTTGTCCCGGGCATCCACGCCTTGCCATGCGAACAAAGTAAGACGTGGATGGCCGGGCATAGGCGAGCGAAGCGACGCCGTTCTTCGAACGGCTATGCCCGGTCATGACGAAAAGTTAAAGGGAATCGCCATGGACATCATCAACGTCGACTACCGCGAGACGATTCCGAACAACGTGAATCTCAGCGAGGACCGCCGCGTGCTCAAGGCGCTCGAGGGCTGGCATCCGGGCTATCTCGGCTGGTGGAACGACATGGGGCCCGAGGGCTTCCAGCAGTCGCTGGTCTATCTGCGCACCGCCTACTCGGTCGATCCGCGCGGCTGGGCCAAGTTCGACTATGTCCGCATGCCGGACTACCGCTGGGGCATCCTGCTCGCGCCGCCCGAGGACGACCGCAAGGTCCCGTTCGGCCAGCATCTCGGCGAACCCGCCTGGCAGGAGGTGCCGGGCGAGCACCGCGCCATGCTGCGCCGCCTGGTGGTCATCCAGGGCGACACCGAGCCGGCCTCGGTCGAGCAGCAGCGCCATCTCGGCAAGACCGCGCCCTCGCTCTACGACATGCGCAACCTGTTTCAGGTCAATGTCGAGGAAGGCCGGCACCTGTGGGCGATGGTCTACCTGCTGCACAAGTATTTCGGCCGCGACGGCCGCGAGGAGGCCGAGGAGCTTTTGCGCCGGCGCTCCGGCAGCGCCGACGCGCCGCGCATGCTAGGCGCGTTCAACGAGGCGACGCCGGACTGGCTCTCCTTCTTCATGTTCACCTACTTCACCGACCGCGACGGCAAGATGCAGCTGCACAGCCTGGCGCAGTCGGGCTTCGATCCGCTGTCGCGCACCTGCCGCTTCATGCTGACCGAGGAGGCGCACCACATGTTCGTGGGCGAGACCGGGGTCGGCCGCATCATCCTGCGCACCTGCCAGGCCATGAACGAGGCCGGCATCGCCGATCCGTACGACAGCGAGCGCATCCGCGCGCTCGGCGTGATCGACCTGCCGACGATCCAGAAGAAGCTCAACCTGCACTACTCCCTGTCGCTCGACCTGTTCGGCTCCGAGGTCTCGACGAACGCCGCCAATTCGTTCAACGCCGGGCTCAAGGGGCGCTATCAGGAGACCAAGATCGAGGACGATCACCGGCTGGAGCAGGCGACCTATCCGGTGCTCAAGCTGGTCGACGGTGCGATCAAGCGCGTGGACGAGCCGGCCCTCACGGCGCTCAACATGCGGCTGCGCGACGACTACACCGGTGACTGCGCCAAGGGCCTGCTGCGCTGGAACAAGATCATCACCACGCACGGCATCGACTTCACGATCGCCCTGCCGCATGTCGCCTTCCATCGCGCGATCGGCGAGTTCAAGGACGTGCGTGCGACGCCGCAAGGCGCGCTCATCGATGCGTCAGCCTGGGAGCAGCGGCGGGGCGAATGGCTCCCCTCGCCCAACGACGGCGTCTTCATCGCCTCGCTGATGCGGCCGGTGACGGAGCCCGGCCAGTTCGCCGGCTGGATCGCGCCGCCCAAGGTCGGCATCGACAACAAGCCGGGCGATTTCGAGTACGTGAAGATCGAGCATTGAGGGGCAGCGTCGCGGCTGTCATTCCGGGACGGCGCGGAGCGCCGGGCCCGGAATCCATCATCGCTTTCGTGGTGCTGGATTCCGGGTTCGCGGGCTGCGCCCGCGCCCCGGAATGACGGACTATTACACGCCCTCTCCCCGGATTGCGCGCCATACGCGCTCGGGCGTTGCCGGCATCGGAATGTGACGCACGCCGAACTCGGCGAGCGCATCGACGATCGCGTTGGCGACCGCCGGCATGGCGCCGACGCTGCCCGCCTCGCCGGCGCCCTTGACGCCGAGCGGATTGGTCTTGGTCGGCACCGGGTTGCTCTTCACCGCGACGCCGGGAAGGTCGGTGGCGCGCGGCATGGCGTAGTCCATGAACGAGCCGGTGACGAGCTGGCCGCCGGCATCGAAATGGATGTCCTCCATCAGGATCTGGCCGGCGCCCTGGGCGATGCCGCCGACGATCTGGCCGTGCAGCAGCAGCGGGTTGAGAACGGTGCCGACGTCGTCGACCACGCTGTAGCGGACGATCTCGGTCACGCCGGTCTCGGGATCGATCTCCACCTCGCAGACATGGCAGCCATTGGGAAAGTTCTCGACCTCGGCGTTGTAGACCGCGGTCGCCACCAGCCCGCCCTCCATGTTGTTCGGCAGCTTCGCCGGATTGGCGGCGAGCTTGGCCACCTCCTTGATGGTGATGGTCTGGTTGGTCTGCGGCGAGGAGAAGATGCCGCCGTCGAGCTTCACGCTGTCCGCCGGAACCTTGAGGGCGTGCGCCGCGATCGCCGTCGCCTTGGCGACGATCTTGTCGGACGCGACATGAAAGGCCGAGCCCGCGAGCGTCGCCGAACGCGAGCCGCCGGTGCCTTCGCCGAAGAACACCACGTCGGTGTCGCCCTGGAGATACTGGACCTCGGCGGGCTCGAGGCCGAGCCGGTCGCAGACGAGCTGCTTGAACACGGTCTCGTGGCCCTGGCCCTGGGTGATGCTGCCGGACAACAGCGTCGCGGCGCCGGAGCGGTCGAAGCGGATCTCGGCGCCCTCGAAGCTCGGCGCCGCGGCGCGCTCGATCGTGTTGGAGATGCCGAGCCCGCGCAGCTTGCCGTGCTTCTTCGACTCGGCGCGGCGGGCCGCAAAGCCCTTCATGTCGGCGAGCGCGAGCGCGATGTCCATGTTCTTCTCGAACTCGCCGCTGTCGTAGGTGAACGTCAGCGCCGTCTTGTAGGGCATGGCGTCGGGCGGGATGTTGTTGCGCCGCCTGATCTCGGCCGGGTCGATCTCGAGCGTGTCGGCCGCGAGATCGACCATGCGCTCCATCACATAGGCGGCCTCGGGACGGCCGTTGCCGCGGTAAGGGCGCATCGGATTGGTGTTGGTGAGCACCGCGATGCCCTCGGCATGGATCGCAGGCGTGCGGTAGACCCCGGCGAGCGAGCCGAAATTCTGCACGCAGGCGGGCATGTTCGACTGCAGATAGGCGCCGACCGCCATGATGGTCTTGACCCGCAGGCCGAGGAAGATTCCGTTCTCGTCGAGGGCGAGCTCGGCCTCGGTGACGTTGTCGCGCCCCTGGGCGTCGGAGAGGAAGGCCTCCGAGCGGGTCGAGGTCCATTTCACCGGCCGGCCGATCAGTTTCGACGCGAGCAGCACCAGCGCGACCTCGTTGTAGACCGGGGACTTCATGCCGAAGCTGCCGCCGATGTCGCCGGCGACCACGCGCAGCTTGCTCTCGGGCACCTTGAGCACCTGCGCGGCGAGCTCGCTGCGGAACGTATGGGCCCGCTGCAAGGTGGTGTAGATGGTGTAGCGCCCCTCGGTCGCATCGTAGACGCCGAGCGCGCCGCGCGGCTCCATGGTGGCGGCCGTGATCCGGTTGATGACGAAGCGCTCCTTCACCACATGGGCGGCGCGGGCAACGGCGGCATCGGTCGCGGCCTTGTCGCCGACCACGTAGACGAACGAGATGTTGTCCTTGCAGTCGTCGAAGACGCGCGGCGCGCCCGGCGCGGACGCCTCGGCGGTCGAGACCACGGCGGGCAGCGGCTCGTAATCGACCTCGATCAGCTCGGCCGCGTCGGCCGCCTGGTGCCGGGTCTCCGCCACCACGAAGGCGACATAGTCGCCGACCCAACGCACGCGGTCCTTGACGAGCGCCGGATATCTGGGCCGGTACATGGGCGAGCCGTCGCGCAAGGTCATGCCGCCGGCGACCGGCAGGTTGCCGAAGCCCGAGGACGCCCAGTCGGCTCCGGTGAGCACCGCGAGCACGCCCGGCGCCGCCTTGGCCTTCGTGACGTCGATCGCGCGAATGCGCGCATGGGCATGCGGCGAGCGCAGCACATGGCCGAACGCCATGTTCGGCAGCGCCATGTCGTCGACGTAGCGGCCGCCGCCGCGCACCAGCCGCAGGTCCTCGAACCGCGGCACGGATCGGCCGATGGCGTAGTCACCCATGATCAGGCTCCGGAGGGTGGGTGGGACGGATTGGGGGGCGAATTTGCCCGCATCCAGCCGGTGGGGCAACCCGGCTATGCACGGCGGTGTTTGCACAGCCGCCAAAACCTTGGTGAGATGCGGCCGCCCCGTCCCGCATCCCGGTGTGCCGCATGACCAAGGACCTGCAGATCCGCCTCGCCGAGAGCTTTCGCGCCCGTCACCGGCGCAAGCCGCTCCTGCTCCTGCCCAACGCCTGGGATCCGATCAGCGCCCGGATCGTCGAGGCCGCCGGGTTCGACGCCGTCGCGACCACCAGCGGCGGGCTCGCCTGGGCGCTCGGCTACCGCGACGGCGAGGAGACGCCGTGGCCGGAGGTGGTCGCTGCGACGGCGCGCATCGCCCGCACGGTGCGCGTGCCGGTGACGGCCGACATCGAGGCCGGATACGGCGAGAGGCCGGAGGACGTCGCCCGCAGCGTGCGCGACATCATCGGCGCCGGCGCGGTCGGCATCAATCTCGAGGACAGCACGCATGACGCGGCGCAGCCGATGCGCGACATCGACGACATGGTCGCGCGCATCCGCGCCGCACGCGCGGCGGCCGAGGCGGAAGGCGTGCCGATCGTCATCAACGCGCGCATCGACCTCTATCTCAAGCGGATCGGCACCGAGGAGACGCGGCTCGCCGAGACGATCCGGCGCGGCAAGGCGTATCTCGCGGCCGGCGCCGACTGCCTGTTTCCGTTCGCCCTCACCGACCTGCCGGTCGCCGCCGAGCTCGTGCGCGCGCTTGCCGCGCCGATCAACCTGGTCGGCCGGCCCGGCGTGCCGCCGGTCGCCGAGATCGAGGCCGCCGGCGTCGCCCGCGTGAGCGTCGCCTCGGGGCTGACGCTGGCGTCGATGGCGTCGATGTCGCGCATGGTGGAGGAGCTGCGCGCGAGCGGGCGCTTCGACGCGCTTGCATCGACGATGAAGCGGGACGATGCTCAGCGGCTGTTCGCGCCGCGTCCGGAATGAAGGGAGATACCCGATGAAGGCTCGTATGGACTTCCGCAAGGCGTCGCCGCCCGCCGCGGACGCGATCGCCCACCTGCACGCGTATGTGGCGAAATGCGGCCTCGAGCACGGCCTGCTGGAGCTCGTCAAGCTGCGCGCCTCGCAGATCAACGGGTGCGCCCATTGCATCGACATGCACACCAAGGAGCTGCGCGCGGCGGGCGAGGACGAGCAGCGGCTCTATCTCTTGAACGCCTGGCGCGAGTCGCCCTTCTACAGCGAGCGCGAGCGGGCGGCGCTCGCCTGGACCGAGGCGCTCACCCTCGTCACGGACGGCCATGTGCCGGACGATGTGTACGAGACGGCGCGGGCGCAGTTCAGCGAGGCCGAGCTGGTGAACCTCTCGGTCGCGATCATCGCCATCAATGGGGCCAATCGGCTCAACATCGCGTTCCGCACGGTGCCGGGCACCTATCGGGCCAAGGTGCGCGCGGCG
>DASTZX010000376.1:0-32122 GCA_035764045.1 Xanthobacteraceae bacterium | reverse complement strand
CCGGGGACCATCATGATCCGTACTTTTGTTCGCTGCCTCGGCTTCGCCGCCGCGCTGCTCGTGCCTGCCCTTGCGTCCGCCCAGGGTTGGGCTCCGACACATCCCGTGAAGGTCATCGTGCCGTTTCCGGCCGGCGGCATCAACGACATCCTGGCACGCATCGTCGGCGACAAGCTGCAGGCCAAATGGGGCCAGCCGTTCGTCGTCGAGGACCGCACCGGCGCGGGCGGCAATATCGGCGCCGAGGTTGCCGCACAGGCGGAGCCGGACGGATACACGCTGCTGGTTTCAGCGGCCGGCCCGTTCGCCATCAACGGGATGCTGTACCATCACCTCGCCTACAAGCCGGAGGGGTTCGTTCCCATCACGATCGTCGGCTCGGTGCCGAACGTCGCGATCGTGCGCAAGGATCTGCCGGTCAACTCCGTCAAGGAGCTGATCGACTACATCAAGAAGAACGACGGCAAGCTCACCTACGGCAGCCAGGGCGTCGGCGCGACCACGCACCTCACGGCCAACATGTTCATGAACATGACCGGCACGCACATGGTGCACGTTCCCTATCGCGGCGAGACGCTGGTGCTCAACGACATGCTCGGCGGCCATGTCGACCTGTTCTGGGGCAACGTCTCGGCCGCACTCGCGCTCTACAAGGCCGGAAAGTTGAAGGTGCTGGCAGTTGCCGACAAGCACCGCAGCCCCGTCATGCCCGAGGTGCCGACCACCGCGGAGGCGGGGCTGCCGGGATTGATCGCGGTCGGCTGGTTCGCGATGGCCGGGCCGCCCGGCATGAAGCCGGAGGTGCGCGACACGCTCGCCGCTGCCGTGAACGAGGCGCTCAAGATGCCGGATGTGCAGGAAAAGCTCCGCGCTGTCGGGGTCGAGCCGGTCGGCGGCTCGCCGGCCGACATGGCCACCTTCATCAAGGAGGAGAACCAGCGCTGGGGCGACGTGATCCGCAAGAACAACATTTCGATGGATTGAGGCTGGGTCCTGACCACCGTCTCCCCGCAGGCGGGGAGGAGCGAGCGTCAGTGCCCCACCGCCTGCACGAACTTTCCGTCGTAGTAAGCCGCGGGCACCTGCGCCGGACCTTTGAGGTCGCCGGCCGCGATCAAGGTGTCGCGCACGCGCTCAACCGCCGCATTGGTGATCGAGCCGTCAGGCACGAACGCCTTGATCTGCATGCATACGTCCCAGGTCTTGAGCGCGTCGTCGACGCCGGAATGGGAGGCGCGCGCGAGCATCTCGGCGACCTCGGTCCGATGGGCGGGATCGGACATGTAGAGCACGGCCTTGTTGTGGGCGCGGATGAAGGCCTCGAGCTCCTTTGCGTTGGCGCGCGCCCAAGCATCGTTGACGTGCCAGATCATCATGGGAAACTCGCCCAGATAGGGTGCGACCGGACCGAGATCGGTCCAGCCGTCCTCGATCGCCTGGAAGCTCTGCGGCGTTGAGAGCACGGTGGCGTCGATCGCGCCCGCAACCAGCGCCGCGAATCGTGCGGTGGTCGAGCCGGAGAACATGAGGTCGACGTCCTTCGCGGGATCGAGGCCGAAATGCCTTGCCACCGCGCCCCACCACAGGTTCGTGATGTCGCCCGGGCCGCCGGTCATCACCCGCTTGCCGCGCAGATCGGCGACTGTCTTGATGCTCTTCGAGGCGATCAGGCTGTGGGTGCCGACAGCCAGGCTGTTCAAGAAGATCTTCACGTTGGCACCGCCCCCGATGGCGCGGATCGAATCGACCATGGACGAGCTGCCGATCTCGGCGCTGCCGGCCGCCACCTGCTGCAGCGAGCGCGCACTCGCCCCGGAGCTGATGAAGTCGATCTTCAATCCTTCCTCGGCGAAGAAGCCCTTCTGGTCGGCCACAATCGCGGGCCAGATCGAAACGCTGACGCCGATGATCGCGGCCGAAAGTGTGGTCGGCGTCCGCGCCTGCGCCCGGACCGGAACGGCAGCGGACACGGCAAGGGCGAGCGCGGTCGCGGCGACGAGCGCAAATCGATGCCAGCCAGTCAACCGTCGCATGTCCTTCATGGGTCCCTCCTGCCAATGGGCTGAGCCTGCAACTCCTCCACCAACAATGCAAATCGGATTCCGTGGTCCCGGCCGCGAGCCGGCTTGAACCGGTTGCCGGTTGGGGCTAATTATCTGCCGCAATCTCAATGGGGTGTCCGGCTCGTAGAGCCGGGCTGAGAGGCTTATCGCCAACCCATCGAACCTGATCCGGATCATGCCGGCGGAGGGAGCTTGAGATGCATGCGCCGCGCGATCTTCCCCTCCTGGCTGCCGAGGCCCTGGCGCGGATTCGTGCGCGCCGCCCGCGCGTGCACTGCATCACCAATTCGGTCGCGCAGAATTTCACCGCCAACATGCTGCTGGCTGCCGGCGCGGTACCGTCGATGACCACCGATCCGGCCGAAATCCGCGAGTTCGTCGCCTCGGCCGATGCGCTTCTCGTCAATCTCGGCACCCTTGATACGGTGCGGCAGGCCGCCATCAAGGCGGCGCTGGCGGAGGCGAAGGGACGCATTCCGTGGGTGCTCGACCCCGTGTTCGTCGATCGGGCGTTGTCACGGGCGGCCTTTGCGCTGGAGTTGGCGGGGCGGAGCCCAAACATCATTCGGCTCAATGGTGCGGAATTTGCCGCGCTTGCCGAGGAGCAGGCGGCGCTTGGCGCGATCGAGCACTATGCGCGCGAGCGCTCCGCTGTCGTGGCGCTCACCGGTGACCCGGATATCGTGTCCGACGGCGCCCGCACGGTCTCGATCGGCAATGGCCACCCCCTGATGGCGAAGGTGACGGCCATGGGGTGTGCGGCCTCGGCCCTGGTCTGCGCCTGCATTGCGGTCGAACCCGATGCGTGGCTGGCCGCGACCGCGGGGCTGATCCTGATCGGGATCGCAGGCGAGCTCGCGGCTGCCAGAGCGCATGGGCCAGGTACATTGGCCAGCGGCATTCTGGACGCGCTCGACGGATTGAATCAGCGGACGATCGTCGAGCGCTCGAGGGTTGCATGATGCATTTCGTCGATCCGGAGCAGAAACTGACCGTCGATCTGCGCGTCTACGCGATCGTCGATCCCGAGCATGCGGGCGGGCGGCCGCTGCCCGAGCTTGCCCGCATGGTCGCGCAGGGCGGCGCTACGCTGGTCCAGTTGCGCGATAAGGTCCATGACACGCAGGAGATGATCGCGCTGGCGCGCGACATCAAGGCAGCGCTGCCGCCTGATGTTCCGCTCATCGTCAACGACCGTGTCGACGTCGCCCGTGAATCCGGCGCCGACGGCGTGCACCTCGGCCAGGACGACATGAGCGTTGAAGAGGCGCGAAAGATTCTCGGGCCGGTGCCGTTCATCGGGCTGTCCATCAAGACGGTCGAGCAGGCGCGCGCGGCGCCGCTCGGAATCCTCGACTATGTCGGCATCGGGGGCATCTTCGCCACCAGCTCGAAGAACAACACCAGCCGCCCGATCGGGACCGACGGGCTCGCCCGGATCGTGCGGGTGTTTCGCGACCGGATCGGCAATTTCCCCATGTGCGGCATCGCCGGGATCAGCGCGGCGAATGCCGCCCAGGTGATCGCCGCCGGCGCCGACGGGGTGTCGGTCATCTCGGCGCTGTCGCTCGCGTCCGATCCCGCGCGGGCCGCCCGCGAGCTGCGCGTCATCGTCGACGCGGCGCTGGCGAAACATGCGCCGACACCGCCGGCGGTGGGTGCGGCCGGGCATGATGCGGGGAATGCATGAGTGCCTCGAGCGTGCACCCGAGCGAGCCATGAGTGCTGTTGCTCTGACCATTGCGGGCTCGGATTCGGGCGGCGGTGCCGGGATCCAGGCGGATCTGAAGACGTTTGCGGCGTTCGGCGTCTATGGCGCCTCGGCCATCACGGCGCTGACGGCGCAGAACACCCAACGGGTGGTGGCGATCCAGGAGGTGCCACCGGCGTTCGTGACGGCGCAGATCGACGCTGTCTTGTCCGACTTTTCGGTCGGCGCGGTGAAGATCGGCATGCTCGGCAGTGCCGGCGTGGTCGAGACAGTGGCGGCGGCGCTCGAGAGGTGGAGACCTTCCAACGTGGTGCTCGATCCGGTGCTGGTCGCAAGCTCGGGCGAGCGTCTGCTCGCGGCCGATGCGGTCGAGGCGCTAAAACATCGTCTCATTCCGCTCGCGCGCGTGGTGACACCCAATTTGCCGGAAGCGGCGGCGCTGCTCGGTCTTCCGGTCGCAGCGGACGACCGCGTGATGCGGAGCCAGGCCGAGCGCCTGATGGCGCTTGGCTGCCAGGCGGTGTTGATCAAGGGCGGCCACGGCACGGGTGCGGAAAGCATCGACATCCTGTTCGAGCGGGGCGGTGAGATCCGGCTTGCGGCGCCCCGGATCGCGACCCGCAACACGCATGGCACCGGTTGCACCCTTTCGTCCGCGATCGCCGCCGGCCTTGCCAAGGGCGAGGACCTCGCAACCGCGGTGCGCGCCGCCAAGGCGTTTGTGAGCGCCGCGATCGCCGCGGCCGACCGGCTCGGGGTCGGGCACGGGCCCGGGCCGCTGCACCATTTCCATGCCGTCTCGCCCTGATGACCGGGAGAAGACCCATGTCGAAACAGAACCGGCGAAACCTGCTGCGTGGTGCCGGGATCGCGCTGGTCGGCGCGGTAGCGGCGCCCGCAGTGGCGCGCGGCGAGACCCTGCGCTGGCGGATGGTGACCTCGTGGCCGAAGCGGCTGCCCGGCCCGGGCCTCTCGGCGGAGCGGATCGCCGAGCGCATCGGGACCCTCTCGGGCGGGCGGCTGAAGATCACCGTGCACGCAGCCGGCGAGTTGGTCCCGGCCTTCGAGGTGCTCGACGCGGTCGGCAGCAACGTCGCCGAGATGGGGCACACCGCGGCCTTCTACTGGCAGGGCAAGCAGCCGGCCGCCGCCTACTACACGACCGTGCCGTTCGGCCTCACGCCGCTCGAGCACGTGGCCTGGGTCGATGCCGGCGGCGGTCAGGCGCTGTGGGACGAGCTCTATGCGCCGTTCGGCGTGAAGCCCTTCATGGGCGGCAACACCGGCGTGTGCATGGGCGGCTGGTTCAGGCGCGAGGTGAAAGGCCTCGATGATCTCAAGGGGCTCAAAATCCGTTCGGTCGGGCTCGGCGGAGAAATCTACCGTCGTCTCGGCGCGACGCCGCAGACGACTCCCCCCGGCGAGATCCTCACCAGCCTGCAATCCGGCGTGCTCGACGCGGCCGAGTTCGTCGGACCCGGCACCGATATCGCGCTCGGCCTCTACCGCGTGGCGCCCAATTACTACGGCCCGGGATTCAACAAGCCAAACGGCAGTGGCGAATGCCTGGTGAACCTGAAGGCCTGGCAGGCGCTCGATGCCGAGCTCAAGGCGATGGTCACCCATGCCTGCGCGGCCGAGGCCTCGTACGCGCTCTCCGAGATGGATCGCCTCAACGCCGAGGCGCTCGCCGCGCTCGTTCAGCAGCACGGTGTGAAGCTCAAGAGCTTTTCCACCGACATCGTCGGCGCCGCCCGCAAGCAGGCCGGCGACATCCTGGCGGAGCTCGGCGCAAAGAGCGATATCGCGCGGCGGATCAATGATTCCTATTCGGTCTTCCGCAGCCGCACCGCGGCATGGTCGCGGGTCTCGCTCAAGGCCGTGCTGGAGGCGCGGGACGGGTGACGGGCAGGGACGTCGCTACAGCCCCTCGGCCGCGAAGGCCCGTCATCCTTTGAGGCATCGCGCTGCGCGCGGTCATCTCGGGATGACGGACTATCGCTTCACATCTTGAACTTCACGATCTTCTGCTGCTGCTCGCCCAGCCCCTCGACGCCGAGGTGGACGACATCGCCGGCCTTGAGGAATTTCGGCTCCGGCTTCATGCCGAGCGCGACGCCCGGAGGGGTCCCGGTGATGATCACGTCGCCTGGCTCGAGCACCATGAACTGCGAGCAGTACCAGACCAGGTGCTCGCAGCCGAAGATCATTGTCTTGGTCGAGCCCTTCTGACGCGTCTCGCCGTTGACGGTGAGCCACATCGCGAGGTTCTGCGGGTCCTTGATCTCGTCCTTGGTTACGAGCCAGGGGCCGAGCGGGCCGAAGGTCTCCGACCCCTTGCCCTTGGTCCACTGGCCGGAACGTTCGATCTGGAAAACGCGTTCGGACACGTCGTTGGCGAGGCAATAGCCGGCGACTGCGTCCAGCCCCTTGCCCTGCGGCAGATAGCGAGCGCGCGAGCCGATCACGATGCCGAGCTCGATCTCGTAATCGAGCTTGCTCGAGTCCTTCGGGATCATGGTGTCGTCATTCGGCCCGCAGATGCAGGATGGCGCCTTGTTGAAGATGATCGGCTCCTTCGGGATCGGCATGCCGGCCTCGGCCGCGTGGTCCGCATAGTTGAGGCCGATGGCGATGAAATTGCCGACATGGCCGACGCAGGGCCCGATGCGCGGCTTGCCCTTGACGACGGGCAGCCTGCCGGCTGCCGCCTTCTTGATCTTGGCGAGCCCGCGCGGAGACAGAGCATCGCCCGCAAGATCTGGCACGACCTTTGAGAGATCGCGGATGCGCCCCTCGGAGTCGATGATTCCGGGCTTCTCACGGCCAGCCGGGCCGAAGCGGACGAGCTTCATGACGATCTCCCTGAATAGGTTCGTGGTTGGTCAATCGGGGCGGGATCATGCGTTGCTCCCCGCCAGTGGACAAGCGCCGCTACATCACTCCCGGAAATGCTCCGCCGTCGATCAGGAGACTCTGGCCCGTGATGTAGCTCGCCTGGGCGGAGCACAGGAACGCACATGCGGCGCCGAACTCGTCCGCCGTGCCGAAGCGCTTGGCCGGAATCGAAGCGGCGCGCGCCGCGGCGGCCTGATCCACCGGGATGCCCTGTTTCTTGGCGGTCGCGTCGATGTTCGACCGCAGGCGGTCGGTGTCGATCGCGCCCGGCAGCAGGAAATTGATCGTGACGTTCGAGGCCGCGACCGAGCGGGCGACGCCGGCCATGAAGGCGGTGAGGCCCGCGCGCGCCCCCGAGGAGAGATCGAGCCCGACGAGCGGCATCTTCACCGAACCCGAGGTGATGTTGACGATGCGGCCGAATTTCCGCTTCACCATCGGGTCGATCACCTTCTGCGTCAGTTCGACCGCGACAACCATATTGGCGACGACGCCGTCGAGCATCTTCTGGCGGTCGAGTTCGCGGAAGTCGCGAAAGGGCGGACCCGCATTGTTGTTGACCAGGATGTCGGGCTCCGGGCAGGCGGCGAACAGCGCCTTCTGGCCTTCCGGGGTGGAGACGTTCGCGACGACCGGCGTCACCCTGGCGCCGGTAGCCTTGCGGATGTCGGCGGCGGTCGCCTCGAGGCGGTCGCGGTGCAGCCCGTTGACCACAACCTCGCACCCCGCCTCTGCCAGCCGGTGCGCGCAGGCGCGGCCGAGACCTCGGCTCGAAGCGCAGACGATGGCCTTGCGGCCGGCGATGCCGAGATCCATGACGGAGACTCCTCACGAGACGCCCGCGATGGTTGTCCGAACGGTGCGGGCACGAATTTTTCTGGCGGCGCGTCGCCGCCCTGTCAACGGCGTTATCTGCCGGCGGACCGGCGTTGCGGCCGAGCCGCCGCCCTTTACGGAGGCCGACCGCCGGGGCTACGCTGGAGCCAATGAGCGACCGGCCCGAGCAACCCTTGCCCACCGCCGCCGATGTCGACGCTGCGGCCGCGCGCCTGCGCGGGATCGCGCTCCACACACCACTGATCTCCTCGCCGGTGCTCGACGCTCTCACGGGCGGGCGCATCTATCTCAAGGCCGAGACCCTGCAGCGCACCGGTTCGTTCAAATTCCGGGGCGCCTTCAACCGGCTGTCCGCGATTCCCGAAACGGGCCGAAGCGGCGGGGTGGTGGCGTATTCCTCCGGCAATCACGCCCAAGGCGTCGCCGCGGCGGCAAAGCTGTTGGGCATGCCGGCCGTCATCATCATGCCGGCGGATGCGCCACGCCCGAAGCGCGAGCGCACTGCCGAGCTCGGCGCCGAGGTGGTGCTGTACGATCGCGCGCACGACGACCGCGAGGCCATCGCGCGGCAGATCGCCGAGGAACGCCATGCCGTGCTGGTGCCGCCCTATGACGATCCGCTCATCATCGCCGGGCAGGGGACGGCCGGCCGCGAGATCGTCGAGGACCTGGCGGCGCTCGGGCTCAGGCCTGACGTCGTGATCGTCAACGCATCGGGCGGCGGACTTGCCGCGGGGGTCGCGCTCGCCGTCAAGGCGCGGGTGCCGGCGGCGCGCGTGTTCACCGCGGAGCCCGCTGGTTTCGACGACCACGCGCGCTCCTTCGCGAGCGGGCGGCGCGAGAAGAACGCTGCGGTCACCGGCACGATCTGCGATGCGCTGATGGCGCAGTCGCCCGGCCGCATCACCTTCGAGATCAACCGCGCGCTGGTCGGCGCCGGCGTCGCGGCGAGCGACGCAGAGGTCGGTCGCGCGGTTGGCTTCGCGTTCCGCGAGCTCAAGCTCGTGGTGGAGCCGGGCGGGGCTGTCGGACTCGCCGCGCTGATCGCCGGCAGGATCGACGTGCGCGGCAAGGTCGCGGTCGCAGTTCTGTCGGGCGGCAACGTCGATCCCGAGCTGTTCACGCGCCTGGTGGCGTGAGCGATTCAAGCCGGTGGACTGCGCGACGCGCAGCCCACGCGACAATCGATCGTCGTCACTTTTCTGCGCGGCGGTCGGTCTTGACGTACTTCTTCACCGTTCGCGCCTCGGTGAATCCGGCGAAGACGTTGCCCTCGGCGTCCGCAGCGACGCCCTCCGGCATGTGCGGGACCGCCGCGGAAGCCGCGATGAATGCAACGACCTTGCCGTCCGTGATGCTGCCGATGCGGATGCCCTGCCGGAAGCTCATGTTGAACTTCTCGCCCGATTGCGAGTCGGCGACGTAGAGCATGTCGTGCTTGTCGATGAAGACGCCGCTCGGCCGGCCGAACTGCTTCCACTCGGCAACGAACTTTCCATCAGGCGTGAAGATCTGCACGCGATCGTTCTCGCGGTCCGCGACGTAGATCCGGCCCGCCGAGTCCATCGCCAAGCCGTGCGGAGTCTGGAACTCGCCGGGGGCGGTCCCCTTGCGGCCCCAGGCGGTGATGAAGGTCCCGTCCTTTGAGAATTTCACGATGCGGGCATTGGTGTCGCCACCGTGGCCATCGGCTACGAAGATGTCGCCGTTCGCCGCCACGACGATGTCGGAGGGCGCATTGAAATGGTGCTCATCGGTGCCGGCGGCGCCCGGTGTCCCGAGTGTCATCAGCACCTTTCCGTCGGGGCTGAACTTGACCGCGGTATGGCCTTTCCCCCCTTCGCCCTTGCCGTCGGTCACCCAGATGTTGCCGTCGCGATCGGCGAACAGCCCATGCGGGAAATTGAACATGCCGGCGCCGAAGCTCGTCACCAGATTGCCGGCGGAGTCGAACTTCTGGATCGGCGCGAGGGTCGAGCCGGTGCAGCTCTTGCCGCCGCAGCGGTCGAAGACCCACACGCTCTTGCCGTCCCGGTCGATGTCGATGCCGATCGCCTGCCCCCAGACGCGCCCGGCGGGGAGCTTCGCCCAGTCGTCGATTGCGCGATAGTGATTGGGGGCGGCGTTGACGTCGCTGGTCGGGGTCTGACCGGGGGCCTGCGCGTGCGCCGGACCGATCGACAGAACCGCGGCCGCGACGACCAAGGCAGCAAGCGTCTTCGCACGAGACTGCATGGCTTCCTCGCTATGGTTTATCGGCGCTGCCTTTTGGCAGCTTGCGGGCAGCATGCGCCTTTCGGGCGGCGCCCGCAATCAAGGGAGGGGAGTCGCGGCGGGTCGGGAAATCCAATCAGCTGAACAGCGCGATCTTTTCGTCCTCGCTCAGCGCCGTGAAGGCGGCAAGCGCGTCTGCGCGTGGCGGCACGGCGGGTTTGCTCGCAGTCGCAACCCGCGGTGCTGGCGCGGCGACAGCCTCGATGACCGGAGGCGTCGCCATGGACGCAGCCGGGTTGTTCGTTGCGGCGAGCCGGTCGGGCGGGGCCGGGGCCGTAGGCTCCGGGACCGACCGCAAGGGGGCGGCCCGCTGCTCGGCCGACGGGATCGGCCGCGGTGGCGAGGCCGCGACGCGGGCCGGCTCCGCGGGGGCCCCCGGATTGATCACGGCGGAGGGCTGAGCGCGCTGCGCGGGTTCGGGGCGGGCCTGCGGGGCGGGCGCGGGCTGTACGGCCTCGAGCACGCGCGCGCCGACGCGGTCGGCGGCTCTCGGCTCCTCTGTGAGCACCGTTTGCGCGGTCGGCTCGGGTTTGGCGATCTGCTCCGGCACCGCCGCCGGTTGCGGCACCGCCACGGGCGACGGGGGCACAGCCGCGGCCGGCGATGGGCTTGGGTCGGACATGGCGAGGGGCCGAGCGCCAGCCGGAGGCGTCGCCGCGAACTCGACCTGCGCCGGCAGCTCGAAAATGTCGTCCATGGGATCCACGACCGGCAGCCTGCCCGGCCGCGAATAACCTGCGAATGGAATCGGTTCGATGGAGTCCGGCGGAGGCGGCGGTGCGGGCATCCGGGTTGGGCTGTGCGTCGGGTTGGCCGCCCGCTCAAGAGTGATGAAGGGCATCGCGCCGTCACCTCGGGATGGCGCGGTCGTCGGTGGCCAGGTCGAGGACGAGGCGGCGAGGCTCGCATCGTCCGGCGCGGACTCGATCGGTTCGTGGATGATGGCCAGAATTCGCTCGAGGACCGCCGCCGGATTGGCGCGTTCTGCGCTCGCCACCAGCGCGACCTCGTCCCGCGCAATCGACACCGGTTCTGCGGCCGGCGCGACCTCGGGCGCGGACGCCTCCATCGCCGCCGCTCCCACGACGGCGACGGCCGGCTCGATGGCTCCCGCCGGGTCGCCGTCGGCAGAAGGGACGGCCTCATCACGGATCGGCGTGGCAACGGAGGCGGGTGCCGCGGGGGCAGGGGATGGGGTCTCGGACGGCCGCGACACGTTGGGGGCTGCGGCCTCGGGCGGAGCAGGCTCGGGAGGCTTGGAAGGCGTCCCAGCCGGGTCCTCGGATCGGGCGACCGCGGCTTTGGGCGCCGGCGGCTCGGAAGTCGCGGTCGGTTCGGCACGAGGTGCATCTGCCTCGGGAGGCTCGGACGGCCCCGCCGTGGGGGGATGGGGCGCGGCCGCGGCGCCGCTTGGCATGATCTCGTCGACGTGACGCTGATCGAGGCGTTCGGCGTCGCGTGCATCATGGATGTGCGGCACGACCTCGCCATTGGCCTGCGCCTCCGAGGAAGGGATCGTGTCGCCCCAGATCTCGATCATGGCGTTGATGCGCTGTTCGAGGAAGCGCAGCACCTCGACGACCTTGTGGGTGCGCTGACCGGTCAAATCCTGGAACGAGCAGGCTGTGTAGATGTCGGCCGCGCGCCGGTCGAGGGCGTCGCAGGCTTCGCAATCGATGCCGTGCTCGCGCAGGGTCCAGGCGATTTCCTGCACCTGCTCGGCGGCGGCAAGGATATCGGAGGTGGCGCGCTCGGTGGCGTGCACGATGGAATCGAGTTCCGCGCTCGCTTCCGTCAGCGAGCCCTTGTGGTCCCCCTCGGGCTTGATCGAAGCGATCTCGGCGCGCGTCTTCGCGATCGCCGTCGCCATTTCGACCAGGTCCATGCGCACCCGCTCGGCTCGCGCCAGCGGCGCGGCCGGGCGTGCCTCCTGCAGTTTCTCCTCGACACGGGCGATCGCCGCGAGGACGAGACTCGTGTCGGCCGTGCGGTTCCGCTGGGCGTATTCGGCAAGGAACCAGCGTCCACGCATGGTTTCCATGACGGCGGCGAGAATAGCGTCGTAGTCCGCCTCGGTCGGAGGGGGAGCCGGGGAAGGCGAGAGGTCAAAATGCTCGTCGGCCATGGACTGCTCGCTGCCTCACTTTGAGGAATCAGCACGATCGACTAGTGAGTGCAACGAATTTGATGCCCGGGTCGCACCCCTGGGGGTAAGTCGGAAAGCATGGCCGATCGATTCGCGTCGCGCTTGTCCTTGTTATATGGCGCATTTTTCCTCTATGCGGGCCTTTCGCTGCCCTTCATGCCGGCCTGGCTCGCCGCCAAGGGCCTGGAGGCTCGCGAGATCGGCATCGTCCTCGCTGTCCCCCTCGCGGTGCGCGTCGTCGTGGTTCCGCTCGCGACCCGGGTGGCCGATCGCTTTTCCCGGCTGCGGCCCGCGCTTGTGGTCGCCTCGGCTGCGAGCGTCGCTGGCTTGGCGCTGGTGGGGCTCAATTCCGGTTTCCTCGCCATTCTTCTCAGCTTCACGCTCGCTGCTGGCGCGCTCGCACCGGTGCTGCCGCTGGCGGACGCCTATGCGTTGCGCGGCCTCAAGGACCGGCTACGCAGGTATGGGTCGGTACGACTGTGGGGCTCGGTCGCTTTCATCCTGGCCAACCTCGGCGGCGGAACGGTGCTGGCGTGGCTTGGAGCCGACGACGTGATCTGGGCGATGGTGGCCGCGCTGGCGCTCAACGCTGCAGCCGCGCTTGCGCTCGCTCCGCTGCCGCCCGATCCGCCGGATCCGGCCGAGACCCCGAGCGCCGGCGTGTCGCTCTGGCGCGCCCCCGGCTTTGCGGCAGTGGCCCTGGGTGCGGGCCTGATCCAGGCCAGCCATGCAGTCCTCTATGGGTTCGCCACCTTGCAATGGAGTGCCCGCGGTATCGACGGGACGGCGATCGGCGCCCTGTGGGCGATTGGGGTCATCGCCGAGGTGGCGCTGTTCGCGCGCTCGGCGGCGCTGATCGCCTGGCTGGGCGCTCCCGGCATGATCGTACTGGGCGGCTTCGGGGGCGTCATTCGTTGGACCGCGATGGCATTCGACCCGCCGGCCGCCACCTTGCCGTTGCTGCAGGCGCTGCATGCGCTCAGCTTCGCGGCGACCCATCTCGGGACGATGCACTTCCTGGCGCGCGCGGCGCCCCCCGGCCGCAGCGCAACCGCGCAAGGCGATGTCTCCGCACTGCAGGGAATGGTGTTCGCGGCCGCGATGAGCCTGTCGGGTATCCTGGTCGCGGCCCAAGGGAGCTTCGCCTATGCGGCGATGGCGGTGGCGTCCGGGACCGGGGCTCTGCTCGCTGTCTCGGCGGTCGGCCTCACGCGTGGCGCACCCGCCTCAAAGACATGAAAAGGGCGGGCGGTCGCAGGCATGCGGCCGCCCGCCCGAATGTCAATGTCCTACCGGCAGGCCGGATACATCGCGTAGAGCTCGCGCCCGCGCAGGAATTTCATGTGCGGCGAGAGCCCGCCGCGACGCGCCAGCCAGCTCTTGATCCGATGCGGATAAATGTCGATCAGCGCCTGCGTCGCGCCCACGCTGGTCACGCGGCGTCCGGAATCATCGAAATTCCAGGCGGCGTGGAAGCCGAGCACCGCATTGGGCGTTACGCAGACCTGCTGGCGCGGCAGCATGCCGAGCAGCATGGTGCAGGCTGAAAAGCAGGGTCCATCGATGACGACCCGTTCGCCGCTCTCCCGCACCATCGCGAAACGCGCAGCATACTGAGTCATCAGGCCGCCCATGTCCTCGGTGATCCGCACCGTGGCATTGGCGGACGACAAGGTCAGAGCCGCCGCGATCGCGGCGGCCAACACCGTGATTGAACGCATTGCATTCTCCCCCGTGTTGGCCGCGAGCCTAACATCATCAGATTTCGGTTGGCGAGAATTTTTGAACGGAACTCGCTGTTTTTCCTGGCGCGGGACGTCCTGCCACGATGTCGGCGCGCAAAAGCCGCTGTGTGGATGCAAAGCCCGCTAACCCCAGAGCGTTGACGTGGCGGGATGGACGCGCGTTTCGTCGTATCGCAGGCCATCGGGCCGATCACGCGCGAGCAGGAGCGCGCCGTCGAGATCGACGACACGCGCCTTCCGCGCCAGGAGAAGGGCCGGTGCGATCGCGAGCGACGTCGAGATCATGCATCCGACCATCAGCACAAAATTCAGGCGCTCTGCCTCCGCGGCGAGCGCGAGTGCCTCGGTCAGTCCACCGGTCTTGTCGAGCTTCAGGTTGATCGCCTCGTATTTCCCGGCGAGGCGCGCCAGCGAAGCGCGGTCGTGCACGCTTTCGTCGGCGCAGACCGGGATCGGATGGGTGATCCCGGCGAGCGCGTTGTCGGAGCCGGCCGGCAGCGGCTGCTCCACGAGCGTGACGCCGACGGCGGCGCAGGCCGCGAGGTTCTCGGCGAGATTGTCGGGGGTCCAGCCCTCGTTGGCGTCGACGATGAGTTCGGCGCGCGGCGCCGCGGCGCGCACCGCGCGGATGCGCTCGGGATCGCCCGCCTGTCCCAGCTTCACCTTGAGCAGCGGCCGCGCTGCAGCCTTTGCGGCCGCAGAAGCCATGGCGTCGGGGCGGCCGAGCGAGATCGTGTAGGCGGTCACGCGCGGCTCGGGCGGCGGCAACCCGGCCAGCACGTGAACCGGTTTGCCGGCGCGCTTAGCCGCCAGATCCCACAGCGCGCAGTCGAGGGCATTGCGGGCTGCCCCGGCCGGCAGAAGGCGTTGCAACTCCTCCCGCGTGAGGCCGCGGCTGACATCGGGCGCGAGTGCGGCGATCGTGGCGCTCACGCCCTCGGCGGTTTCACCATACCGTGCATAGGGCACACATTCGCCGCGCCCCCGGACTAGACCGTCGCTCACGGTCGCGACCACGACCTCAGCCTCGGTCTTCGAGCCGCGGCTGATCGTGAACGCGCCGGCAATCGGCCAGCGTTCGGTTGCGACAGTGAGGACCGGAGCGGGTGTCATCGGGCCTTAATGCACGGTTAGGGATTGCGAAACTCGAACGGGCCTAGGATGGGCCACGATTATGGTGAACGGACTCTTGCGCCCGCAAGGGCGCCCGGTCGGCAGAGGGCCGATCGATCCTGATTGCGGGAGCTGACGGCGTGAACGGGGTGGCTTTGCTCGAGGCCGCGCGACGTGACGGCCGGCTGGCACTGAGCGCCGGCGGAGCGTGGACGGCCGAGCGGGCCGGCGAACTCGAAGGCTTGATCGAAAGCGTCATCGTGCGCCATCAGCGTGGCGCCGGCGCCGACATCGACATGGCGCGGGTGGAGCGGCTCGACACGTTCGGCGCCTGGCTCCTGGAACGGCTGGTGCGAGGGCTCGCAGCCGCCGGGGGCGAGGCGAGGGTGGTCGGGCTGCCGGAGCATTACCGCGGATTGGTGCGGCAGGCCGGCGAGGCCAACCGCCTTGGGCCGACGCCGACGCGCGCGTCTCCGGTTGCGGCCGCGCTGGCCACGGTCGGGCGCAACGTCGGCGAGATCGGCCGCGACATGACGGCCATGGCAGCGATGCTCGGCGCGCTCGTTGCGGCGACCGGACGCGCGGTGTTGCGCCCGCGGACGTTCCGCTTCACCTCGATGGTGAATCAGATCGACCGGATGGGCTGGCGCGCGGTGCCGATCGTGCTGCTCATCACGTTTCTGATCGGCGGCATCCTGGCGCAACAGGGCCTGTTTCATTTCCGCCAGTTCGGCGCCGACCTCTACGTCGTCGACATGATCGGCATTCTGGTGCTGCGCGAGGTCGCCGTTCTGATGGTTGCGATCATGGTGGCGGGCCGCTCGGGCTCGTCATGCACGGCCGAGCTCGGCGCGATGACGATGCGCGAGGAGATCGATGCTCTGCGCACCATGGGGCTCGATCCAGTCGACGTGCTGGTGCTGCCGCGCGTGCTCGCGCTCGCCGTCGCGCTGCCGTGCCTGACCTTCCTGGGCGCGATCGCGGCGCTCTACGGCGGCGGATTGATGTGCTGGCTCTACGGCGGGATGAGCCCGGAAGTATTTCTCGGCCGGCTGCGGGAGGCGATTGATCTCAACGATTTCGCGGTCGGGCTGATCAAGGCGCCGTTCATGGGACTGATCATCGGCGTCATCGCCGCCGTGCAGGGGCTCGCCGTAGAAGGCAGCGCCGAGTCCCTCGGCCGCAAGACGACCGACTCCGTGGTCAAGTCGATCTTCCTCGTGATTCTGCTCGACGGGCTGCTGGCGATGTTCTTCGCCGCGATCGGGATATGAGCGCCATGGCCGCCAGCAACATCGTGGTTCGGGTGCGCGGCCTCGAGGTCGGCTTCGACGGCGCGCCGGTGCTCGCGGGGCTCTCGCTCGACGTCATGCGCGGGGAGATCCTCGGGGTGGTCGGCGCATCCGGCGCCGGCAAATCCGTCCTGATGCGCACCATCATCGGCCTGGTGCCGCGCCGCGCCGGCTCGATCGAGGTCGACGGCATCGATCCCGCTGCCGCGCCGCAAAGCACGCGGCGCGCCGTCGAGCGCCGGTGGGGCGTCCTGTTTCAGCACGGCGCATTGTTCTCCTCGCTGACCGTGCGGCAGAACGTGCAGTTCCCGATGCGCGAGAACCTGCGGCTGTCGCGCCGCCTGCTCGATGAGATTGCGCTCGCCAAGCTCGCCATGGTCGGACTGCCGCCCGATGTCTGCGACAAGCATCCGTCCGAGTTGTCAGGCGGCATGACCAAGCGGGTCGCGCTCGCACGCGCCCTCGCGCTCGATCCGCCGATCGTATTCCTCGACGAGCCGACCTCCGGCCTCGATCCGATTTCCGCCGGCGACTTCGACGAGCTGATCCGTACATTGCAGCGCACGCTCGGTCTGACCGTGTTCATGGTCACGCACGACCTCGACAGCCTGCACGCCGTCTGCGACCGGATCGCGGTGCTGGGCGACGGCCGGGTCATCACGGAAGGTTCGATCGAGACGATGCTCGCCTCGGAGCATCCCTGGGTGAAGTCGTATTTTCGCGGGAAGCGTGCGCGCCTCGGCGCGCGCGCCGCCTAATCGGAGACGCTTGGCGATGGAAACGAAAGCCAACCACGTGCTGATCGGCCTGTTCACGCTGGCCGTGCTGCTCGGCGCATTCGGCTTCGTGTACTGGTTCGACACGATCGGCGGCGGCGGCGACCGCGCCACGTACCGGATCGTCTTCGAAGGTTCAGTCTCGGGCCTGCGCACCGGCGGCGCGGTGCTGTTCAACGGAATCCGGGTCGGCGAGGTGACCGCGCTGAAGCTCGATCCGTCGTCGCCGCGTGCCGTCATCGCAGTGGTCGCCATCGAGAAGAGCGTGGCGGTGCGCGCCGACACGTCGGTGAGCCTCGACTACCAGGGTGTCACCGGCACGGCGTCGATCGCGCTGCGGGGAGGATCGCAGAATGCGCCGCCGCCGTCCGGCAGCCCGCCGACATTGACCGCAGATGCTGCCGTCGCACAGGACGTGACGCAGGCGGCGCGCGATGCCATGCGGAGGATCGACGCGCTGGTCTCCGACAACGAGGCGGTGCTCAAGGCCGCGCTCAAGAACATCGAGCTGTTCTCGCAGACGCTGGCCACCAATTCGGAGCGCATCGACCGGATCCTCGCCGGCGCCGAAGGCCTGATCGGCGGCGGCGCCGGGCAGCCGGGCGACATCGCCCAGGCGGCCCGGGCGATCAAGGCGGCGGCGGACAATCTCGACGCGCGTACCGCCGAGATCGCGACCGGGCTGTCGCGCTTCTCGAACAGCGGACTGCGTGAATGGGAGAAGCTCGCGGTCGACGGCCGGCGCACGCTCGCCGAGCTCGAGCGAACGGTGCGCGGGATCGACAACAACCCGAGCCGGCTGCTGTTCGGTGGGGCGAACACCGCGACCACGACCACGACCGACGCCAAGGCGAAGCGGCAATGACGCGCCGGCGACTAGCGAGCAGATAGTCTCCGCTCGCTAGCCGTCGGTATTCGGCTTCACCGAGCTCGAGCGCTTCAGATTCCACGATTCCAATAGTCGTAGTAGCGCTCGACGTTCATGGGCAGGAACGCACCGTAGCTGGGCCAGCTCTCGTATTTGGGGAGCTTGATCTCCTTCTGGGCGTCGGCGTAGCTCTTGCCGTCCGCGACCGCCTTCTTCACGGCGGCGGAAAGGTCCTGCAGATAGGCGAGCTCGTTGCGAGCGTCGTCCTTGGTGCCGGTCTGGGCGCCGCCAGGTCCCGGATGGCCGGGGATGAGCTTCTCCCAATCCATCGCGATCACCTTTTTCAGGCCCTCCTCGATGTCGGGCACATAGGTGTCGGCCATGCCGCGGAACTGGATGCCTTTGATCGGGATCCAGTCGACCGTGAAGATGATCTTCTCCTTGGGCAGCCGCATCACCAGCATGCTGTCGGAATGATTCTTGCCGACATAGACGAGCTCGAGCGTCGTGCCGCCAAGGGTGATGGTCTTTTTGGTGTCGACCACCTCGTCGGGCATGACGACATCGGTGGGCTTGAGCGCGGCGATGCGCGCCTTGGCATTGCGGTGTGCGACGAAGGTTGCGCCGAGATCCTTGAACGGCTGGCCGCCGGCGATGTGGTCGAAATGACTGTGGCTGTAGATCACGTACTTGATCGGCCCCTTGGTGATCTTCTGGATTTCCTCGATATAGGCCTTCGCGGCCGGGCGGCGCTCGCCGATCGGGTCGGTTGCGATCACGCCCGCCTTGGTGACGACGAACATCGATTGATGCCCACCGTAGCGGAAGATGTAGACGTTGTCGGTACCCTCGACCTTGGTGGTGGCGTAAGGCGGCTGTGCCGGCTGTTGGGCCTGAGCGCTGGCGGGAAGCGCGATGGCGATGAGGGCAACGGCCGCGAGCGTGGTGTCGATGCGAGACATTCCATTCCTCCCAAGATGGTTCGGCATTGGCATACGCGCATTCGCACGCGAAGTGTCTCCCGCCTCAACCCCGCTCGCAACGGCTTA
Source organism: Xanthobacteraceae bacterium (assembly GCA_035764045.1). Classification (GTDB taxonomy): domain Bacteria; phylum Pseudomonadota; class Alphaproteobacteria; order Rhizobiales; family Xanthobacteraceae; genus JAVDCA01. The sequence continues at coordinate 13,350 of DASTZX010000376.1, read as the reverse complement.
TTCCCGCCGTCCCGGCGCATCGGGACTGTGCCGGAAACGAAAAGGGCGCGCCGTGGGCGCGCCCTTCGATCCTCGCATTGTCCGGGGCGGATCAGTCGAACCGGCCGGCCGCGTGCGCCAGCATGGTGTAGACCTTGCCGGTCTCCGAGGTGAGATAGGTGCGAGCCACCACCTGTCCGCGGTCGTCGCGCGAGACTTCCTCCAGCAGGCGCTCGAACTCGCCGATGTAGCGGTCCACCGTCTGCTTGAACTCGCGGTCGGCGCGGTAGCGCTTGCTGATCTCGTCGAACGCCTTCTGGCCTTGCAACGTATAGAGCCGCTTGGTGAACACGTTGCGCTCGCCGCGATTGTAACGGTCCCACAGATCGGTCGCTGCGGCGTGGTCGATCATGCGTGCAATGTCGACCGAGAGGGAGTCGAGCGACTCGATCGTGTTGCGGGCGGAGCGGTCGTCCGGCCGCATCGCCCGGTCGTCGGGGCGGAGCGACGGCCGGTCGTCGGCGCGCGGCATGTCTTCGCGCGAGGCGCGGCTCAACAGGTCGGTGAGCCAGCCGCTGCTGCCCCGGCCGCCGGAAAAAGTGGGGCCGCTGGGTGCCGAGGGGCTGAGCGAGGGTGCCTCCGCACGCCGCGGTGCGAAGGCGGTCGGGGGCGGCGTGGAGGGAACCGGCGAGCCGGTGATGTCGGTGCGGGCGGCCGGACGGGTGCCGCGGCCCCCCATGCTCACCACCACCGATTCCTCGGGAGGGGCGCGGCGAGCGGAGTCAGGCTGCTGTGCGTCCATGCCGCGGCCGTGGCGGGCGACGATGCGGTTGAGCTCGGCGAGCGCCTCGATCTGATCGACGATCACCCGACGCATCTGCGAGGCGCTCTCGGCCGTCTCCTGCGGCAGCTCGAGAATGCCGCGGCGCAGCTCCTGGCGCGTCGCTTCGAGCTCCCGCTGCATCTCCGACGCCATGTGCTTGAGGCCGGAGACGGTATCCGCGAAACGGTCCTTCGCCTGCTGCAGCATGTTCTGGGCCTGGGCCGCGTTCTCGCGGAAGAGCATGTGCGCTTCGCTGGTCGCCTGCTCGTAGACGGCCCGCAGGGAGTCGCCCGTGCGCACGCGCTCCTGCTCGATGGAGAGGCGCACGGCTTCGTGATGTTCGGCCACAGCGCGCGTGCCATCCGCGGTCGCGTCGGCGACCAGACGCGCGATGTCGCGCGCGCGCGCTTCCGCTGCCTGGAGCGACTCGTCCAGTAGGCCGGAGAAGCGCCGGAGTCGTGCATCGATATCGGCGGTGCGGGTGTCGAGGCCGGAAACGAGGGACTCGATGCTGGCGCGGCGGGATTCGATCGACTCGTCGGTGCGTCGGTTGCTTGCCTCCACCGATTCGGCTGCCTGAGCGAGCGCGCGGCCGTGGCTGTCGAATTTCACCGCCAACGTGGTGAGGTCGTCCAGCGTCTTGCCGGTGAGCACGTAGAATGAGCCGATATGCTCGTCCATCTTGCTGGTCGTGCCGTCGGTGCGCTCGAGCAGCTGGTTCATCGTCGCGACGAACTCGGTGACCCGGGTGGAGAGCAGGTGCTCGATAGAACCCAGATTGTCCTGGGCGCCGCTCAGCACTTGCCGGAGCAGGACGGTCCCCTCGCGCAGCCGCTCGAACATGGTGGTGCCGTCGGAGCGCAGCATGCCATGGGTCTCGAGGATCTCGGCCACCGTGACGCTCGCGACCTGGCGCGATTGCTCGACCGCCGCATGCGTCTTGTCGTGCAGCTCCTTCATCGTGCGGTTGACGTTCTCGGCGGCATGAACGCCGGCGTCATTGATGATGCGGGCGAGCTCGGACGAATTGTCCAGCATGGTTCCGGTGAAAGAGAGAGCCTTCGACTGAATCGACTGCAGGGCCGTATCGGTGACGCGGCCGATGTGGCCGGCGATCTCCTCGGCCTTCGCAGAGATGCCCGCGAGCAATGTGCCCGATTTGTCGTCCAGCACCTTCGTGAGCTCGCCCGAGCGCCTGCCGACCGCGGCCGCGATCTCGTCCGCGCGCGCGACCAGATTACGGGCCACCTCCGAGCCCACGCCGAGCAGGGTGCGTTCGACCTCGCCGGCGTTCTGCTTGAGCACGGTGGTCACACCGGTCGACACCGACGTGAGGCTGCGCTCGACCTCGCCGGCCGCCGCACGCATGCTCGCGCTCGACGCGTTGGCGGCGCTGGTGACCGCGTGGGTCACGCCCTGCAGGGCCTGCACCGCCTCGGTGGTGTTGGTCTTCACCGATTGGCTGAGCAGCTCCATCCGGCTGTTGAGCAGATCGGCGGCGGTCTTGCTGCGGGTCTCGATCTCGCGCGTCACCGTCTCTGCCCGGCCGAGCAGCAGCTCCTCGAACCTGCCGATACGCGTCTCGATGGTATCTGCAACCTGCGTGGCGCGGGCGCCCAGGGCCTTGTCGACGTCATTGATCCGGGCATCCAGGGTGTCAGTCAGCTGCTGACCGCGCGCCGACATCGTCTCGGTGGCGTCCACGATCCGCTTGTCGAGGGCGCCTACGATCTCCTTGCCGCCATCGGCCACCGATTTGGCGATCTCCATCACGTGCGTGGAGAGCGCGTCATTGAGGCTCTGCGACCGGCTGTCGAGCGCCTCCTGGAAGCGGCCGAGGCGGCTGTCGAGCGAGGTGGTGATCTCGAGCGCCTTGCTGCTCACGCGGCCGTCGAAGCCGTCCAGATAGGTCTTCATCGCCTCCTGCAGATCCTGCGTGCGCTGGCCCAGGCGCTCGACCAGTTCGCCGCCATAGGTGCGCACCGTCCGGTCGAACTCGGTGATGTGGCGGGTGACGAGATTGCCGAGCGTGGACGAGTCGCGCCCGATGCGCTCGGCGAGCTCGGCTCCGCCCTGCCTGAACATCTCCTCGAACGCCTGCAGGCGTTGCGAGAGCATCTCGTGCACCGCTTCACCGCGCGCCCCGATCGTGCCGGCGAGCGCTTCGCCGCTCTCCCGGAAGGCCTGCGTGACCTTATCGCTCTTGGCGATCATGGTGTCGGTGATGTTGACGCCGGTCTGCTCGAGCTTGGAGACGATGTCGCCGCCGCGCAGGCTGAGATCGAGGACGATCGAGTCGCCGGTCGACTTGAGCGTGCTGTTCACCTCCTCGGCGCGGGTGGCGATCGTCTCCGCGATGTGACTGGAAGTCTCGACGATGGTCTGTGTGAGCGCGCGCGACCGCGTCTCCATGAGGTCGACGATTGAGGCCGACTTCTGCGCGAAGCCGTCGGCGACCCGGTCGAACCGCGACGACATCATCTGCTGTATGTTGGTCGCGATCTCGACGAACTCCTCGCTGACGTGGTCGGTCTTGAAATTGAGGCTCGAGGTGAGCCGGTCGGTCGCCGTCTCGATCGCCGCGGTGGTCTCACGGCTGGTGCGCTCGAGCCGGTCGAGCAGCTCGCCGCCGCGATCGCTGAGCGAGTCGACCATCGAGCCGCCCGCCTGATCGAGCGCCGACTTGATGTGCTCGCCCTTCTCGGACAGGGACCGGGCAATGCGCTGCGCCGCCTCGTTGACCCGGTCAGCGACGGTCTCGCTCACCGAATTGATGTCGTGCGACAGATCGCGATGGACATTGGTGATGGCGGTGCGGACCTGTTCGGCCTGAGCGACCAGGCTTTCGCGCTGGGAGGCCAACCCGTCGAGCAGGGTGCGGACGCGCAACTCGTTGTCATTGTAGGCGCGCTCCAGCGCGGTGACCTCGTTGTTGACCAGCGCCTCGAGCTCGGCTGCGCGCGCGAGGGCGCGCTCGACCCCGTCGCCCATCGCGGCCACCTCGCGGCGGACGGCCTGGCCGATGCTGACGACGGATTCGTGGGCGATCGTCTCGGGTTCGGCGAGCCGCACCGCGATCTGGGCCATCGACTGCGAGATCAGGCGCAGCTCCTGCGAGCGCGCAAGCATCAGGGCGAGGACGAAGACGAACACGATCGGCGCGAAGAAACCGGCCACCAGGCCGAACACAACGGGGGTGGCGGTCGCGCCGCGCGCCATGAGCGTCGCGAACGCGCCCTCGTAGCCGTAGGCAAGCCCGAGCGCGCAAACGACCCAGGCGGCCGAGAACAATGCGGCCATGACATAGGGCGTCCGTGTCGGGCGGCGCTGCAGCGACTGAAGGACGTGCCCGATATTGGCGCGGTCATCGTTGGCGGGGAGATTGGCGGCGCGCCCTGGCCGTTCGTCGCGCGCCGGAGCAGCGGGCGGATCGACGAACAGATCGTCATCCGACGGTTCACGCTGGGCGACGAGGCCTTTGCGCGGCTCGCCACCGCGAATTTCGAGGGCATCCTGGATCGCGGTGAGCGCCACCTCGGTTGGATCCTGGGATTTCTTCGGATTGTTGGCCATCGCGGTCGTCGCCTCGTCCTACGCTAACCAGGGCCGAGCCCTCGTGGACGACTTGCCGTCGTACCACGGGGTTGTAATCGTCGGTCGTCAGCCGCTGACGACACTGCTGGCCGCTGGAGTCCCTACCCGCGATCATCCTAACTAGAGGGCGCAGCCAAATAAACCAAATTGGTAACCACTTTTTAATCATCCTTAACAGGTGTGGCACGATGGATACGGTTGCGGAAAATCGGGAATCGGCGAGCGTGAGCAAAGCGTTGGATGAAGCTGCTCAGCCTTCGTCGTCGCCCGATGATGTCCACAGCGCCCCCGGAATGCGGCCGACGGTCGCTCAGCGCCACTATCTCGAGCGCGGGCTCGATCAACCGGGTGGAAAACTTCCGCTGTTCGATCGCGAGGGACGTGAAGTCCCGAAAAAGACGATCGAGGCCTGCATCGCCCACGGTTGGGCCGAGCCTTGGACGCTCAATCCGATCAAGCCGGATTGGCTGGTGTGCCGGCTGACAGCGGCCGGATACCGGTTGCTCGGTCGCACTCCGGACCGCAAGACAAGTTAGGACCGGATCGGCCCGCGAATTTTTTAACCATCCCGCACGGCATTTACCGCGTGTTGGCGACTTCGCCCTACGCTGGTCGTCAGCGTACCTACAAAAAGAATCTCCGGGATGGCGACCAAACAGCAACGCCGGCCTCACACGGCCGAGCGGACGGCAACGCCGCCGAAGGGCGAGCCGCCGATCGATCTCAAGCACCTGTTTTGCATGACACTGGGCGACCACGGCCTCGAGCACGAGGTCCTGACGCTGTTCGACCAGCAGGTCGGGCTCTTGATGGCCCGGATGGAAACTCTGGACGCGCCGGGTGTCGCGGCGCTCGCGCACACGCTGAAAGGCTCCGCACGCGGGGTGGGCGCCTGGCCGATGGCGCGGGCCGCCGAGGCAGTGGAGGGGGCTGGTCCGGCCGATCTTGCCAGCGCGGTGGCCGCGCTCATCATGGCCGCGGCCGAAACCCGCGCCGCGATCGCGGATATTCTGCACACGGTCTGACGCTAACGGCCGCTGCGGGACGCTCCCGCCGCGCGTGCCGGGCGAAATTGCCGCCGACGAAAGCCGATTTCGATGGGTACGGTGCACTGGCGCCGCCTGCCGCGAGCCTATATAGGAGGCGCGGCCGTCCGGAAGGGCCGGCGGCGGTTCCCCGCAAGCGCGCGTCATCTCATGCCGAAAATCACATTCATTGATGCCGCCGGCGCGCCGCACGCCGTCGAGGCCGAGGTCGGTGCAACCGTCATGGAAACGGCCATCCGCAGCGGTGTTCCGGGCATCGAGGCGGAATGCGGCGGGGCCTGCGCCTGCGCGACCTGTCATGTCTATGTGGACGAGAAATGGCGCGAGATCGTGGGCGGGCCTTCGCCGATGGAGGAGGACATGCTCGATTTCGGCTACGACGTCCGGCCGAACTCGCGACTGTCATGCCAAATCAAGGTGACGGAAGCGCTCGACGGCCTGGTGGTGACCGTGCCGGAGCGGCAGGCCTAGGCGGCGCCTCGGCCCGAGCCTGGGCGAGCGCTATTTCTGCTTTGGAATCGAGAGCTTGGCCGTCGGCCTGAACGCCGCCTCGGAGGTCCGGGTGGACCTCTTCCCCCGCGCCGTCGCCCCGGCTAGACAATCCCCGGGATAAATGCCGGCCGGGAGTTCCCGGCGCGCCAATTGCGGGCGTTCTCGCCTGCGTTTTGCAGGCGCCCGGGCCAAGACACGTTTGCAAGGGATAGCGAAAGTGATGCGAGCTGTGAACGAACCCATCAAGACCGACGTGCTGATCATCGGAGCGGGGCCATGCGGCCTTTTCGCCGTGTTCGAGCTTGGCCTTCTCGACATGAAGACCCACCTCATCGACATCCTCGACAAGCCGGGCGGCCAGTGTGCCGAGCTTTATCCCGAGAAGCCGATCTACGACATTCCGGGCATTCCTTACGTCACCGGCCATGGCCTCACCGAGGCTCTGATGGCGCAGATCAAGCCGTTCGATCCCGTTTTTCATCTGGGTGAAATGGTCGAGACGGTGGAGAAGATCGGTGATCCGCTGTTTCGGGTGAAGACCGACGCCGGCAAGGTGTTCGAGACCAAGATCGTGGTGGTCGCAGCCGGCGGCGGCTCGTTCCAGCCGAAGCGTCCGCCGGTGCCGGGGATCGAGGCCTACGAGGGCACCTCGGTGTTCTACGCGGTGCGCAAGATGGACAGGTTCCGCGACAAGCGGCTGCTCATCGTCGGCGGCGGCGACAGCGCGCTCGACTGGACGCTCAACCTGCAGCCGATCGCCAAGCGCGTCACGCTCATGCACCGGCGCGACCAGTTCCGCGCTGCGCCGGACAGCGTCAACAAAATGAAGGCGCTGGTGTCCGATGGGAAGGTCGACTTCAAGCTCGGTCAAGTTACGGCGCTGGTCGGCGACGCCGGACAGATCACGGCGGCGCACGCCAAGCCCGACAAGGGCGAGCCCTACACGGTCGAGTGCGATGCCATGCTGCCCTTCTTCGGGTTGACCATGAAGCTCGGCCCGGTCGCCGAGTGGGGGGTCAAGCTGGAAGAGGACTTGATCCCGGTCGAGACCGAGTCGTTTGAAACCAACGTGCCGGGCATCTTTGCCATCGGCGACATCAACACTTATCCGGGCAAGCTCAAGCTCATCCTCTGCGGCTTCCACGAAGGCGCATTGATGGCGCAGAAGGCCTACCACTACGTCTATCCGGACAAGCGGCTGGTGTTCCAGTACACCACCTCATCGACCAGCCTGCAGAAGAAGCTCGGGGTGAGCTGATCCGCGCTCACCGCGGCGGAGGCGCTGGGACGTACGGCGCGTCGGATGCCCCGATCGAGGCAGGCGGGCCTTGCGGCGACGGCGGGGCGAGCGGCGCTTCGGTGATCGCCTCCGTGGCCGGACCGAGCTGCAGCACGGAGCGGGCGGTGGCGAGCGCCGCATCGGCCATGGCGGCATAGCCCTCCGCGGTCGGATGGATCGCACCGCCGTAGACGGCTGAGAGAATCCCCCAGGTCGCGTCATGCAGATCGGCGGGCTGCATCGACGATGCACCCTCCGGAAAGGTCATGGCCGCGAAGTAGCTGTCGTTCGCGGTGCGGATCCAGCGCGCGCGCGACGCATAGGCGCGAAATTCGCTCGCCTGCATGTCGCAGGCCATGGGGTCCGTCGCCCCGTCGACGGGATTGTCGGCAAAGCTCTTTCCGTCGGGCGAGAAGCATTCGCGGTCGAAGTCGGGGTCGGTATCGGCGCGTGCGCAGAGTCCGTGATCGGCGAACGCCGCCTGATGCTGGTCGGCGAACGACATCGCGTCGCTTGTTGCACAGTTCGCGCCGCCGGTGCAGGTCGCGAGCGCCTTGATGGCGGGCAGAAACCGGTTCTGAACGAACAACGCAGTCTGCCGCAGCCGCTCGCCATTGGCCGCGAAGGCAGGGTGGACGTCGAAACCGTCGCGGCCTCCGCTGCAGGGCCCGCCCTGGGGGCTGAGCGCCGGATTGGCATAGGAAGTGAACACCACCTTGTCGAGCCGGCCACCTATGAGCGGCTTGAGCGCGGCGCGCAGCCTGGCGAAATTCGCCGGCAAGCTCCTGTCGAGCGCCGCTTGTGCCTCCTCGACGGTCGCAATCACGCCGCTGCGCCGGGCGAGCACCCGCTCGGCGGTCGACTCGATGATCACGTCGGCGACGAGACCGGAGAAATAGATGTCGTTCGCCCCGATCGTGAGAAAGATGAGATCGAGGGCACGGCCGGGCTGGGCGCGGCGGGCCCGAGCGAGAATGTCGCGAAGCTGGCCGAGCTGGCCCGGGATCGAGGTCGGGCAGGCGGTGCTGCCACCGCAGTTGAGCTCACGCGCCGCCTGGGCGCCGAAGAGGCCCACCTCGATGGTGGCGCCGGTACAGGCGAGGGGAAGAAACGTCACCGCCACATGCGGGTTCTCGATCGCGAGGCCGAGCGCCGCGCGCAGCTGATAACCGTACAGCGAGCGATGGCAGGGGGACGACAACCAGCGCGCGGACAGCCGCGCCCATTCGCTCATCCCGGTGCCGGGATCACGTCCGGTGTCGCACGCCTTGTCGCCGCTGAAGCCGACGCGACCGGGCCGAAAATATTCGGAACGCCCAGTAGCGATGAAGCGGCGGAAGCAGAAGCCATCATCGGCGAGCGCGACCGGACGGTCCGGATCGCCTTCGCCTGCGGCGATGGAGTCCCCGAGCCCCGCGATCAGCAGGTCGCGCACCGCGATCGCGCCGGCGGCACGGCGCGTCGGTCCGTTCGGGCTGGCGATGTCGACCGTGACTGCGGTGGTCTTGCCCGCGGTCGCGCGCAGATTAACGCCCTCACCGCAGGGTGCGGTGAGTGTCTGCGGGGGTCCTTCGCCGCCGTCGAACGACCACGCGCAGGTCGCGTCGCTGGGGACCGTGCCGGTGAGCCGCACCGAGACACGATGGTCGACCGGCGCGAGATAGGATTCGCGCACACCGTCGCGGACGCAGGTTTCGAGGATGCGGCCGGCCCCGTCGAGGCACAGACGGGTCACCATATCGCGGGCCCAGCCGCGGCCGTCTGTTTCCTGTGCCAGCGTCTGCTCGGCGGCGAGGATCGTCCGGCCGCTCGTGGCGGCGAGGTGGCGGTTGAAGTCCTTCTCGTCGCGAAACAGGCGGAAGCGATTGCGCACCTCCCAGGAGATGCGCACGTCCGTCGCGGTCTCCGGGGCCGCGGGGGAGGGTTGCAGCGCGGTCCCGGGAGCCTCGGGTGAGGGCTCCTGTGCGGCCGTCGGGCCGCCATGCAGCACAACGGCGGCGATCAAGGCGACCGCCAAGCCATGCAGGGTGAGGATGCGCATCATAGATCCTTGCCGAGCAACCCTGGGTCGCCGGTTCTTCATCCCGTTCTCACGCGCCGGCTATGCGCGGCAAGATCAGGGCAACAGCATGACGGCGACAGGAGGAAAACACGCGGCGCCCTATCAATTCTCGCGATCGGGGAGGAGCCGAACAACGGATCGGCAGCCGGGATCGGCAATTCGTCATGCGCGATCCGCTACTTGATCAGCTTGGCGGCCCGGGCGGCGACGGTCCAGCGTTCGGCATCGCTCGCCATGGTGCGGGCAAACTCATCCGGGCCGCCGCCGAGCGGATCGAAACCCTGGGCCTTGAGCCGTGCCAGCGTGTCATCCGAGGCGAGTGCCGCCTCGACGGTGCGCGCGAGCTTGTCGATGATCGGCCGCGGGGTGCCGGCCGGCGCCATCAGGCCGAACCAGATGCTGGCGTCGAAGTCGGGCACCCCCGCCTCGGCCATGGTGGGCAGATCGGGCGCGATGCTCGGCCGCCGGGAAGCCGCGGTGGCGAGGGCCTTGAGCGCCCCGGACTTGATGTGCGGCATCACCGCGGAAGCGGGCGAGAACATCATCGAGGTGCGGCCCGCGATGAGATCGGTGACCGCTTGCGGGCTGCCCTGATAGGGCACGTGCACGGTCCTGATTCCGGCGCGCGCGTTGAACAATTCGCCGGCAAGGTGCGGCGCCGCGCCGACCCCGGTCGAAGCATAGAGGATCTGGCCCGGTTTCGCCTTGGCGAGCGCGATCAGGTCCCGGACGCTGCCGACGCCCAGCGACGGATGCACGACGAGGATCACCGGCGCGGTGGTGACGAGTGCAATCGGGGCGAAGTCCTTGACGAAGTCGAAGCCGAGCGTAGGCGCGATCACCGCATTGGTGAGATTGGCGGAGGTGCCGAGGAACAGCGTGTATCCATCCTTGGCGGCATGCGCGGCATAGTCTCCGGCGAGGCTCGATCCGGCGCCCGCCTTGTTCTCGACGACGAATTGCTGGTCGAGGATCTGACTCATCCGGTTGGTGAGCACGCGCGCCGTGATGTCGGCGGCCGCTCCCGGCGTGAACCCGACGATGACGCGCACCGGACGCGCCGGATAGTCGTCGGCCTGTGCGGCCGCGGCGGCAAGCCAGACGGCCGCGACGGCGAGCGCGGCGATCGCACGGAGCTTCATCATCGTGTCTCCTCCCATCATTCGCCAGCGCGCCGGCGCTATTTCTTGAGACCGGCCGCGCGCGCGACCTTGTCCCAGCGGGTCATCTCACTTGCGATGTAGCGCGCGAAGGCGTCCGGCGTGCCGCCGATCAGGTCGATACCCTGCGGGCGAAGCGCGGCGGCCACGGCCTCGGACTTGAGCGCCTCGTTCACGGCGGCGGAGACCTTGTCGATGGCGGGGGCCGGCGTTCCGGTGGGCGCGAGCAGGCCGAACCACAAGCCGGTATCGAAGCCCGGCAGGCCGGCTTCCGCCATTGTCGGGATCTCGGGCGCGATCGCGGTACGCTTGGTCTCGGTCGCGGCGAGCGCGATGAGCTTGCCGTCCCGCACGTGCTGGATCACCGTCGACGCCGGCGTGAACAGAAGGTCGATGCGGGAGGCGAGCAGATCGGTCAGAGCCTGTGCGCTGCCGCCGTAGGGGACGTGCACCATCTTCACGCCGGTGAGCACCTTGAACAGCTCGGCCGCGAGATGCGTGCCCGTGGCGACGCCCGAGGAACCATAGGACAATGCATCCGGTTTGGCCTTGGCGAGCGCGATCAGCTCGCCCACCGTGTTCACCCCGAGCGAGGGGGAGACCACCAGCAGGTTGGGGATGGTCGAGACCAGCACGATCGGGGTGAAATCCTTCACGAAGTCGAAGTTGAGGTTGGGCGTCACGGCGGCGTTGATCGGCTGCGAGATGGTCGCCATCAGCAGCGTGTAGCCGTCCTTCGCGGCGTGCGCGACGTAATCGGCCGCAAGGCTCGACCCCGCCCCCGGCTTGTTCTCGACCACCACGGGCTGGTGGAGGATCTCGCTCATCCGCGCGCCGACGGTGCGCGCCGTGATGTCGGCGCCTGAGCCCGGGCCGAAGCCCACAATGATGCGGATCGGGCGGGTCGGGAACTCGTCGGCCCGGGCGGTCCATGCGGGCGCAAGGACGCCGATGGCGATCGTGCACGTGGCGACCCAGGCCGTCAGTCGACGCATGGTCGTTTTCCCCCCTGTTTGCCCGGCGGTTCTGCCGTCCCCCATCTTCGCCGAAATCCGATGCCCCGGTCCATTGCCGCGATGCGGGCCGTCGCGCGGCCCGTGGTCGCGACGGCAGGCCGAGCCATGCCACCGGGAGGGCCGCCTGCTATAGGATGGAGCGACAGGATCGCCCCATGTTCGTCGCCTTCTTTCATGAGCTCAAGGCTGCCGGCCTGCCGGTCACGCTGCGTGAATATCTCACGCTCATGGAAGCGATGGAGGCCGATCTCGCCTCGCGCCGCGTGGAGGATTTCTACTATCTGGCGCGCGCCACGCTGGTGAAGGACGAGCGCAATCTCGACAAGTTCGACCGGGTGTTCGGCAAGGTGTTTCAGGGGCTCGAGCTGATGGCGGATGCCGTCACGGTCGAGATCCCGGCCGAATGGCTGAAAAAGCTGGCGGAGAAATATCTCACCGACGAGGAGAAGAAGCAGATCGAGGCGATGGGCGGCCTCGACAAGCTGCTCGACACGCTGCGCAAGCGCCTCGCGGAGCAGAAGGGTCGCCACCAGGGCGGCGCCAAGTGGATCGGCACCGCGGGGACCTCGCCATTCGGCGCCTACGGCTACAATCCGGAAGGCGTGCGCATCGGGCAGGAGAGAAACCGCAACTTCCGCACCGTCAAGGTTTGGGACAAGCGCGAATTCAAGGACCTCGACGACGACGTCGAGCTTGGCACGCGCAACATCAAGGTCGCGCTGCGGCGCCTGCGCAAGTTCGCCCGCACCGGCGTGCCCGAGGAACTCGACCTCGACCACACCATCAAGGAGACGGCGCACAAGGGCTATCTCGACATCCACATGCGCCCCGAGCGGCACAATGCGGTGAAGGTGCTCCTGTTCTTCGATGTGGGCGGCTCGATGGACTGGCACATCAAGACCACGGAGGAGCTGTTTTCCGCCGCGCGCACCGAGTTCAAGCACATGGAGCATTTCTACTTCCACAATTGCCTCTATGAGCGGGTGTGGAAGGAGAACCGGCGGCGTTTCGACCACACCACTGCGACCTGGGACGTGCTGCACACGTATCCGCACGACTACAAGGTCATCTTCGTCGGCGACGCTTCGATGAGCCCGTACGAGATCGTGATGCCCGGCGGCTCGGTCGAGCACATGAACCCGGAGGCGGGCGAAGTGTGGATGCAACGGCTGACGCGCACCTATCCGGCCTGCGTGTGGCTCAATCCGGTGCCGGAAGAGCAGTGGCAGTACACCCAGTCGATCCGCGCCATGCGCACGCTGATGGGCGGGCGGATGTATCCGCTCACGCTCGATGGACTGGATCGGGCGATGCGGGAATTGGTGCGCTAGACTTGCGCTGACCCGGCTCACCGCCGGTTAGTTTTCTCGGGCTAAGGTGTTGCCGTCAAAAGAGCAGGAACATCGTCATGGCCATTGGGCGCCTGCCAATAGGGCGAGCCGTTGTCGTAGCCTATCAAGACGTCTTGCGTGCCTCACAGGCGTTGCGCGGCCTTTTTCTGCTCGCGCTGTTGATCATCCTCTTTATCCACGTCGTAAATTACTTTCTCCCACGCGTTCTCGCAGCAGTCGTGATCAGCATTCCAGTCGGCATAGTGCGGGCGGCGTTGTTGACTCCCGTTCTCGTCGCAGTGCACCGATTCATTCTGCTTGGTGACGCGCCGGATCGATACTTGATCGAACCTCACAATCCGCGTTTCTTTCGCTTCCTGTTTTGGTCATTGGCGCTGTCGGTTCTGGCATTCGGTCCGGGCCTGCTGTTGCTGATATTATCGCTGCTATCGCTGGTCTCGGCGACGACCGCCTTCCTCGCCCTTTCTATTTGCCTTATCGTCGGTGTCGTCGTCGGTCTCCGCTTCACGGTTCTTTTCCCGGCAATCGCAGTCGACGCGCCCGGAGC
>DASTZX010000375.1:0-33598 GCA_035764045.1 Xanthobacteraceae bacterium | reverse complement strand
GATCGGGTCAGCAAGATTGACATTGATCTGACCGCTGTTGGTCGGGAGAAAGACTTGAAAGAAAACGAGCGTTGCACTGGCTACCGCAAGCGCCCAGCCCAGCACGTTGGAATAGTCGAATGATTCCTTCGCTGTGGGGTGCGCCAGTTCGATAGGCGGGGAATTTTGGGCAACGGGATTTGCCGTTATCACTGCGAGCGCGCCGACTACGAGCAGCGACAGAGTGCCGATCTCAAGCGCAACCGCAAGGGCTTCACCCGGTGTCATGCCGATTTGCTGCAGAGCTAAAACAGCGCTCATTTCGCGCAGCCCGAAACCGGCAAAGCTGATCGGAATGCTCGCCGCAAACATCACCAGGGCGGATGCCGCGGCGATGTTCATAATGGACATGCTCGGCGCGATTATCTCGGCGCACAGAACGTATGCTGCCATCGTCGTTGACTGGACCAGAAGCGATAGCAGGAACGTTCGGAAGAATCGCAGCACATGCCACAGTCGGATTTGCCGGATCAGATCAGCGGCCTCTCTGCCCCATACGAGCCACGCACCGGCCGCCGTTGCAGCCACGACGCCAATACCAATCTTCACGAGGTCTGCGGCTTCCAAGCCGAGCGTGACCTGTATGTCGCCAAACAGATACACCGCCCCAGCGATCGCAATCAGAAGGGACGCGCACAGTGCCGCGGCACGTTCATAGCCCATCATCAAAGCTGTCCCGGCGAAGGGCACTTTCCGGCGCGCGAGCAGCGCACTCCTGCCGATGAGCTGGCCGAGAAGTTGAAAGGCGATAGCTCCGGCGATCTGCCCGACGCTCAGCGCAGCGATGGAATCGCGAATGGACAACCGAAACCCAAGGTCGGACGCGATAATCCTGAGTCGCAGTCCCGCAAGGAGCGCACCCGCCGAGAGGAGAAGACATAGGACGGCTAGCCGGATTGGCGATAATTCCGCGACCGAGCGCCAAAGCCCATCTACGTCTCGACCCGCGACCACCAACAGCATGGCCGCGGCCAGCAGCAGCAGTCCGGCAGATCCCTTGATGACCGTTTTCCACGCACCCGGCATACGCCACCCTCCACATAGCCATACGGCAGAGGGGAGGAGGATTCAACTACAGCGCGGATCACATCAGGAGCGCGACTTTCGCATGTGGATAGCCCGCGCCCCGGCAGGGTACGAAGAAACTGCGTCTGCCTGTTGGTTCGACGTAAATTGTGTGCTCGCGAACCGCCTAGACAGGCGAGATGCCGGCCTCGAGGCCGGGTGAGGCATTCGCGCAACACTTCACGCGGGTGTGAGCCGCTCTCCCCATCTGCCACACAACGGTCTGATTTCGCCTCCCCTTTTTGGTTCGTTTACCATGCCACGCCACGCCCGGTTCCAGCCGCGGCGGGAGCGGAGTATGGTGCAATGAGGGGATCGTCGAGGCCGGGGAGGGCCTCAGCGACGGCGCACAATGGATGACCTTCCTGAGCGGCCATTCGCCGGCCGCCGGGGTGTTGTTGCGTGAACAGGGGACCGATGGGGCAAGTGCCAACCGGGCGGGGCGTGCGGGCCGCAATTCGCGCCGGTGTGGCGGCCGTCTTGTGCTGCGCGCTGGCGAACTGCGCATCATCGCCCACGGCACTGGGCCGGCTCGACCCACGCTACGGCGTGGCCGCCAGCCCACGCGTGATCGGCCCCGGCGAGGCGGTGCCAAAAGGCGGCGGCGTCTACCGGGTCGGCAATCCCTATGTGGTCGGCGGCCGGACCTACGTTCCCCAGGAGGATCCGCACTACCGCGCCGAGGGACTCGCATCCTGGTATGGCGAGGATTTCCACGGCCGCGAGACCGCGAACGGGGAGATCTACGACATGCACGGCATCACCGCGGCGCATCCGACGCTGCCATTGCCGTCCTATGTGCGGGTGACCAATCTCAGCAACGACCGGTCGCTGATCGTGCGGGTGAACGACCGCGGACCCTATCACAGCAACCGCATCATCGACGTCTCCGCGAAGGCGGCACGGCTGCTCGATTTCCATGGCGACGGCGTCGCCCGGGTGCGGGTCGAATACGTCGCGCGCGCGCCGCTCGAGGGCTCCGACGACAGCGTGCTGCTCGCCACCCTGCGCCAGGGCACGCCGGCACCGGCCCCGTCGCCGATCCTGCTCGCCTCCACGCGACCGTTCATGCCGCATATCGGCGGGCAGAGCTGGCGTGGCGAGGTCCCGCTGCCGCCGGGCCGACCCTACAGCCTTGGCGATGACCAGCGCGCGGCGCCGCCTGCGCCGGCGAGCGCAACCGTCGCCGCCGCCCGGCCGCGGGCGGTACGCACCGCCAGCGCCGCGCCGCGCTTCCCAGCCGACCGCAGGGCGCCTGTGCTGGCCGAGCTGAATGAAGGCGCTGCGGTCGCGGCGTTCGCGCCCGCCCCCTCGGTGATGACCGGCCGCGGGCTTTATTGAGTCGGTTTGAACACCGAGAGCCGCGTCGATCGGCGACCTTTGGGCGACGTGTGGGCGACCTTTGGCGGCATTGTTCGGTGCCGGGCGTCTTGCTAAGCACGCCACGCGTCAATCGGAGCGCGTCGATCATGCCCTTGCAGCGGGGCAACCCCTGTCGGATTCGCGGCCGCGCGCAGCGAATCGCCGTGCTCGTTGCGCTCGCCGTCGCGTTGATCGCGCCCGCGCTCGGCGCGCCAGGTCCATCCGGCGCCAAGAAGGACGAGATCGCGACGGCCGCGCCTTCCGCCATCCTGGTCGATGCCGAGAGTGGCTCGATCCTGTTCGAAAAGAACGCCGACCAGCTCATGCCGCCGGCGAACCTCGCCAAGCTGATGACGGCGGAGGTGGTCTTCAATGAGATCAAGCAGGGGCGCATCAGCCTCGATACCGAATACATCGTCAGCGAATACGCCTGGCGGCATGGCGGCGCGCCCTCACACACCACGAGCATGTTTGCGCCGATCCACAGCAAGGTGGCGGTCAAGGATCTGCTCTATGGCGTGATCGTTCAGTCGGCCAACGACGCCTGCATTACGCTTGCGGAAGGCATCGCTGGATCGGAGGACAAATTCGCCCAGATGATGACGGCGCGGGCGCGCGAGCTCGGGCTCACCAAGTCGTATTTCCCCAATGGGACCGGCTTGCCGGATCCGACCCTCGTGATGAGCGTGCGCGACCTGGCGAAGCTCGCCCGCCATATCATCCTGAATTATCCGGAGTTCTATCCGATCTACGGCGAGAAGGAGTTCACCTGGAACAGGATTCGCCAGCAGAACCGCAACCCATTGCTCGGGATGGGAATCGGCGCCGATGGACTGAGCACCGGCTCGAGCGATGAGGGCGGATTCGGCCTGGTCGGCTCGGCGGTGCAGAACGGGGAACGGCTGATCGTGGTCATGAACGGCCTCAGAACAGCGGCCGAGCGTGCCAATGAGGGCAAGCGGCTGCTCGAATGGGGCTACAAGGCCTTCGAGCACCGTTCTCTGTTCGCCGAAGGCGAGGCCATCGGCGAGGCCAAGGTGTTTGGCGGGACGCAAGGCAGCGTGCCACTCGTGGCGACCGGCGCGGTCAGCCTCCTGATGCCGCGCGACTCGACCGAGCGGCTGACGGCCCGCATCGTCTATACCGGACCGGTGCCCGCGCCGGTTCACCAGGGCCAGCCGATCGGCCAGCTCAGGGTCTGGCGCGGAGAGAACATGGTGCTCGAGGTTCCGCTGCAGGCCGGCGCAAGCGTCGCGACCGGTGGGATGACGCGCCGCGCCTTCGACGCAGCGACCGAGTTCGTCATCGGCCTGTTCCTCTCGGGCACGAAACGGATCTAGGCCGGCGGAATTATATAAGCCGCGCAGATGTCGGTGGATTTTGCCGGGACCCCGGAATGACGGGGCGTTGCGCGATTTGATATAACCAAACGAGATGCGCGGACGCTTTATCACTTTCGAAGGAGGGGAGGGGGCCGGCAAGTCGACCCAGGCTGGGCGGCTCGCCGATCGGCTGCGCCAGCTTGCCATTCCGGTCCTGGTGACCCGGGAGCCCGGCGGCTCGGCGGGCGCCGATATCATGCGCCACGTGCTCCTGTCGGGGGCCGCCAAGCCGTTGGGGCCACTGGTGGAAGCCATCCTGTTCGCGGCGGCGCGCGACGACCATGTCAACGCCACCATCCGGCCCGGGCTCGAGGAAGGGCGCTGGGTCATCTGCGACCGCTTCATCGATTCGACGCGGGTCTATCAGGGGGTTCTCGGATCGGTCGATCCAAAACTCATCCGCGCCCTCGAGCGCCTGACGACGGCGGACACGATGCCCGACCTCACCCTGATCCTCGATCTGCCGCCCAAGGTGGGCCTCGCCCGCGCGGCGCAGCGCCGGGGGCGTGCGCCGGCCGACCGGTTCGAGACCGAGACGCTCGAATTCCACACGATCCTGCGCCAGGCCTATCTCGAGATCGCGAAGGCCGAGCCTGGGCGCTGCGTGCTGATCGATGCCGATCGCCCGGTGGACTGGATTGCGGACGACATCTGGGCGGCGGTCAACACACGTCTGGATCCGGCCTCGGCACCGATGTCGTTCGAGGACATCGACGCGTGAGCCGGTCATCGTCCGGGGCGATCGAGGTTCCCCATCCGCGCGCCAGCACGGTGCTGTTCGGCCACGCCGAGGCCGAGCAGACCCTGCTCGCCGACTACCGCGGCGGCCGCGTGGCGCAGGCATGGCTGATCGGCGGGCCCCCCGGCATCGGCAAGGCGACGCTCGCCTATCGGCTGGCGCGCTTCGCGCTGACCCACCCCGATCCCGCCGCGCCGGAGGTCGCACGCGCGGCCGACCTCACAGTGCCGCCCGACAGCCCGGCCGCGCGCCGGATTGCCGGCCGCGCGCATCCCGACCTCCTGGTGCTGGAGCGCAGCGTCAACGACAGCGGCCAGCTGCGCACTGTCATCACGGTCGACGAGGTCCGGCGCACGGTGGGCTTTTTCGGTTCGACCGCAGGGGAGGGGGGCTGGCGCGTCTGCATCGTCGATGCGGCCGACGAGCTGAAATACCCGGAAGGCTCCAACGCATTGCTCAAGGTCCTGGAGGAGCCGCCGCCGCGCTCGCTGTTCCTGGTGGTGAGCCATGCGCCCGGCCGGCTGCTCCCGACCATCCGCTCGCGCTGCCGCCGTCTCATGCTGCGGCCGCTCGGCAAGGAGGACATCGTCGGCGCGGCCATGGCCGCGCTCGGCGGCGAGGCCGACGAGACGGCGCTGCGCGCGGCGGCAGCCGCGGCGGACGGCAGCGTGGCGCGGGCCATCGCGCTCTGCGGCGGCCCACAACTCGCGATGCGCGACAAGGTCATCGCGCTGCTCGATCGCCTGCCGGCGACCGACCCGCGCGCTCTGCATGCGCTGGGCGAGAGCCTGGAGCGCGGGGAGGATGACCTGTTCGACATCTTCATCGAGACCGCGCGCAACTGGCTGTCCGCGCGGCTCGACCGCACCAGCGAGCCGGAGCGCCTCGCACGCGTCGCCGAGGCCTGGGACCATCTCAACCGTGCGGCGCGCGACACCGAGACCTACAATCTCGAGCGCAAGCCCCTGGTTTTCAACGTGTTCGGCTTGCTTGCCGAGGCCGCGGGCGGTTGATACCTAACGGGCTTCGTGCCGGGCGCGCCCGGCAATCCCCGCCATCTTGCGAACCTGTGCCCCATGGCCGTCCGATCGAAGCGCAAGTCCAAAGCCAAATCCGCCACGCGGCGCAAAACCGCCCTGAAGCGCAAGGCTGCGCCGAAGAAGGCTGCGTCCAAGCGCAAGACGGCGGGCAACCGAAAGGCTGCGTCGAAACGCAAGGCTTCGGCCAAGCGCAAGGCCGCGCCCAAGCGTCAATCCGTCGCCAAGGCGACGGCCGCGGCGAGCCACCGGCCCCGCCCATCGCGCAGCCCTGATAGCCCGCGCGCCAAGGCGGGGCAGGGCGGGGCGCAAGATCATGCCGCACCGCTCCAGCCCCACGTCGGCGCCGAGCGCAAGCCGACGCTTGCCGGCACGGCGCAGGCGCAAAGTGAGACGACGGTCGAGCCCGGATCGCGGCCCCGCTATTACCTCACCACGGCGATCGCATATCCGAACGGGGTGCCGCATATCGGCCACGCCTACGAGGCGATCGCCACCGATGCCATCGCGCGCTTCATGCGGCTCGACGGACGCGACGTGTTCTTCCTCACCGGGACCGACGAGCACGGCGTCAAGATGCTGCAGACGGCCGCGAAGGAAGGCGTCAGTCCGCGCGAGCTTGCGGACCGCAACGTCGAGCTCTTCCGCAAGATGGTCCAGCGGATGAACTGCTCGAACGACGATTACATCCGCACCACGGAGCCGCGCCATTATCGCTCCTCGGCCGCGATCTGGGAGCGCATGGTGGAGGCCGGCGACATCTACCTGTCGAAATATTCCGGCTGGTACTCGGTGCGCGACGAAGCCTATTACGATGTGAGCGAGACCCGGCTCGACGAGCAGGGCCAGCGTATCGGCCCGCAGGGCACGCCGGTCGATTGGGTCGAGGAGGAGAGCTACTTCTTCCGGCTCTCCGCCTATCAGGACAAGCTACTCGAGCTCTATGCCCGCGTGCCCGATTTCGTGCTGCCGCGCGAGCGGCTCAACGAGGTCGCGAGCTTCGTGCGGGGAGGGCTCAAGGATCTGTCGGTCTCGCGCACCACCTTCTCCTGGGGAATTCCGGTGCCGGGCGACGACAAGCACGTGATGTATGTGTGGGTCGACGCGCTCACGAACTACATCACGGCAGTCGGCTTTCCCGACACCGACAGCGAGCAATTCCGCCGCTACTGGCCGGCCGACCTGCACGTGATCGGCAAGGACATCGTGCGCTTCCACGCGGTCTATTGGCCGGCCTTCCTGATGTCGGCCGGCATCGCGGTGCCGCGCCGCATCTTTTCGCACGGCTTCCTGTTCAACCGCGGCGAGAAGATGTCGAAGTCGGTCGGCAACGTGATCGATCCGTTCGCGCTCGCCGATGCGTACGGCGTCGATCCGTTGCGCTACTTCTTCCTGCGCGAGGTCCCGTTCGGCCAGGATGGAAATTACAGCCACGAAGCCATCGTGGCGCGCATCAATGCCGATCTTGCCAACGATCTCGGCAACCTCGCCCAGCGCTCGCTCACCATGGTGGCGCGCAATTTTGCCGGCGTGCTGCCGGCGCCGGCGGCGTTCAGCCCCAATGACGAGGCCATCCTCGGCCTGGCAGACGGCATGCTCGGCAAAGCGCGCGAGGCGATGAAGACCCAGGCGCTGCATCAGGTGCTCAACACGATCTGGGCCGTGGTGGCGGAAGCGAACCGTTATTTCGCCGGCGAGGCGCCGTGGGCGCTCGCCAAGACCGATCCGGTGCGCCAGGGCACGGTGCTCTACGTCACCGCCGAGGTGTTGCGCCAGATCGCGATCCTGATCCAACCTTTCATGCCCGAGTCGGCCGGCAAGCTCCTGGATCTGCTCGCGATCCATCCCGGCGCGCGCGAATTTTCGACGCTCGGGGCAGGGCAGCGCATTCCGTTCGCGAGGCATCTCCCGGCACCGGCGCCGGTGTTTCCCCGCTACGTCGAGCCGCCAACCGACAAGCCGAGCTGAGGCCCCGATCCATGCTTGTCGACAGCCACTGCCATCTCGATTTCCCCGACTTCGCCGACGAGCTCGACGCGGTCGTCGCCCGTGCGCGCGCCGCCGGCATTGGCCGGATCGTCTCGATCTCGACGCGGGTCGACAAGCACGACGGCCTGCTCGCGATTGCCGACCGGTTTCCCGAGGTCTTCTGCTCGGTCGGCACCCATCCGCACAATGCGAAGGAGGAACCCGACATCACGACGGCGGATCTCGTGGCACGCACGCGCCACCCGAAGGTGGTGGCGATCGGCGAGGCGGGCCTCGACTACCATTACGACTTGAGCCCGCGCGACGCCCAGGAGCGCGGGTTCCGCCGCCATATCGCGGCGGCGCGCGAGACCGGTCTGCCGCTCGTCATCCACGCCCGCGAGGCGGATGACGACGTCGCACGCATCCTCGAGGAGGAGAGCGGGAAGGGCGCCTTCCCGGCTGTGCTGCATTGCTTTACGGGCGGCCGCGATCTTGCCCGCCGCGCAATCGCGCTCGGCCTCTCGATCTCCTTCACCGGCATCCTGACGTTCAAGAATTCGACGGCGCTGCGCGAGATCGCGGCCGAGCTGCCGGTCGACCGCGTGCTGGTCGAGACCGATGCGCCCTACCTCGCTCCGGGAAAGTTCCGGGGCAAGCGCAACGAACCGTCCTATGTGGTGGAGACCGCGAGCGTCTTGGCCCAGACCCGCGGGGTGGCGCTGGAAGACATCGCGGCCCAGACGACGGAGAATTTCTTCCGCCTGTTCTCCAAAGTTCCGCGCAGCGCGGCCGCCGCCGCATGAGCCTCAAGGTCACCATCCTGGGCTGCGGCTCGTCCGGCGGCGTGCCGCGGCCGGCGCTCGGTTGGGGCGCCTGCGATCCCAAGAACCCGAAGAATCGCCGCCGCCGCTGTTCGCTCCTGGTCGAGCGTGGCGCGGACAAGTGCACGCGCGTGCTGGTCGATACGTCGCCCGATCTGCGCGAGCAGCTCCTGGATGCGAACGTCGATTGGCTCGACGGCATCTTCTACACGCACGAGCATGCCGACCACACCCACGGCATCGACGACCTGCGCGCGCTGTTCATCGGCGCGCGCCGTCAGCTCGACGCCTACCTGGATGAGACGACCTCGCGGGTGCTCTATCATCGCTTCGACTATTGCTTCGTGAAGCCGCCCGGCAGCAACTATCCGCCAATCCTCAATGAGCACCGGGCCACACCGGGAACGCCGGTCGACGTGGCCGGGGAGGGCGGCACCATCACGGTCCTGCCCTTCCTCCAGGACCATGGCGACATCCCTTCCCTCGGCTTTCGCTTCGGTCCGGTCGCCTACTCCAGCGACCTCGTCGACCTGCCCGCTGCGAGCATTCCGCTGCTGGCCGATCTCGACCTCTGGATCGTCGATGCGCTGCGCGATCGCCCTCACCCCAGCCACTTCAGCGTCGACCAGGCGCTGGACTGGATCGGACGGCTCAAGCCAAAGCGCGCCATCCTCACCAATCTGCATGCCGACCTCGATTACGCCGCGCTCAAGGCGCGGCTGCCGAGCAACGTCGAACCGGCCTATGACGGCCTGTCGGTGATGCTCGACGGCGCTTGAGCGGCCCGGAATCGCACCACAGCCGGGCTGCGCGGCGGTCTGGCGGGCCATGAGCCCGGATTTGGGCCGAGTGCCGCGCGGGACGCCGAAACCCCTGTTTTTTCCGCCTATATATCGATATTCCATAATATGTCTTATGCGAATCGGCTATGGGCGGCCTTGGCCCAGAGCGCCGGTCAACACGTGACCTGATCCGCGCGGTGGCGTCGGCGCAGTGACATCCGGTGCCGGCGTGCCGCGGGGTTCTGCCGGAACGTTCCCCCGCAGCGCTTGTTGTCCTCAATGACCGGCGCAATGCCGGTTCCCCAGCACGAGGAGCAGTTCTGATGAGCAAGGTCCGCACTCTTGAGCCGCGCGGCAAGGCCGCCGAGGCGCTCGATACGCCCACCGATCTTTCCGACCAGGCCGTCCAGGAGATTTCCGCCGCCATGAACGCCGTTCTGGCGGATACCTTTGCGCTTTACCTCAAGACGAAGAATTTCCATTGGCACATCAGCGGTCCGCATTTCCGCGACTACCACCTGATGCTCGACGAGCAAGGCGAGCAGATTTTCGGGATCACCGATGACATCGCCGAACGGGTCCGCAAGATCGGCGGCATGACGCTCCATTCGATTGGCGAGATCGGCAAGCTGCAGCGCATATCGGACAACGATGAGAGCTTCGTGGCGCCCCTCGCAATGCTCCGCGAGCTCATGAACGACAACAAGTCGCTCGTTCATTCGATGCGCGAGGCGCACGAGGTGGCCGACAAGCACGAGGACGTCGCCACCACGAGCCTGCTCGAAACTTTCATCGACGCGGCCGAGCGACGTGTCTGGTTCCTGTTCGAGGCGAGCCGTACCGCCGATCGCACCGGCCACTGAGCGGGCCGCACGGGAGTGACCGCCGTTCAAGTGCGGGTTTGACGCGTAACGTTCGTTTTGGCTGGAGGGCGCCGTCGTCGACGACGCCCCTCAGCCGTTCACGTGCCTTCGCGCACGACCTTGCGAACCCAGGTTTCACTTTCCGGGATCATGCTTTAGGTTCGCGGCCGCATGAAACCCGCCCGCGACATCAATCGGCTGATCGAGATCATGGCGGCCCTGCGGACGCCCGACAGCGGCTGTCCATGGGACCTGGAGCAGGATTTCGCGACCATAGCGCCCTACACCATCGAGGAGGCGTATGAGGTCGCCGACGCGATCGCGCGCCACGACCTGGCCGACCTGCGCGAGGAGCTTGGCGACCTCCTGCTCCAAGTGGTGTTTCACGCCCGCATGGCGCAGGAGCAAGGCGCGTTCGATTTCGCCGACGTGGTCGAGACACTGACGAGGAAGCTGATCCGCCGCCATCCGCACGTCTTCGGCGACGGCCGCGGGCTCTCAGCCGATGCCGTGAAGGATCTGTGGGCGCGCATCAAGGCGGAAGAGAAGGCCGAGCGCCGCGCGCGCGGCGGTCATGCGCCCGAGGGCGCGCTCGCCGGGGTGCCGACCGCCCTCCCCGCGCTCACCCGTGCGCTCAAGCTGCAGCAGAAGGCGGGTGCGGTCGGCTTCGACTGGAACGATCCCAGGGCGGTGCTGGCGAAAATCCGCGAGGAAGCGGACGAGATCGAGGCCGCGCTCGATGCGGGCCGCAAGGCCGAGACAGCCGCCGAGACCGGCGACCTTCTGTTCGCGGTGGTCAATCTCGCGCGCCACCTCGATGCCGATCCGGAAGCGGTCCTGCGGATGACCAACCGGAAATTCGAGCGCCGTTTCGCCTGGATCGAGCAGGCGCTGGCGGAGCGCGGCAAGACGCCGAGCGAGGCCACGCTCGCCGAGATGGATGCGCTGTGGGATGCCGCGAAGGCGGCGGAGAAGGGCGCGGCGAAAGATTAGTCGGCGCGATCAGGCCCTGCCCGCGCCCGCGAATTTGGTCCGCACCAGATCGGCCTTGGCAGGATCGACCCGCACCGTCATGGCAAGCCGGCCATCATCCCGCATCGTCCGGTCGAGCACTTCGGCGTTGCGATGCAGCCAGCTCGCCCCTGCCCCATCGGCCGGATCGAGATCGAGATCCAGCACGATGCGAGTCTGCGCGAGGCGACCTTCGATCAGGCCAGTCAGCCCCTCGATCCCCTCCCCTGTCGCAGCCGAGACCAGCGCCGGCCGGTGTTCCGCCGGCTGGCGGCGCACCAGGTTCTCGAGCCGCTCGCGCTCGGCGGCATCGACGCGGTCGACCTTGTTCCACACCTCGATCAGCCGGCCATCCTCGGGCGGGATGCCGAGTTCGCGCAACACGCTCGCAACGTCCTTCGATTGCGCCTCGGTATCGCCGTGCGAGACGTCGCGCACATGCAGGATCACGTCCGCCTCGATCACCTCCTCCAGCGTCGCCCGGAAGGCCACGACGAGCATCGTCGGCAGGTCGGAGATGAATCCGACCGTGTCGGAGAGGATCATGCGCGTCCCGTGCGGAAGATCGACCGCACGCAGCGTCGGGTCGAGGGTGGCGAACAGCATGTCGGCGGATACGACGCGGGCGCGCGTCAGGCGGTTGAACAGCGTCGATTTGCCGGCGTTGGTATAGCCGACCAGCGCCACGATCGGATAAGGCACCCGCTTGCGGCTGGCGCGATGCAGCGCGCGCGTGCGCTTCACCCCTTCGAGCTCGCGCTCGATCTTTGCGATCCGCTCGGCGATCAGCCGCCGGTCGGTCTCGATCTGCGCCTCGCCCGGACCGCCGAGAAAGCCGAAGCCGCCGCGCTGGCGCTCAAGATGGGTCCATGAACGCACCAGGCGGCTGCGCTGGTAGGTGAGATGCGCGAGCTCGACCTGCAGCGTGCCCTCACGCGTGCGCGCGCGGCGGCCGAAGATCTCGAGGATGAGCCCGGTGCGGTCGAGCACCTTGGCGCCCCAGGCCTTCTCCAGGTTGCGCTGCTGCACCGGAGAGAGCGCGCAGTCCATGACGACGAGCCCGGCCTCGAGCGTCTTGATCAAGCCGGCGAGCTCTTCGACCTTGCCTTTGCCGAGATAGGTCGCGGGCCGGATCTGGCCGAGCGAGACGATTCCCGCGTTGACCACGTCGAGATCGATGGCCCGTGCGAGTCCGACCGCCTCGTCGAGCCGTGCGGAAGGCGAGCGATCGCTGACATCCGCGCCGCGGCCGGCGCCGCGCTCGCGCAGATACGGCCCGACCACCAGCGCACGGCCGGTCGCCGCGCCCTGGGAGGTCAGCGCATCACTTCCCGTGTCGCGGCGGCGAGGCTCCAACTAGACTTTCTCTCCGGCGGGCGCCTCCTCGGCGCCTTCGAACAACTGGATCGGATGACCCGGCATGATGGTCGATATGGCGTGCTTGTAGACGAGTTGCGAGTGGCCGTCCCGTCGCAGCAATACGCAGAAATTATCGAACCAGGTCACCACACCCTGCAGCTTGACGCCGTTGACAAGAAAAATCGTGAGGGGGATTTTTGCCTTACGGACGTGATTGAGAAACGTATCTTGCAAGTTCTGTGCGCGGTCGCCTGCCATGGCCTTGTTCCAATTTTTGCTCGCGCGACCCTTTTGCCTCGCGAGAGTGTTTGTCACCCCGCGGCCCGGCTCCGATATCCCATGTGCCCGCCGGACGCGAGGTGGGCACCCTCATTAGATGGCACGTTGCGGTGCAGCGCAAGCCCCCGTACGGCAAATCCGGATCTGGCGTTAAAACTTTGATCTATTAAGTAAATTCTGCGTGACGATGGAATTCCCGGCGGAGCGCCCCGGCGACCGGACCGGGCACTCCGCGACCCACCGGCTTTCCGTCGATCCGTACCACCGGCAGGACGATCTGGCTCGCCGAGGTCACGAACGCCTCCTGGGCGGCTGCCGCCTCGGCCACGGTGAAGGGACGCTCCTCGAGCACGAGCCCCTGCGCACGGATGACGTCGAGCAGCACGGTGCGGGAAATGCCGCGCAGGATCGCCTGATCGGCCGGCCGCGTCACCACCTTGCGATCCTTGGTGACGATCCAGGCGTTCGAGGATGAGCCTTCGGTGACGAAGCCGCTGGCATCGACGAACCACGCCTCGCGGGCATCCCGCTCGCGCGCCGCCTGCTTGGCGAGCACGTTCGGCAGCAGCGAGATCGACTTGATGTCGACCCGGGCCCACCGGTTGTCCGGAACCGTGACGACCGCCATCCCCTCGGCGGCGATGCGTTCGTTGCGGGCCGGGTCGAGGCTCTTCGCGGTGACGACGAACGACGGCGGCGTGTCGGCCGGCGGAAACGCATGGTCGCGTCGCGCGACCCCGCGGGTGATCTGCAGATAGACGATGCCGTCGCGCACGCGGTTGCGCCGGATCGTCTCGTGCAGGACGACGCTGAGCGCGGCGGGGGTCATCGGCAGGTGGATCCGCAGCTCGGCGAGCGAGCGCTGCAGCCGCTCCATGTGGCGCCGTTCATCGACGAGGCGCCCGGCCGCGACCTCGCACACCTCATAGACACCGTCCGAGAACTGGTAGCCGCGATCCTCGATGTGCACCACGGCGTCTCGGTGCGGCCGGTAGCGGCCGTTCACGTAGGCAATGCGGGACATGTTCGGAAATCCATTTTCTCCGCTGTCATGCCCGGCCTCGTGCCGGGCATCCACGTCCTGGGGCATTCAAGGAAGGGGTGACGGCCGGGCATAGGCGAGCGAAGCGAACGGCTATGCCCCGGCCATGACGAAAAACGACCTTCAATCCATCCCCAGCGCCTTGAGCTTGCGATGGAGCGCCGAGCGTTCCATGCCGACGAACTCGGCGGTGCGCGAGATGTTGCCGCCGAAGCGACTGATCTGCGCCTTGAGATACTCGCGCTCGAACGCCTCGCGGGCCTCGCGCAGCGGCATGCCCATGAGATGCTCGCCGCCGTTGCCGGCCGGCATCGCCGGGACCATCGAGCCCACGTCCTGCGGCAGCATGCTGGCGCTGATCACGGCCTCCGGCTCGCCGCCCGCCAGGATCATCAGCCGCTCGACATTGTTGCGCAGCTGGCGGACGTTGCCCGGCCAGTCGTGGGACTGCAGCACCGCCATTGCGTCGGCCCCGATGGTGCGCTTGGGCAGTCCGGTCGACTGCGAGATCTGGTCCATGAAATGATCGATCAGCGGCGGGATGTCCTCGCGCCGTTCGGAGAGCGCCGGAACCCGGATCGGCACCACCGAAAGCCGGTGGAAGAGATCCTCGCGGAACTTGCCCGCCGCGATGTCGGCTTCGATGTTGCGCGACGTCGATGAGACGATCCGGACATCGACCTCGACCTTGGTGTTGCCGCCGACGCGCTGGAAGGTCTGGTCGACCAGCACGCGCAGGATCTTGTTCTGAGTCTCGCGCGGCATGTCGGCGATCTCGTCGATGAACAGGCTGCCGCCATGCGCTTCCTCGAGCGCGCCGACCTTGCGTGCCTGCGAGCCGTTCGTCTGCTCCGTTCCGAACAGCTCGATCTCCATGCGCTCGGGCGTGATCGCGGCCGCATTGATCACCACGAACGGGCCGCTGGCGCGCGCGGAACGCCCGTGGATCGTGCGCGCGGTGAGCTCCTTGCCGGCGCCCGAAGGTCCGACGATGAGAATGCGGCTGTTGGTCGGCGCGACCTTGTCGATCGTCTGCCGCAGCTGGTTGATGGCGGGCGAATGGCCGACCACGCTCGCCGCGTGCGGCGCGAGCTGCTTGAGCTGCTTGACCTCGCGCTTGAGCCGCGACGTCTCGAGCGCGCGGTCGGCGACCAGCACCAGGCGATCGGCCTTGAACGGCTTCTCGATGAAGTCGTAGGCGCCCTGCTTGATCGCCGCGACGGCGGTCTCGATGTTGCCGTGACCCGAGATCATCACCACCGGCAGGTCCGGGTGCTCGGTCTTGACGGTGTCGAGGAGCTGCAGCCCGTCGAGCCGGCTGCCCTGGAGCCAGATGTCGAGAAACACCAGGCTCGGCCGACGCGACTTGATGGAGATGATCGCGTCGTCGCTGTCGCGAGCGGTGCGGGTCTCATAGCCTTCATCCTGGAGGATGCCGGCCACCAGCTCGCGGATGTCCGCTTCGTCGTCGACGATGAGGATGTCGGATGCCATGCTCAGGCACTCGCTGGGGTTACGGTTTCAGTCTCCGCGGCCGGAGTCGCGGATGGCGGGAGCTGCACCGGCTCGGCCGCGAAGCGCAGCCGAACCCAGGCGCCGCGCGCGCCGGGATGCTTCTCGGCCGCATCGCGCAGCTCGATGCGGCCGCCATGGTCCTCGAGGATCTTGCCGACGATTGCGAGCCCGAGGCCGGTGCCCTTCTCGCGCGTCGTGACGTAGGGCTCGAGCAGGCGCGAGCGATTCTCGGCCGGCAGGCCGATGCCGTTGTCGACGACATCGACCACGATGTCTCCGCCCTCGCGCGCGATCGACACCTCGATGTGGCCGCGGCCGAGCTCGGCCGCCGGCACCGCCCCGATCGCCTCGGTCGCGTTCTTGATGATGTTGGTGAGCGCCTGCGAGATCAGCCGACGGTCGAACCGCGCCGGCATCTTCTCTGCGGCAAACTCGGCGTCGATGTCGATCTCCGCATTCCCGACCCGCATCAGGAACACCACCTGGCGAACCGCATCGGCCGCGTCATCGGGCGCCATCACGGGCTTGGGCATGCGGGCGAACCGTGAGAACTCGTCGACCATGCGCCGGATGTCGTCGACCTGCCGCACGATCGTGTCGGTGCACTGCTCGAACACTGCCCGGTCCTCGGTGATCGCCTTGCCGTACTTGCGGCGCAACCGTTCGGCGGAGAGCTGGATCGGGGTGAGCGGATTCTTGATCTCATGGGCGATGCGCCGCGCGACATCGGCCCAGGCGGAGGTGCGCTGGGCCACGACGAGCTCGGTGATGTCGTCGAGGGTGACGACGTAGCCATGCTGCGGATCGTCGGTCTGCTCGGTCGCCACGCGAACCGAGACGATGCGCTCGCGTCCGGCCCGGCTGATGGTCACCTGGCCGTGGACGAGACGCTGCGCGCCGGCGAGGCCCGCGGCGATGATCTCGGACAGCTCGGGAACCACCTCGGTGAGCGGGCGCCCGAGCGCCCCCTCCGAGCCGGTGCCGATCAGACGTTCGGCCGAGCGGTTGAGGATGCTGATGCAACCGTTCGCATCGGCGCCGATCACGCCCGCGCTCGCGCCCGCGAGCACCGCCTCGGTGAACCGGCGCCGGCTGTCGATGAGGTCGCGCGCGCGCACGATGTCGTCGCGCTGGGTGCGCAGCTCCTGAGTCATCTTGTTGAAGGTTTCGCCAAGCTGGGCGAGATCGCCCTCGTTCTTGCGCACCGGAACCTGAACATAGAGGTTTCCGGTCGAGACGATATTGGCCGCGCCGATCAGCCGCCGGATCGGCGCCACCAGCCGATTGGCGAAGTTCAACGCGATCCATACCGCCGAGGCGAGCACCGTCAGGGCGATCACGGTGTACATCAGCGCAAAGGCGATCTGCACGCCGAGCCGGCGATCGCGCAGGCTGTCATAAGCTTCCAGCGTCTCGCTCGCCTTCGCTCCGAGGGCGACCACGCGCGGATCGATCGCCCGCACAACGTACAGGAATGTGTCCTCATAGCCCCGCATCTTGATGATCGAGACCATGAGGTTGGTCTGCGCCGGAAGGCTCACGCGCGGCTCGGTATCGGTGATCTTGTCGAGCGTGTCGTTCGCCATGATCAGCGGTTCGGGCTGCGGATTGAAGTCGGATTTGACGATCGGGGTCTTGTCGGAGCGCAGGAGCATCGCGCTCGAGACGCCACGCAGGGACGCCTGGGCCGTGAACAGCTGGCGGAAGCGGTCGGGATCCTGGTCGAACAGCGGCTTCGCCTGGGTGAGGCTGATCGCCATGGCGAGGGTGTCGCCGCGCAGAACCAGGATCTGCTCGCGCACGTAGATTTCGGCGATCGCCAGGGTGTTGCGGATCAACTCGCGGGTCGACAGCATCTGATCGATGCCGCGATCGAGGGTGACGCTCGCGACGATGGCGACCAGGATGGCAGGCACGGCGGCGATGACGGAGAACAAGCCGACGATGCGGACGTGCAGCCGCGCCCCCGCGCGGCCGCGGCGGCTCGCCAGCAGCAGCGGCCAGATCTCGCGCGCGATGATGGCGAGCAGCAGCAGGACCGCGATCGCGTTGAAGGCGAGAAGCCCGATGTTGACGTAGTGGCTGGGGGCGAGCGGGGTAAAGCCGCCCAGCACCAGGAAGGTCGCCAGCGCCGAGAGCAGCGCCAGCACCACCACGATCGGGCCGATCACCCGGAATGCGCGCCGGGCGGCCTGCGGGCCAGCCGAGCTCGCGTCCGGAAGCGCGGCCTCGTCGATGATCGTCATGAGTCCCCGTGCCGTCGCCGCAGGAGGGGCGCAGGGCCCCTCCCCCTCACCGGCCTGGCCAGTGCGGCAATTATATTACAGTGTTGCCGGATTACGACAATTCCGCGGCGCCGGACACCTCCAGCGCATCACAGAGTCGGCCTGTGGACAAAAGAGAGGGCGCGGTGAGTCGAATTGCGTGACAGGTCAGCCGCTCAACCCTTCCTTGGCGCAACTGCTCAGCCCCATCTCTCACGGTTTTTTCGGCCATCGGACCGGCAGCGCCTACATGGCAGGAGTTGCAATTTGGCAACATTGTGGGGAAATCCACGCATTTCCGTGATCGCACTAATTGCGACGTCGTCCAAATCGACCTATTGAAAGTTGTGCAATCAGACGTGGTTGGGGGACTATCATACCATGCGCAAATGGCTGGGTTCTGCGGCGGTCGCCGCTCTTGTCGCCGCTCTTGGGGTCACCGGCGCCTCGGCCGCCGATCTTTCCGCGGCACCCGTGTACAGAACGGCACCGCCTCCGCTGGTCGCTGTCTTCAATTGGACCGGCTTCTATATCGGCGCGAATATCGGCTACGGCTCGGCGCGTGCGGACGGATCAGCGGACGGTCTCTCGGGTTCCGAGGATCTCACCGGCGTCCTCGGCGGCGGTCAGATCGGCTACAACTGGCAGGTGGGCAACTGGGTTCTCGGCCTCGAGGTCGACGGCCAGGCGACCGGTCAAAAAGCCAGCTTCAGCGTCACCGGCGGCGGGATCACCGTGACGGAAGACGACTCGGTTCCGTGGTTCGTCACGGCGCGCGGGCGGATCGGCTACACGGTCGCGCCGACGTGGCTGATCTATGTCACCGGCGGCGGCGCCTGGATGGACTTCAAATCGACCATCGGCGTCACCGGGCTCGGGTCTGCGACCTGGGAGGTCTCGCACGGCGGATGGTCGGCGGGAGCCGGCATCGAAGGCGCGATCGATCGCAATTGGTCGTGGAAGGCCGAGTATCTCCATCTCGACACCGGCAGCTTCAGCACCACGGTGTTCAACATCGTGCCGGCGAGCGTGCGGCTCACCAACGACATCGGGCGGTTCGGAATCAACTATCGGTTCTGACCGTGCATCGGCCCTGGCCCGAGCCTCCACGGGCCAGGGCGCCCCTTCGTCCCTGATCTGACGCTCCGGACGACGCGCGAGCGCGATGCCGGAGCAGTCGGGATTCCGGATTGGCGCTTGCGTCCTGCCCTACCCGCCGGTGCGGATCACCTGAATATCGAGATCGCGGATCTTCTTGCGCAGCGTATTGCGGTTGACGCCGAGAAGATCGGCGGCCCGGATCTGGTTGCCGCGGGTCGCCGCAAGCGCCGCCGACAGCAGCGGATATTCGATCTCGCGCAGGATACGGTGATAGAGGCCGGGCGGCGGCAGGCTGTCGCCAAACTCGCCGAAATAGCGGTTGAGGTGCCGCTCCACCGCGCCGGACAGGCTTTCTTCGGCGCGCGCCTCTTCGGTTGCGACCGCGATGGCGGGCTGGGCGAATTCGCCTTCGATGACGGCGGCGGTGATCGTATCCTGCGGATAGAGCGCGGCGAGCCGGCGCGCAAGATTTTCCAGTTCGCGCACGTTGCCCGGCCAGCGGTGGCGCTTGAGCCGCTCGAGCGCGGCCGTCTCGATCTGCTTCTGCGGCAGCCCCTCGCGTTCGGCGAGAGCGAAGAAATGACGGATCAGGTCGGGGATGTCCTCCACCCGCTCGCGCAAGGGTGGCAGCCGCAGCGGGACGACATTGAGCCGGAAGAACAGGTCCTCGCGAAACAGCCCCTGCTGAATCAGGATGCGAAGGTCCTTGTTGGTGGCCGCGATGATGCGCACGTCGGTCTTGATCGGGGTGCGCCCGCCGACGGTGGTGTACTCGCCCTGCTGGAGCACGCGCAGCAGCCGGGTCTGCGCCTCCATCGGCATGTCGCCGATCTCGTCGAGAAAGAGCGTGCCCCCTTCGGCCTGCTCGAACCGACCGGGGTTGCGGGTGTTGGCGCCCGTGAAGGCGCCCTTCTCGTGCCCGAACAGCTCGGATTCGATGAGATCGCGCGGGATCGCCGCCATGTTGATGGCGACGAACGGGCCGCTGCGCCGCTTGCCGTAGTCGTGCAGGGCGCGCGCCACCAGCTCCTTGCCGGTGCCGGACTCCCCGGCGATCATCACCGTGAGGTCGGTCTGCATCAGGCGCGCCAGCACCCGATAGATGTCCTGCATCGCCGGCGAGCGGCCGACCAGCGGGATCGAGTCGAAATCCTCGACCGGCGGCGCCTCCGGTTTCGTCCGCGGCTGCGACAGCGCGCGGCCGACGATGGCGATCAGCTCTTTGAGGTCGAACGGCTTGGGCAAGTATTCGTAGGCGCCGCGCTCCGAGGCGCGGATCGCGGTCATGAACGTGTTCTGCGCGCTCATGACGATGATCGGCAGATCGGGGCGCAGCTTCTTGATGCGCGGCAGCAGGTCGAACGCGTTCTCGTCCGGCATCACGACGTCGGTGATGACAAGATCGCCGTCGCCCTGGCTGACCCAGCGCCACAAGGTCGCCGCGTTGCTGGTCGAGCGCACCTCGTATCCGGCCCTCGACAGCGCCTGATTGAGAACGGTGCGGATCGCCGCATCGTCATCGGCAACCAGA
This sequence comes from Xanthobacteraceae bacterium, assembly GCA_035764045.1. Lineage (GTDB taxonomy): Bacteria > Pseudomonadota > Alphaproteobacteria > Rhizobiales > Xanthobacteraceae > JAVDCA01. Next base: position 13,435 of record DASTZX010000375.1, on the reverse strand, counting down.
ATGCTTCCGGTAGGCATTGCAGTCCCTCTCAGGTTCCGCCGCCCGGCTCGGCGTCGTCACCCGCGAATTTGGGCATCAGCACACGAAAAATGGTCCGTCTTGGCTGCGATTCACATTCGATGATCCCGCCGTGATCGCCCACGATCTTGGCGACCAATGCAAGTCCCAGGCCGGAGCCGGTGCGCTTGGTCGTGACAAAGGGATCGAACAGGTGGGGCATGAGGTCCTCCGGGACCCCCGGGCCGCTGTCCTTGACGCAGAACTCGAGCGGCAGCGATACGCGCGTCTTGCTTCCCGGCAGCGATAGGCGCACGCCGGGCCGAAAGGCGGTGGACAGCTGGATCTCGCCGTCGGTCGCGTTCTCGCCGATCGACTCGGCGGCGTTCTTCACGAGATTGAGGAAGACCTGAATCAGCTGGTCGCGGTTGGCGAGCACGGGCGGCAGCGAGGGATCGTAGTCCTCGACGAACCGGATGTGGCGGGCAAAGCCCGACTGCGCCAGCCGCTTCACGTGCTCCAGCACCGAATGGATGTTCACCTGCTCGCGCGGGATAGGCCGCTCGTCCGCGAAGACCTCCATGCGGTCGACCAGCTTCACGATCCTGTCCGCCTCGTCGCAGATGAGCCGCGTGAGGGTCCGGTCCTCCTCGCCCGCCGACTGCTCGAGCAGCTGGGCAGCGCCGCGGATACCGGACAGCGGGTTCTTGATCTCATGCGCGAGCATGGCGGCAAGCGCGATCACCGATCGCGCGGCGCCGCGATGGGTGAGCTGGCGATCCATCTTGTCGGCGATGGTCCGCTCTTGCAGCATCACCACGACGAATCCCGGCTGTTCCGGCATCGGGGCGACGTGCAGATCGACGATGCGTTCGCCGGGCAACCGCGGCGAGCTGAGATCGACGCGATATTCGTTCACCGCGGCGCCGCGATTGCGGACCTGCTCGATGAGCGCGAGAAGCGGCGAGCCGAACGGCACGAGATCGCGCATCGCGTTGCGACGGAGCAGCGATACCGAAACCTCGAAGAAGGACTCCGCCGCGACGTTCGCATCCGCCACCCGTCCGTCCGGCCCGACCACCAGCACTGGATGGGGCAGCGAGTTGAGCACCGCATCGGCGGCTCCGCCGCGCGGCGACGCCTGCGGCTCGGCGAAGCTCATGCGGCGGCCCTCCAGGCGAACGCCGCGAACGCATCGGCAAGACCGCGCCGCACCGCGTCCGGGTCGTCCTGCGGCAGCACGCGCGTACGCCAGTGCTTGAGCAGCGCGTCCGGCACCGCCGATGTCTCGGCCGCGGCGTCGAGCGCCCAGCCGATGTGCTTGCGCGCATGCTTGGTGCCGATCCGGATGCCGTGATGGGCGAGCATCTCCTCGTAGAGATCGCTGACGAGCGCGAGTTGGACTTCGAGCGGCGGAGGAGCCTCACGGTGGCCGGTGGCGAGATAGCGCGCGACCTGGCCCGGTAGCCACGGCCGCCCCTGCGCGCCGCGCCCGATCATGACCGCATCGGCGCCCGACGCGGCGAGCGCAGCGAGCGCGCCATCGCAGGTCGTCACATCGCCATTGACCACGACCGGGATCGCGACCGCCTGCTTGACGGCGCGCACTGCGGACCAGTCGGCGCTGCCCTTGTAGAACTGGCAGCGCGTGCGGCCATGCACCGTCACGAGGTGCACGCCCGCCGCCTCGGCGCGGCGGGCAAGCTCGGCGGCGTTGCGCGACCGGTCGTCCCAGCCGAGCCGCATCTTGAGCGTCACCGGCACACGCACGGCGGCGACCGTGGCCTCGATCAAGGTGAGCGCATGATCGAGGTCGCGCATCAGCGCCGAGCCGGAGAAGCCGTTGGTCACGTGTTTGGCCGGACAGCCCATGTTGATGTCGATGACCTCGGCACCAGCGCCTTCCGCGATGCGCGCGCCCTCCGCCATCCAGTGCGCCTCGCAGCCGGCGATCTGCACCACGTGCAGCCCCACCCCCTGCCCTTCCACGCGCAGACGAATGTCGGGCCGCCCGCGCGCCAGTGCCGCGCAGGCCGCCATTTCGGAGACCACGAGGCCCGCGCCCAAGCGGGCAGCGAGCCGGCGGAACGGCGCGTCGGTGACCCCGGACATCGGCGCCAGAACGACCCGGTTGGCCAGCGAGATCGGGCCGATCCGCAGGGGTGCTGGGCTGGAGCTGTTGGGGAAGTGGTCTGTCACGCGGGTTTGCCTAGCATTTAGGCGATCCTCAGGCCTGCATAGATATTAGCCAAATTCTTGAGCAGCGCAAGTGCTGCGTTGCAGCATCCTGAAAGCGGTGCCGAAAACCGCAGATTTTGCCCAACCAGGGGCGGCCGAGTTGTGTGTTGCGGCTGGCCGGGGCTAAAACCCCCCATCTCACTGACGAGGAATGGCATGACGGGCACTGTGGCGGCGGTCGTGGTCGCGGGAGGACGCGGGCTGCGGGCCGGGGGAGACGTGCCGAAGCAATACCGCCGGGTGGGCGATGTTCCGGTGTTGCGGCAGAGCCTCACGATCTTCGCCAGCCATCCCGAGATCGCCTTCGTCCAGCCGGTGATCCATCGCGACGACCGCGAGCACTATGCCGACATCGCGGGCGGGCTCGCGGTGCTGCCGCCGACAATCGGCGGCGCCACGCGTCAGGCATCGGTGCGCGCGGGCCTCGAGGCCTTGGCCGAGCACCGGCCCGCGATCGTGCTGGTGCATGACGCCGCGCGCCCGTTCACGTCGGCCGCCTTGGTGTCGCGCGCGATCATCGCCGGAGCCCGTGGCGGCGCGATTCCGGGCGTCGCGGTGACGGATACCGTCAAGGAGGTCGATGCCGCCGGCCGGGTGCTGCGCACCCTCGATCGCGTCCATCTGTGCGGCGTTCAGACCCCGCAGGCCTTCCCGTTCGACGACCTCCTCGCGGCCCATCGCAAGGCGGCCGCGGCGGGCCGCGAGGATTTCACCGATGACGCAGCGCTCGCCGAATGGGCCGGCATGCCGGTGGGCGTGTTCGAAGGCGAGCCCGGGAACGTGAAGCTCACGACCGATGACGATTTCGCGCGCGCCGACATGCGCGAGCTCAGCCGCCTCGGCGACGTCCGCACCGGCAATGGCTACGACGTGCATGCTTTCGCCGAGGGCGATCATGTCTGGATCGGCGGCATCCGCATCGCCCATGAGCGCGGGGTGATCGGGCACTCGGACGCCGATGTCGGCCTGCATGCGGCCGTCGACGCCATTCTCGGCGCCATCGCCGACGGCGATATCGGAGCGCATTTTCCGCCGAGCGATCCGCAGTGGAAGGGCGCCTCCTCGGACCGTTTCCTGCGGTTCGCGGTCGAGCGCGTGCGCGCGCGCGGCGGGCGGCTCGTTCATCTCGACATCACCATCGTGTGCGAAGCCCCAAAGATCGGGCCGCATCGCGACGCGATGCGCACCCGCATCGCCGAAATCGCCGGCATCTCGGTCGATCGCGTGGGGGTCAAGGCGACCACCAGCGAGCGGCTGGGCTTCACCGGACGACGCGAGGGCATCGCCGCCTACGCGACCGCGACGGTGCGGCTGCCATGGAGCGCCGCGTGAGCAAACGCGCGCGCAAGACGGCGAAGCGTCCGGCAGGCCGCAACGTGGGCGCGGCCGCCAAGCGTCTGCTCGCGCTCTGCCGCAAGCGCGAGCTCACGATCGCGACGGCTGAGTCCTGCACCGGCGGACTGGTGGCCGCGGCGCTGACCGAAGTTCCCGGCTCCTCCGACGTGGTGGACTGCGGCTTCGTCACCTATTCGAACGCGGCAAAGCAGCGGATGCTCGGCGTCACGGCGCTGACCCTGGAGCGAGCCGGCGCGGTCAGCCGGGAGGCCGCCGAGGAAATGGCGCACGGCGCCCTGGCGCATTCCGACGCCGACCTCGCCGTGGCGATCACCGGCATCGCCGGCCCGGGCGGCGCGACGCCCGGCAAGCCGGTCGGGCTCGTGCACTTCGCCGCCGCGGCGCGCGGCGGGCGATCGGTTCATCGCGAGAAGCGCTATGGCGCGATCGGCCGCCGCAAGGTGCGGCTCGAGTCCCTCGCCGAGGCGCTCGCCATGCTCGAGCTGCTCGCGCGCGGCGACACGCGTTGAGCGCTACTGCTCGATCTTGATGTTGTTCTCGCGGATGACTTTGCCCCAGCGCGCGATCTCACTCTTGAACAGCGCGCGTCCGGCGTCGAGCGAGAGCTGATCCTTCGGGAATCCACTGACCCCCTCGTCCTGCCAACGCTTGAGGATCGCGGGATCGGCCACGATCTCCTGCAACGCGGAATTCAACTGCTTGACGGTCGCTTCCGGGGTCCCGCTCGGCGCGAACAGCGCCTGCCAATACTGGATCTCGAAGCTCGGGCCGTACATCTTCACGAAGCTTTCCACCGTGGGCAGCTGGGGAACGCTGTCCTTGGTGGTGACGCCATAGGCCTTCAGCTTGCCCGCCACGACGTGCGGCACCACCTGCTGGGGCGTGCCGATGAACCAGTCGACCCGGCCGCCGAGCAGATCGGTCATGACCGGCGCGCCGCCGCGGTACGGAATGAGGTCGATGTCCACCTTCGCTTCCTTCGCCAACAGGACCGTGGCGAGATGCCCGGTGGTGCCATATCCCGCAATGGCCACCTTGGCGCGATGCGTCTTCATCCAGGCGATGAGCTCGGTCAGCGTCTTTGGCTCGAGGCTTTCGCGGCCGACCAGGACCAGCGGGTTGCGATTGACGAACATGATCGGCCGCAGGTCCTTTTCGGTGTCGAACGAGAGATCCTTGTAGAGCGTCGCGTTCGCCGAAATCGCCAGGTTGTGCAGCAGCAGCGTGTATCCGTCCGCCGCCGCATGAGCGACGTGGTTGGAGCCGATATTCGCCCCGCCGCCGGTGATGTTCTGGACGATGAAGTTCTCCTTCAGCTTGGCCGACAAGGCATTGGCGAGCACCCGCGCGAGCTCGTCAGTCGGGCCGCCGGCCGCGAAGGGGACCACGATAGTGACGGTGCGGCTCGGGTATTGCTGCGCGGCGCTTGGCCCGACACCGGCAAGAAGCCCAACCAGGGCGAGCGCAGCGGCAACGAAACGTGGGATCATGGGCTTCCTCCGGATTTATTATCCGGCAAGCCTACCCGCTCTTGCGACGGATTCCACTGCGCCGAGGCCCCCTGCGACATCTCAGGCAGCCAGGGAGGGAACGCGGGTCCGGCGCCCGTCAACGTTCATTCGGACGCGGGAGCTGCGGTGCACGCCGGATCAGCTCGCGCCCCGGAAAATGCTTCGCCACCTCGGCCGCCAGCTCGTCGGCGAAATCCTTGGCGTAGGGCGGCAGGAAACGGTGCTGATTCCAGACGATCGATGACCATCGTCCAATCGGCAGGTCGTGGGCGGTGACCATCACGGAGCGGACGGCCCTCTGCACGGTGATATTGGACGGAATGATCGCGACCCCGTGCCCCACCTCGGCGAGCGCGGCCAGCGTCGCCGGGACTCCGCTTTCGACCAGAACGCGCGGCCGAATGCCAGACGTATTGCAGGCGGCCTCGAACCACGAGCGCGCCACGAAGCCGTCCTTGAGCATGAGAAGCGGCTCGTCCGCGAGCTCCGCGACGTCCACCAAGCTGCGGCGCGCGAGCCGATGCGCCTTGGCGACCGCTGCCACCACGTAGATCGGATAGAGGAGCCGCCAGCGGAAGCGTTGTGCCTCGAGCGCCGGCATGATCGCGAGGTGAATCTCGCCGCGCTCAAGCTGGCCGAGGCGAGCCCGTCCGCTCTCCGACAGCTCGACCTCGACCCCCGGGTGCCGCGAAAGATATCTGGCGAGAAAGGGCGCAAGGATGTTCTCCAGCACCTGCGGCGAGGCGCTGACGCGCAAGGTGCCGGTCTGTCCGCCTTTGAGCGCATGCGCCCGCTCGGCGAGCGAGTCGGCGTCAGCCAGCAGGCGACGGCTGCGGCGCAGCATGTCCTCTCCCTCGAGGCTGAGCCTGGTGTGCTGCCCATTGCGGACGAAGAGCCGCAATCCGAGCTCGGACTCGAGCGCCATGATCTGACGCGATGCTGCCGACTGCGTCAGGTTCAGCCGCCCCGCCGCGCGGGCGAAGCCGCCGCTCTCGGCGATGGCGACGAAGGTGCGCAACTGGGCGAGCTTGATCGTTCTGTTATTCCGAAACGTCATAATAGAGCAGACCATAAATGAATTGGACAAATCAAGCACCTGCACCCTACGGTCGCATCCGTTCAGATCGACCAGCCAAATGCATGGGAGAATGTGGAGATGGGGACTTCTCGCAGGCAGCTGTTGCAGATGGCGGGCGGATCGCTCGCTTTGGTCGCGGCCACACGGATCGCCTCGGCCCAGACCTATCCGGCACGGCCGGTTCGCATCGTTGTCGGTTTTCCACCCGGCGGGCCGAACGACATCACGGCGCGCATTGTCGCGCAGTGGCTCTCGGAACGGCTGGGCCAACAATTCATCGTCGAGAACAGGCCGGGCGCCGGCAGCAATCTCGCGACCGAGTACGTCGTGCGCGCGCCGGCGGACGGCTATACCTTGCTGCTCGTTCCTCCGCCTGCCGCGATCAATACGACGCTCTACGGCAAGCTGAACTTCACTTTCCTGCGCGACATCGACCCGGTCGCCGGGATCGTGCGCGTTCCCGAGGTCATGGTCATCAACCCGTCGCTCCCCGTCGACAATGCGCGCGAATTCATCGCCTTTGCCAAGGCGCGTCCCGGCAAGATCAACATGGGCTCGTCCGGCAACGGGACCATGCCGCATATCGCCGGCGAGCTGTTCAAGGTCATGGCCGGCGTCGACCTGGTGCGGATAGGTTACCGTGGCGGAGGCCCGGCCCTGGTCGATCTGATGGCCGGCCAGCTCCAGGTGATGTTCGAGCCGACGCTTGCAACCCTTCCGTACATCAGGGCGCAACGGCTGCGCGCGCTGGCCGTCACGTCCGCCACGCCCTCGACGGTGCTGCCGGACGTACCGGTTCTGGCCGACACCGTTCCGGGCTACGAGGCGACCGCGTGGTACGGGATCGGCGCTCCGAAAAACACGCCGACCGACATCGTCGCGAGGCTCAATCAGGAGATCAACGCGGGCCTCGCCGATGCCAAGCTCAGAGGTCGTCTCGCCGATCTCGGCGGCGATCCGATGCCCATGATGCCGGCCGAATTCGGCAAGCTCGTCGCCGACGAAACCGAGAAATGGGGCAAGCTCATCCGCGCGGCCAACATCCGGCTCGACGGCGACTGAGTCTGGCCGGTGCGCCCAGGCGCCGCCTCACGCCTGCGCGGCGGGCCCGTAGACCTGATCCGCCCGACGCTCGAAGGCATCCGAGAAGCGGCGGAAGACCGCCTCGAACATCGCCCCCATCACCAGGGCCAGGGCACGGCTCTGGAACTCGTACGAGAGGTAGAATTCGACATCGCAGCCGCCCTCGGTCGCCGGGATGAAGCTCCAGCGATTCTCCAACCGGCGGAACGGGCCGCTCAAATAGTCCACGAGGATCTGCATCTCCGGCTGGTCGAGCGTCACGCGGGTCGTGAACGTCTCGCGGATGAGCTTGTATGCGATCGTCATCTCGCACACGAAGGTTTGCCGCCCGCGCTCGTCCTCGCCGCGCTTGCGCACGCGCAGCGAGCGGCAGAACGGCACGAATTCGGGATAGTGCTCGACATCGGCCACGAGTGCGAACATGTCGGTGGCGGCGTGCCGCACGCGACGCTTGGTCTTGAATTGCGGCATCGTCAGATCATTTGATGGCGCGTGATCTTTTCCGAATGGTCTTGCGTGTCGGGATCAGCCGTGATCGCGCGCCGCCCGGAGCTTGGCGAAATCCTCCCCGGCATGGTGTGAGGAGCGCGTCAACGGAGAAGCCGCGACCATGAGGAATCCCTTGGCGTAGGCGATCGTCTCGAGCGCCTTGAACTCATCCGGCGGGATATAGCGCACCACGGCATGATGCTTGCGGGTCGGCTGGAGATATTGCCCGATGGTGAGGAAATCGACGCCGGCGGAGCGCAGGTCGTCCATCACCTGCAACACCTCGTTTCGCTCTTCGCCCAGCCCCACCATGATGCCGGACTTGGTGAACATGCGCGGGTCGAGCTCCTTGACCCGTTGCAGCAGCCGGATCGAGTGGAAATAGCGCGCGCCCGGACGCACGGTCAGGTATTTCGACGGGACGGTCTCCAGATTGTGGTTGAAGACGTCCGGTCGTGCGGCGACGACGACGTCGAGGGCGCCCTCCTTGCGCAGGAAGTCCGGGGTGAGAACCTCGATCGTGGTCGCCGGGCAGCGCGCGCGGATGGCCTCGATGGTCTCGGCGAAGTGGCGCGCCCCGCCATCGTCGAGATCGTCGCGATCGACCGAGGTCACCACGATGTGGGAGAGGCCGAGCTTGGCGGTGGCGTCCCCGACGTGCGCGGGCTCATGCGGGTCGAGCGGCGCCGGCAATCCGGTCTTGACGTTGCAGAACGCGCAGGCCCGCGTGCACGTATCCCCCATGATCATGAAGGTAGCGTGCTTCTTCTCCCAGCATTCGCCGATGTTCGGACAACCCGCCTCTTCGCAGACCGTGTGCAGCCCGTTGGCGCGCATGATCGCCTGCGTCTCGGCATAGCCGCGCGAGACCGGCGCCTTGACCCGGATCCAGTCGGGTTTGCGTGCCGCCGGCTGATCGGGCCGGTGCGCCTTCTCGGGATGGCGAGCGGCCGGGCCGTTGACGGTGTCGAGCACGACGACCATGGAATCCTCGGTTAGTCCCAGCGGTTACTTACGCACCGCGGGGCTTTGCCGCAAGGCGCTCGGGCGTACTGGATTCCCGTGCGGCGGCCCATGTTATGCTGCTTCTTTGCCCCCGGAGGACCGACGCATGAGCTATGACGGCATGACCGCGGAAACCGTGACGTTCCGCGGCCACAACGGCGACCAAGGCGAAGCCTACCATGCCCGCCCGGCCCGCCCCGGCAAATGTGGGGGCGTGGTCGTGATCCATCACCTGCCGGGTTGGGACGAGTGGATCACCGAGGTGGTGCGCAAGTTCGCCCACCACGGCTATGCGGCGATCTCGCCCCATCTCTATTTCCGCGATGGCCCCGGCAGCCCCGACGACGTTGGTGCGCGCGTGCGCGCGGCAGGCGGCGTGCCGGACGAGCAGGTGGTGGGCGACGTCAAGGCCGCGATCGCCTACCTGCGCGCGCAGCCCAATTCCAACGGCAAGGTCGCCGTGATCGGCTTCTGCTCGGGCGGCCGCCATGCCTACCTGTGCGGCTGCCGATTGCCGGACATCGATGCGGTGATCGACTGCTGGGGCGGCAACGTGATCGTCGACGACAAGGCCCAGCTCAATGCCAAGCGCCCGGTGGCGCCGATCGACCTTACAGAGCAATTGCGCGCACCGCTGCTCGGCATTTTCGGCAACGACGACGAGAATCCCAACGCCGATCAGGTCAACCGCACCGAGGCCGTGCTCAAGAAGCTCGGCAAGACCTACGAATTCCACCGTTATGACAAGGCCGGCCACGCCTTCTTCAATACCGCGCGTGTGGCGTTCCGCCCCGAGCAGGCGGCGGACGGCTGGAGCAAAGTGTTCGCGTTCCTGCGCAAGACCCTGGCGGCCTGAGCGGCGCGCCCACCGGATCGGGAGAGAGCCATGTGTTCCTATATCGTGGAGAAGGCCAAGGTCTCCGGCAGTGCCAAAGGAGCGAGCGGCTGGATGCGGATCGACACCGCCAATGTCTACTTCGATCATCCCTATCACGCGCCGCTCGACCACGCGCTCGCCATCGACTTCGTCTGCGAGGCGGACGGCGGCCGCGAGCGGGTCGCGGTGGAGCTCTCCGCCGCCTCGGCCAGGGAGCTGGTGAGCAAGATCATGGTCGCGCTCGCGGTCGGCGAGCAGGCCCACGCGGCGTCCGCAGCCTGAGCGCGGCGACGATGCGCAAAACGCTTCGCGCCATCGCGCTGGCGATCTCCTGCGCGCTCGCCGCCGCATCGGCGGCCGCGCAGACTCCGGAGATCCGCCTCGCCCGCCAGTTCTCCATGGGGTACCTGCAGTTCAACGTCATGGAGCACCAGCAGCTCATCGAGAAGCACGCCCGCGCGCTCGGGCTGGCCGAGGTGAAAGTCTCCTGGGTGACCTTCAACGGTCCTGCGGCCGTCAACGAGGCGCTGCTGTCAGGTTCGGTCGACATCGCGGCGGGCGGAATGCCGGGCCTCCTGGTCCTGTGGGCGCGGACCAAGGGCACGCCGCTCGAGGTGCGCGGCATCTCGGCGATGAGCTCGCAGCCGTTCCTGCTCAATACCCGCAATCCGGCGATCAAAGCCGTGACGGATTTCACCGCCGCCGACCGGATCGCGGTGCCGGCCGTCAAAGTCTCGATCCAGGCCATCGCGCTGCAAATGGCCGCCGCCAAGGCGTTCGGCCCGGCCAATTTCGGCAAGCTCGACCCGCTCACGGTCTCGATGACGCCGCCCGACGCCACCATCGCGCTGCTCAGCGGCGCGGGCGAGATCGACGCGGTGTTCAGCGTTCCGCCGTTCCAGCAGCAGCAGCTCGAGAAGCCCGGAATCCGGACGGTGCTCAATTCCTACGACGTGCTGGACGGGTCGCATTCCTTCACCGTCGCGTGGACGTCGGCACGGTTTCGCGAACAGAACCCGGTGCTCTACAAGGCCATGATGGCTGCCATGACCGAGGCCACCGAGATCGTCAACCGCGACCGGCGGGCCGCGGCGGCGCTGTGGATCGCCGATTCGCATTCGCGCCTGCCGCTCGATTTCGTCGACCGGGTGGTCTCCGGGCCGCAGGTGCGCTGGACCATGGTGCCCGAGAACACGATGAAGTTCGCGCGCTTCATGCAGAGCACCGGAATGCTGAAGACCCCGCCGGGGTCTTGGCAGGACTATTTCTTCCCCGAGGTGCATGCGCTCGGCGGCAGCTGAGCCGGACTGCTCCGTATGACACCGGCGGTGGGTCCGGCGACAAACAAGATTCAGGGCTGCGCGCCTTGCGCGAGAGAACCGGAGTTTTTACCCTTTGCGCCACCCCTGTGACTCTCGGGACCTCAGGAGCAAGCTCATGACATTCCGCGTGCACGCCATGATGGCGGCGACCATGGTCGCGGCGGTGGTCATGTCAGGGCCGGTTGCGGCGCAAGACGACTTCTCGATCGCCGGCACCTACGTGCAAAACGCCGCCTGTAAAGGGGACGGCACCGATCCGGCCGCGAAGCTCGTCCGCATCACCGAGACGGACGTCCATTCGAGCTTCGGCATCTGCAAGTTCGTCAAGAAGCAGCACGCCGGCAACACCCTCGCGGCGCAGATGTCGTGCAACGGGCCGGGCGGGAACATCCTGCTCGGAGACGTGCGGTTCACGGTGCGGGGCGACAACAACATCGATTTCGTCGACCAGGACAACACCTACCGGTCGGTGCTTTACCGATGCCCGCAGCCCGGGGCCGTGCGGCAGACGCTTCCGGGTTCGAGCCCGCACTAGGGAAGCGCGGCGCTCGAGGGCCGCCCTCACGGCTTCCGCATCACGCGACGGGTCGGGCCTCGACCCTCGTGACTGCGGTGGCGCGATGCGCGTTTTCGGCGCCAGGCTCGTGCTCGTACCCGGCCACACGCAATTCTCCGCTGGCCGCGCACATCTCGACCGCGAGCCGCGTGAACCGGTTGAGCACCGGCGGCTGGACCCAGGCGAAGCTGTCACTGTGAAGCGAGCCGTTCCATCCGGCCAGGGTCTCGCGGCGGCGGCGGCTTGCGATCCCTGCTTCGGCCGGAATGCAGGTCATGATCACGTCGGCGCCGATCCGCGCTTCCCAACCCTCCACCTCCTCGTGCCAGTCGTTGGCAGCGCATGTCGCGGTCACGCGGGTGGCAAAGCCGTCCTCGGTACGCTCGATCACGCAGCGTTCGCCCGCGCGGCAGCCGGCGAGCGTATAGATGACGGGCCGGGCGATCGGCGTCGTCTCGAGCCGTCGGCGCGCCTCGGCGAAGCTGGTGCATTCCTCGAATACGACCCGCAGCAGCTGGTCGGGCGGGATATGGCGAATGCGCCGCCACGTGTTCACGGCATTCGCCGCAATGTCGTAGATTCGCAGCCAAGGGTGCCGGGTGCGCCGCCGCAGCGGCGCCTGGTTGATGGCCGCGGCAAACCGTGTCGGCGCCATCGCGGTGAGGACGCCCACATAGCCGGGCCACGTGACGCTCAAGTACTCGCCGGCGGGGCCGCGCATGCGCGCGACCTCGGCATGGCGGCCGAGGCCGGGGAACGGCCAGTCGAGCGTACGCGCGAGCCATGGCGCAGCGCCCTCCTCGCGCGCCAGCGCCGTGCAGCTCCACTGGTATGACGCGTTGAGCAGCCAGATGCCCGGGAAGCCGAGGGCCGCGACGATGGCCTCGATCTCCGCGACATAGGGCGAGCAGGAGCGCATCAGCCAGCGCCGCGCCAATCGATCGACCAGCGGGATCAACGGGCCGGCGAGCGCCGGAATCCAAGCCAGGCAATCGCGCCGCAGCGCCCGCGCGCAGCCGGCGCGTTCGCGCGCATGGCGGACCGGGCCGCCCTCGCGGACGTCGACGACCGCGATGGACGGCAAGGGCCTGCTTGCTGATTGCATCGACATGGCGCGACACAGCTTAGTCGGAAATGCAAAGAAAATACGAATCGAAGGGACTGTGGCCCCCTCCCTCACACCGCCATGGTGCAGACCCGGCCATGTCTCGTCCGCCCTTCGTTGCGGCCGAAGCGTGACTTAGCGACTGCCGAATTGCGCCACCTGGCCTGCGCCGCCAGTGTGCGGGAATGCCCGACCATCTTGGCCTGCTCGCCGGATTGACGCTGATCTTCGTCCTCGCCGGCCTCATCAAAGGCGTGATCGGGCTTGGCCTCCCCACGGTGGCGATGGCCTTCCTGACGCTCATGCTGCCGCCGGCCGATGCCGCCGCGATCCTGGTGCTGCCATCCTTCGTCACCAATGTATGGCAGCTTGCCGGCCCGCAACTCGCACGCCTGCTCCGCCGGCTGTGGCCAATGCAGCTCGCGAGCGCGCTCGCAACGCTGGCGACCGCGCACTGGTTCGGGGCGGTGAGCAGCGCCGGAGCCGTGGCGGGGCTCGGCGCGGCGCTCGTGCTCTATGCGCTCACCGGGCTCGCGCCCCTGCGTCTCGAGCTGCCGGCGCGCCTCGAGCCCTGGCTCGGGCCGCTGGTCGGCGCAGCGACGGGGGCCGTCACGGCGATGACCGGGGTCTTCGTGATCCCGGCTGTTCCTTACCTGCACGCGCTGCGCCTCTCCCCGGACGATCTCATCCAGGCCCTCGGCATCTCCTTCACGGTGTCGACCATCGCGCTTGCTGTCGCACTGGCGGGCGGCGGCCAGTTCGCCTGGCCCAGCGTCGGCGCTTCGGGGTTGGTCCTCGCCGGTGCATTTGCCGGTATG
>DASTZX010000374.1:0-29562 GCA_035764045.1 Xanthobacteraceae bacterium | reverse complement strand
AGGGACGACCTGTACTACATCGAGAACTGGTCGCTGCTGTTCGATCTCTACATCCTGGCCCGCACGCCGTTCGCCCTGCTCCGTCCCGCGAATGCCTGCTGATGCCCTTCGCTCAAACCGGCGCCGACCAGCAGGCGTTCGGTTTGCCCGGTGTGCCCTTTCGCCGGAACCAGGCGCCGCGGTGTCCAGGCGCCGCGGTTGCCTCTCGTGGGCACGCTCACTATAGTTCGCCCGCTCGGAGCGTAGCGCAGCCCGGTTAGCGCACCAGTCTGGGGGACTGGGGGTCGCGAGTTCAAATCTCGCCGCTCCGACCAACACCATCCCCGGAAGAGCTGCTTTGCAAGCGCAACGATCGCGCCTTCTCTGCGTGCAGTGCACTTTGAATGCACGTTGTGCTTTGCCCGAAAATGGCTTTATATCCGCCGGTACTTCAGGAATTTCCGTAATCGAGTTTTGGGGAGCAAACCATGACAGCGCTCGTGACTGCGACCGTTCTGCGTTGGGAGGTTAAGGGCGAACCCGCGGCCGTCCATTTCGTGAACAGCACTCCGATTAAAATGGTCGTCGGCGACGGCGCGAGCAGCGCGGACGTCACGCCGGTCATCGCAGAATACATCCTCAAGGCCAAAGAGTCGGACCAGAAAAAATTGTTGGAAGCCGCACGTGACGGCCTCCTGCAAGTCACGGAGATGTCCCGCGTACCGCTGACGAAGCCAGCCGTGCCACCAAAACTGTAAGGGGCTCCCGACGCGCCCGGCTCGGCCGATCATTCAGTTTGGTCGTGTCCGGCGGCTTCCGATGCCCAGACCAAGCGCTTCTATGATGGCGGCATCGCGTCGAGCAGCGCCTTCGCTTGCTTCACATCGTGCGTATCGAGCCCTTCGCTGAACCAGCCATAGATCGGCGCCAGAAGGGCACGCGCCTTCTCCCGCATTCCCTGACCGTTCCAAAATCGCGCCGTGCTCATCGCCGCGCGCAACTCCCAGGACTTCGCCTCCTGTGCGCGCGCACCGGCGAGCGCCCGTTCGAAATACGCCTCCGCTCGCGATGGACCCAGCTGCGGCAGGTTCAATGCGATTTCTCCGGTGAGCCGATTGATTTCCGCCTCGCACCACCGCTCATTGGTCGTTTCCACCGCGCTCATCGCTTCGCGGATGCAGCGCCAGGCATCCTCGAATTGGCCGAGCTCCGCATGGGCTCTGGACAAATGGGACAAAAAGAACGGCAGATACACGCGGGATCCGGTTGACCGGTAGATCGACATCCCGCCGGTGATCATCTCGATTCCGTCCGCGGCGCGACCGGAGAGCGCGAGTATGCAGCCTTTTTCCATTGTTGCGAGCGCCTTCCACAAAACTGCGCCCTTCTCATCCGCCAACCGGATAACCTCGTCGGATTGCTGCTCGGCCGCCGGGTATTTTGCACACAGGATGTTCGTCAATGCTGTATGGTACTGGCCATACATCAAAGTCCCGGCGTGGCCGCTTTCGCGTGCATTGGCGAGCGCCTGATCGATGTCCGCGAGCGCGCTTTCCGGATACCCGAGCATCCACTGCGCCATCGCGCGATAAACGAAGATCGACGATCCGACGTCTTGGCCGAAACGCATCGCCAGCGGCCGATGCACCGCCGGATCGTAGTGGACGAATGCCTCATCGAAATGCGCGCGGGCACGAACGATGTCGCCCGTCAACATCAGCGAAGTACCCATCAGGCGTCGCCCGATCATGAGTGGGGCGACATCCGGCTGCTTCTGTCCGAGCGCAGCAAATTGCGACGCAAGATCGCAGGTCACGGCCCCGTTGAACGCGACATAGCTGGCTGCCCACACCCCATAGAGCACCGAAAACAGCAGCAGGGGATCTTCGGGAGCCTCGCCGAGAGATTCCGCTTTCTCGATGAACTGGCGCGCCTTTTCAACCGCCGCCTTGGGCTCGGGCGCGGCGTAGCCTTTGACGTGCATGAGAGCGTTGACGAGCGCGAGCTGCAGCTTGATCTGCTCGCGACGCACGGCGGGCGTTCCGGGCAAGGTCGCAATCTGGTCGAGCGCCCGCGTGAGCTGCTCGGCGGCTTCGACCAGAGCCGATCGCGCCAACGACCGCTGGCCTGCTCTGCCCCAAAAGCCCGCCGCTTTCTCGATCAGACCGGCTTCGGTGCAATGTCGCGCCAACAGCTCCGGCTGGCTCTCGGCGATCTCGGGGAATCGGTTTTCCAGCGCCTCGGCAATGCGAGCGTGCAAGCCGCGCCGCTGTTCGCGCAGCAACGTGCCGTAGGCGGCGTCTTGCACCAGGGCGTGCTTGAACAGGTAGATCGCATTCGGAGGGAGCCCCTGCCGGAACAGCAGGCCGGATGCGATGAGGCGGTCAAGCGCTGATGCCAGCTCGGCATCCGTCTTGCGCATCACGGCCCTGAGGACCGCATGTGAGAACT
The DNA here is from genome assembly GCA_035764045.1 of Xanthobacteraceae bacterium. Classification (GTDB taxonomy): domain Bacteria; phylum Pseudomonadota; class Alphaproteobacteria; order Rhizobiales; family Xanthobacteraceae; genus JAVDCA01. Next base: position 27,132 of record DASTZX010000374.1, on the reverse strand, counting down.
CGCGGCCGATGACCGCTGCGACCTGTGCCAGCTCCTTGGCGGGACCGCCGAGCCAGTCGAGCCGCGCCATCAACGAGCCATGCAGTCGCGCCGGGACCGCCAATGCCGGCACCGGCACCGCGGCAAGCGCGCGCTTGGCGGCCCTTTCGCCCCCTGCTTCCAGCACCGCCTTGGTCATCTCCTCCGCGAACAGGGGAATTCCGTCGGAACGCTCCACGATGTCCTGCCGGATGTCCGCCGACAGCTGCCTGTCGCCGACGATGCCGTCGACGATCGCACCAGCTTCATGGTCGGTGAGTCGATTGACCACGACACTGGTGACATAAGGTCGTCCAATCCACGGCGCGTCGAACTCCGGCCGGAACGTCACGAGCAACAGCACCCGCAGAGCCGGAATTCGGTCCACGGCTCGACCGAACACTTCCAAGCTCGTCGGATCGGCCCAATGCGCATCCTCGAAGATCATCAGCACCGGGTTCTGTCGCGACAAAGTCTCCATTTGCGCTGTCAGCAGCTCGAGCGTCTTCTGCCGGCGCTGCTGCGGCGTCAGGTCGAAGGCCGGATACCGGCCATCGTTCGGTAACGACAGCATCTCGGCCACGAGTGCCATGTTCAGGACCGAGATCGAGGTCTTCGCCAGCAGAGCATCGAGCTTGTCGAGCTTCTGCTGGACCGTATCACCGTGAAGAAATCCAGCCGCGCGCTCGATGTGACCGATGATCGGATAGAACGCGCTGTCGGTGTGCTGAGGCGAACAGAAATAGCGCAATCGCGTATGCGGTTCAGGAGCGAGGGCTTCGAGAAGAGCAGCCGTGAGCCGTGATTTGCCGATGCCGGCTTCGCCGGAAATCAACACCACGCGCCCCTCGCCCATCTTCGCCCGCGACCAACGGCGCAACAGCAGCTCGGTTTCCTCATCGCGCCCCACAAGCTCAGGCAGGGCGCTCGGATGCAGTGCCTCGAACCGGCTTTCGACCGTGCTGGCCCACAGCGCGGCCCAGGCGCGTGTCGGCCCGGCGAGCCCCTTGAGCTCCCGCACGCCAAGGTCCTTCAGCTCGAACAGGTTGCCGAGCAGGTGACGCGTCGCTTCGGCAATGACCACGGTGTTCGGCTCGGCGATCCCCTGCAGACGCGCTGCGAGATTCGGGGTCTCGCCGACGATAGCGTCCTTTTGCGTATCGCCCGATCCAATCAGATCGCCGACGACGACCAGGCCAGTCGCGATCCCAATGCGGGTCTGCAACGAAACCGGAATCTGTAGCGCCCCGACCGCAGCGATCACCTCCAGCCCCGCGCGCACTGCGCGCTCGGCATCATCCTCATGAGCTTCCGGGTAGCCAAAGTAGACGAGCACGCCATCGCCGAGATACAGCGCGACGAACCCACCGGACCTGCGCACAATGTCAGCGACGCAATTGTGATACGCGGAGATGACCTCCCTCAGGTCCTCCGGATCCATGCGAGCGGACAGCTCGGTCGAACCAACGAGGTCCGAAAACATCACGGTGACCTGCCGACGCTCGGCGGTATCCGCCGCTCGTGGGGCGGCAGGTGGCACAGATGTAACGGGAGCCGCGGGTGCGCGTTTGAGATTGGCAATCGCACGCAAGAGCTTTCGGCGATGCCCGAGCGACGTCACACCGATCTTCTCGAGATCTTGGTCGGTCAGTTCGTCGAGAATAGCGAAATCGATGTCGTTCTCGGCAAAGCGCTGAGCATACTCTTGCATCCCAAGCTCTTTGAGCCAGTCTGCAATTTGCTGCATTGCAACCTTGGGTAGGTTAGGAAATCGACGCAACCGTGTGTTTACACGGAAGATTTTAGCCGGTCGTGTCGTCACATTGGAAGATTTTAGCCGGTATTGAGCCGAGGTGCATGTCCGTTGAAGGAAGCGCTCGGTGCTGCGGCGAAGCAGCGCGGGAGGAAGCACCCCACCGGAAGGTCCGCGTTACGCAGTGCGGCTCTGCCGGCTCATCGCAGACGCTTGGCGAGCCCTCCCCGACCGCCGCCCTGTCCGGCGAGAGTCAGTCCGATGTGAGCGCGGTGCAGTGTTGGCAAGTCAGCTCAGAAGTCGTCGGCCGAGGCTTCGTCCAAGCTGCTGATGGTTTTAGCGAAGCTCACGATTTGCCCGTGAACGAGATGCTTGTCGAGCTTGTCGAGATTGAGGAGTTGCGGCTGGGCTCGCGAGCCTGCCTGCAGCAGATAGGACGGAACTGGGCACAGCGACACCGTCCCGAGCCCGCCGGCGTACAGCGGCGCGCCCTCACCGAAGAAGAGCGGAAGCGGCAGCACCGTCACGACCGGATCAGCGCGGCCCTCGGAACCGTGGGTGGCCTCGACCGCAGCGAGGTAGGCTTCCTGTTCGATATTGGTCGGGTTGAGCGAACCCGACCTCTGGGTCGTGTACGTGGTCCCCCATTCGTGCTTGCCCGTGCGGACATACTGGCCGTTGGCGTCGTCGCTCCACATCGTGCAGCCGAGATGCTCTATCGAAATGCCGGCCAGCGCCTTCCGGTAGATATCGGGGTAATGCGTCATCCACCAGCTGATCGCGTCGTTGCCAACCACGAACCGCTGGTTCGGTATCGTCTGCATGAATTGCGGAAGCTGGAAGTGCCCCGTCGCCATCACGAAGTAGAGGTCGCGGCGGTGCGGACGCTGGGCGAAGTACCGCGCGAGCGCAAGCAGGCCGAGGGCGCCGTTCTCTTCGGGCACGTTCGGGCCGTCGGTGTGCGTGTTGATGATCAGTCCCTGGTCGTGATCGGCGCCGGAGCCCGGCAGCACCCCCCAGATCGTGTCAGTGGTCGCGTCCTTTGTGATCGAGGCCGTGAGGGTCAACGTCACCTTCGCGGTCCCGCTCGCGGCGGCGTCGGACAGCGACTTGCCGGTGCGATCGCCGACCCACAGCGCCGGGCATCCCGGATCACCCGGCGCCGGGCGTCCTTGCTGGTTCGGGTATCCGGTCGTGATTGGGTTGTATTGGTTGGCGACCTGATCGTCCGACATCCCCGTCCACACGCAGATCACGCCCTGCACACCGGCGTTCCTCGCGTCGAGGAGCGGCACGGCCGCAAACATCCCCTGAAAGATCGGAAGTGTCAGCAGGCGGGCGTGCTGCGTGTAGTCGAACACGGCCTGGAGTGAGCTCTGATTGCGCTCGAAGCCGCCGATCGGCAGCTGGCCATATTCGAGCGAGAAGGTGGACGGAGGCACCCGGACCAGGGCGATCTCGCCCATCGCGCGTTCCCAGAAGGCCGGCGTGTACCAGGTCGGATCGTAAGTGTCGAGATCGACGAGCTTGCCGCTGATCCCATTGGGCCCTGTCGCCCCGGAGTAGGGATAAAAATAACTGACCGGCACCGGTCCGGACGAACCCACCGAGCCGTCCTGTTCGATCGACAGCGACCAGCCCTCCGCCAGCCAGCGTTGGAACGGGATCGTGTCGGTGTGCAGCTGGAAGCCCGGCACCGCTGCGAAATGCGCCTGGAGCCAGTCGGTGAAGCGCACGTGGCCCGGACTTCCTGTGTAGCGGGTGCCCATTTCTGCAAGCTCTTCGTGCCAGCCCCAGATCTCGTGCATCGATGGCAGGCCCGAAAGCGCGGAAGGATACGGTGATTTCATTGTGGCTTCGCCTGTTGAGCCATACCCCGTCTCGTCCTCCGGTCAGAGGGCGGTCTTCCAATGCTGCTTCCGTCCTTCCTCGTGGCTCTTTTCGTGCGTGGGCGACTTACGCGCGATGCCCCGAAGGTTCTTGTTCACATGTAAGACCGATACGCACGCGCCGATGAAGGAGCTCGCCGCCGCCACGACGTCGCTGAGTGCTTTTGCGCGCTCATGACACATTTCGACATGCTTATGCACAAACTCGGCATGAGCATGCAGCCGGTCATGCATGTCCTCCGCCTGGCCCAGCTTCTGTAAGTACGTTTTGGCCGCGGACACATGTTTGCCGGCGTGTTTCGCCGTCCAATCTCGAACAGATCCCGTTTCTTTTGCTTCCTTTGCCATGGCCTTTGCTCCCTCAGAAGCGTTTCGTGGCGATTCACTCATAATCTCTCGCTTCGTGCATCAACTTTCTGGCTGAGCCCGCGAGAGGCGCGCCATCGCATGCGCCGACTGAAAAGATACCCGATACACCTCCGGTAGCCTGGCACCGCACCCGTTCTGACCGGATTCCATGGCGCTCGACGTTTCCCACTCGCTCGCTGCGGCGGTCGCCGGCGTTCGTGCGCTCGAGCTTGAATGGTCACCCGATTAACCCGCGTTGCCCGAAGCGGACGTCGCGGTATACTGCATAGATGAAGCTATCCGGCGACGGATTTCCGAGCGCTTTTCAAGCCAATGGCCGTGGGCCATGCCTCTACAACGGGACAAGGTCTTTCGCATGACAATGTGATCCGTCGCGCGACCGGCATTCGGGCCAGTTGCAGCATTGCGCCAGGAGACTCGCGGAGGACGTCATTCAATAAACGAGGGGAACTCGAATGTCGACCGACAGCAAACCAGACCAGCGTCAAAGCTTTGAAGGTCCGTTCAGGACCCTCACCCTGCTCGCATTACCCCTGCTATCCTTCCAGCGCGACATACTCGGAGCCACGAAACGGCGCGTACAGGATGCCAGCCGGGTTCAACCGGCCGAGAGATTTACATTCAGTGAGCTGCAAGCGCTGATGATGATCTTGGATCCGGCTCGAACGTTCAGAAATCGTCTTGGTCCGGACTTCGAAACGAAGATGGAAGACGCATATAAGGAAATATATCCAAAATTTGCGTCGGCTTCGGTTGAGTTCATAGACGCCGTCGATCTGGCATTAAGCCGAATGATGGAGGCATTGAACGCATTAAGGAAGGACAGCAAGGCAAACAACTCCTCAAGGCGCCAGGATTAGCGCTCCCGTAGAGTCGAGGGTTCCATGCGTGCTCCTCCACGGAATGCCGACATCGCGATAATCGGTATCTCTTGTCGATTTCCTGGAGCGGCGAGCGCGGACGCGTTCTGGAAGAACCTGTGCGACGGCGTCGAGTCCATCACGTTTTTTTCCGATCAAGAGCTCGTCTCCGCCGGCGTCGCCCCCTCCCTCGTTGCCAATCCCGATTATGTGAAAGCGGCGGCAATGCTGCGCGACGTCGAAATGTTCGACGCATCGTTCTTCGGCTACTCGCCCAAAGACGCCGCCCTGCTGGACCCGCAACAACGACTGTTCCTGGAGGTGTGCTGGGAAGCGTTCGAAAACGCCGGATACGACCCGACCGGCTATCCCGGGAAGGTCGGCGTTCTTTCGACCAGCGGCGGCGTCGTTTCAACCTATCTGTTGGCGAAGCTGAACCATGCCGATCTTCCTGGCCAGACAGCAAGCACGGCGCACATCAACAACGACAAGGATTTCCTGAGCACCCGCGTCTCGTTCAAGCTGAACCTGAGGGGCCCAAGCTACACAATTCAGTCGGCGTGCTCTTCCTCCCTGGTCGCCGTCCACCAGGCGTGTCAGTACCTGCGGTTCGGTGAGTGCGACATGATGCTGGCGGGCGGGTCGGTGGTCCGCGTGCCGCAAGCTCAGGGTTATGTGGCCGAAAAGCGAAACCTTTATTCCCTGGATGGACACTGCCGCCCGTTCGATGCGGCTGGCCAAGGAACGATATTCGGCAGCGGCGTCGGTGCCGTGTTGCTCAAGCCTTTGGAGCAAGCGATCGCCGATCGCGACCACATCTTCGCCGTCATCAAGGGCACAGCGGCGAACAACGATGGCTCGGCCAAGATCAGCTACACCGCGCCCAGCCTGGGCCAGCAGTCCCAGGCCGTCGTCGACGCGCTGAAATCATCGGGCGTAACGGCCGATAGCCTCGGCTACGTCGAATGCCACTCCACCGGAACGATTGTCGGCGATCCGCTGGAGATCGAAGCGCTGACCATGGCCTTTCGAACCGACACCGCTCGCAGGCAGTATTGCGCCATAGCTTCGCTCAAGGCCAATATCGGGCATCCGGAGCAGGCGGCCGGCATCGCGGGGATCATCAAAACCGCGCTCGCCCTGCATCACAAGCAAATCCCGCCGAGCATCAATTACGAAAAGCCCAACCCGCGGATCGACTTCGCCGCGTCGCCCTTTTACGTGAACACACGGCTCCAGGATTTCCCCCTGACCGACACCCCGCGGCGCGCCGGGCTGAACAGCCTTGGAATCGGCGGCACAAATGCTTTCGCCGTGCTCGAAGAAGCGCCACCGGTTCAGGCGTCGAACAAGGAGGCAGCGGGTTCTTTCCCGCGCTTGCTCACCCTTTCAGCGAAGAGCCCTGACGCCCTGGTGGCACGTGTCGAGCAACTGCTCGGCTGGCTCAATGAAAATCCCGAGGCGCCAATTGGCGACCTTTGCTACACGACGAACGTCAGCAGAAGCCAGTTTACATTTCGTTTTGCCGCACCCGCCCGATCCATACCCGAACTGAAAGAGCGCCTTGCTGGCTGGCTCCGATCGGTGATGGACGACGCGTCGCTCCTGAGGCGCACCAGCAAACCGTCAACCGCTTTCCTGTTTCCCGGCCAGGGGGCGCAGAGGGCCGGCATGGCGGCGGAGCTTTATCGCACCCACTCGGTCTTCCGGGAGGCCATGGATCGCTGTCGGGCGTTGGCCGAACCGCACCTCGAGCACGACTTGCTCGCGGTGATTTTTGCTCCGGCATCCGATGATGCCCTGGTCAATCGCACCGACTACACCCAACCTGCACTGTTCGCGGTCGAGTATGCTCTCGCGCAGTTGCTGAAGTCCTGGGGCATCGTTCCCGACGCAGTCATCGGTCACAGCCTGGGCGAAATTGCCGCCGCGTGTCTGGCCGATGTCATGACACTCGAAGACGCCATGCGACTGGTCATCGCGCGCGGCGCGCTGATGCAGCGGGTCCCGGGCGGCGGGGCCATGGCCGCGATATTTGCCGAACATTCCGTCGTCAGCGCGCTTCTCCACAAGATCGGGCACGAGATCACGGTAGCCGCAATGAACGGACCGCTGAATACGGTGGTTACCGGTGAGCGGGACTCATTGAAGGTGCTGTCGGACGAGCTGGACAGGCAGAACATCAGCTATCGCGTGCTGCGCATTTCGAACGCCTTTCACTCCCCGCGAACCGATCCCATCCTCGACGATTTCGAAAGTGTTGCCGCGGGAATCGAGCAACATGCGCCGAAGCTGCCGCTGATATCGAACCTCACCGGCGAATTGACCACTGCCGCGCCCGACAAGTCGTATTGGCGCCGACATCTGCGGGAACCGGTCCGGTTCGGAGATGGCATGCTTGCGCTCGCCAGGCTCGAACCCCAGACCTTTGTCGAAGTCGGACCCCACCCCGTGCTGCTGCCGATTGCGCAAGTCTGCCTCGGCGCCAACGGCAAATCCGCAACCTGGGTTGCGGCGCTCAATCGTCAAAGCTCGGATTGCGATTCCATTTCCGAAATGCTGGCCGCGCTCTATCTGGCCGGGCACAACATGAATTGGCCTGCGGTGCATGCGAACGCGTCGTGGCGGCGCATTCCACTGCCAACCTATCCTTTCCGGCGCAACCGGTTCTGGCTGGAGGACGACGCCGTCCCCGCCAGACAGATGGCGACCGTCGGCGAACGCTCCCACCCATTGGTCGGCGCACGTACAGACTCGAGCGGCAAAGAATTGCGCTATGAGGCGCGCTACGGCGTGCAGCACACCGGCTACCTCTCGGACCACCGGGTCGCCGGCACGGTCGTCCTGCCGACCACGGCCGAGCTGGAGGCGGCCACGATCGCCGGTCGGATGCATTTTGCCACCCGGCACGTGAGCCTTGCCGACGCGATGCATCACCAGGCGATGTCGTTCGCCAATGGCGAAGACCGGATCGTCCGGGTCGCCGTTGCGCCGATGAAGTCCGACAAGGCAGCCTTCACATTATCCAGCGCAAGCGTCGAGCAGCCGGACGTTTGGCACACGCATATGACGGGTCGCCTGCACAGAATGGACGGGCCGTCGCAGCCGGCCTTTTCGGCGCGCCGGCTGCGCGCTGATTGCCGGAAGGAACGGCCGGTAGCGGAGGTTTATGAATCGCTCCACAAGCTTGGGCTGGAGTATGGAAGCGCCTTTCGTGGCATCCGGGAAGTCTACCTCGGTGAGCACGAAGCGCTGACGAAAGTGCGCCTGCCGGAGGGCCTGGCAACCGCGCCGTACGCGATACACCCCGCGTTCCTGGATGCCTGCCTGCACGCCTATCCGCTTGTGCTCCAGGGTACCGAGACGCTCGCAGGCGATCGCCGTGAAATCCACTTGCCTGTTTCGCTCGCAGGATATCGCTGCCATCAGGACGGGGTCGATGAGGCATGGGTGCATACCAAGCTGCGCACCGTCGAGAGCGACAACAGTCAGGTGGTCGACATTCGGATCTACGACACGGCGGACCGGCCCGTAGCCGAGCTGGAAGGACTGGTTGTCCGGCCGTTGCCGCTTGAGAAGGTCGTACCGGGTCGAGCCGTCACAGACGATGTGTTTTATCGGGTGGCGTGGCGGAAGAGCATCAGAAGGTCTGGCCGCAAGCAGGATCGTGCGCCGGCAAGCTGGCTGATCTTTGCGGATGCAAAAGGTGCCGGCGCCGCACTGGCCGCCAGACTCGAGGCCGCCGGCCATCGTCCGCACCTGGTCTATCGGGCCGGCGCATTCGCCCGGCAAGGTCCACGGACGTGGACGGTCAACGAGCGGCAATCTCGGGATTTTCATCGACTCTTGGAGCAGTTCACCGCCGCCGAAGCGTTGCCGTGCAGCGGGGTGGTTTATCTCTGGGCCCTGGATGCCCCTTCCATCGAACGCTTGTCCCTTGCCGACCTCAGAACCGGCACTGAGATGATGTGTCGTGGGGCATTGGCGACTTTGCATGCCCTTGACGCGACCCGGTCGACGAGCCCGCCCGGCCGGCGTCTTTGGTTTGTGACCACGAACTCGCAGCCCGCGGAAGGCTCGGACCATCCTGTCGATCCGGTGCAAGCGCCCCTATGGGGGCTGGGACGAACCATTGCGATCGAGCACCCGGGCCTGTGGGGCGGACTGATCGATCTGCAACTGAATGGTCACGACGCAGCGAATATCGAGCTCCTCACTGCAGAATTGCTCGAACCCGACGGCGAAACCCAGGTCGCCATCACGGCTGCCGGCCAGCGCATCGTCCCACGGTTCGTCAGGCAATCTCTCGCCGAACTGTCCCCTCGGCAGCCGCGGGTTCGCGGCGATGCCACCTATCTCATCACCGGTGGCTTGGGAATGTTGGGGCGCAGTGTAGCCAAGTGGCTTATCGGCAAAGGCGCGAGATCGCTTGTCGTCACAGGCCGACATGCGAGCGCCAAGGCGGCCGAAGACGCATTCGGCACAGCAGAATTCAACGGCGCAGCGATCCGTGTCGTGGCCGCCGATATCGGCCGCGATGAGGACGTAAGTCGCCTCATGCAGACAATCAGCAACGAGCTCCCGCCCCTGAGAGGGGTCGTGCAGTCCGCTGGCGTCCTGGACGATGGGATACTGGCCCAAATGGATTGGGACAGGTTTTCCCGCCTGTTCGAGCCGAGAGTGTATGGAAGCTGGCTTCTCCACCAGTACACCAGATCGCTCGAGCTGGATTTCTTTGTCTTCAATTCATCCTTGTTGAGCCTTTTGGGCTCGGCCGGCCAGGGAAACTACACGGCCAGCAGCATTTTCCTCGATTCCCTGACCGCGCACCGTCGCGCAGCCGGCTTGCCCGCAACGGTGCTCAACTGGTGCGCCTGGTCAGGGGGTGGATTGGCCACCATTTCGGGCGCGCGTGGCGAGGCGATGTTTTCCGCGCTCGGCGTAAAATTCATCACTCCCGATTATGCGATGGAGCAGTTCGATAATGTGATGCGCCGCGACGTCGACCAGATCGCTATCGCAATTGCCGATTGGCCGACTTATGCCAGCAAAGTGGGCCGATCGGCATTCCTGCGGGAGCTCCTGAACAAAGGCGATTTGGAAATACCGAAGCCTTCTTTCGCGCAAGGCCGGAACCCGATCGACGCGCCGCCGGCGCCGGCGAATGGCCACGCAAGACAGCACGTCTTGAGCAAGGTGCAACAGCACATCACAACGACACTCGGTTTCGCCGAACCAGTCGACGCCGATCAACCGCTCAACGAAGTCGGGCTGGACTCGTTGATGTCGGTACGCCTCTCGAATAGCCTTGAAGACAAGTTCGGCATTCCGGTTCCGGTTGCTGATCTCATCAGCGGACCGACGATCAACCAGCTGGTGAATGGCGTTTTTCGCGAGCTTGCCGAGACCATCACGGAGCTCGACGATCGTGAGAGAACCGGTGCCACGCCAATCGTTGCTGTGACAAAGCCGGCGAGCCAGGCCATAGCGACAAGAGCGCGGGCTGCGCCGGACGTGTGGGCACCCGCGCCGGCTGGCGTGACGCCTCTGAAAATCCAGCCTGGCCTCGCTGCTGCCGCATCCGGGACCGAAGCACGCATTGCGGTTGCCCGGTCGGCCCTCGCCGCCCGCAAGGACGACGTGGGCAGCAGCCTCAAGTCCATTCTGCAGCAACACATCACGCTCGAGCTTGGCTTCGCCGACGCGATTGATCCGGATCAAGCCCTGAATGAACTCGGCCTGGATTCGCTGCGCTCGGTGAAACTTTCAAATACTCTCGAGGAGGCCCTGGGCGTTCCGGTTCCGATCGCGGAGCTGATCAAGGGACCGACGATCAACCAGCTCGTCGACCATCTGACACCTGGGTTGGCCGCCGTGGGCGGCCGAATTGCGGGAGAGCATGTCGAGCGGACGGGGCTCGAACAACACGCCACGAATGGCCGAGCCCCCGACCAGACGGCGATCGCCGTCAATGGAAATGGCCGCTCGCCGCCTTGGTCGGGTGTAAGCCAGACTGGAAGCATCATCTTCGCCGATCGAGGAAATGACGTCGCTGCAGAAGGCGCTCGTCCCCGGGTTCGGCCCGCCGGCGAGGCAGCTCTGCGCCCCGATTCGAAGTGGTTGATTGCGCCGCGCCCCAACCCGCGCGCGAAAGCCCGCTTGTTTTGCTTTCCCTTTGCGGGCGGCGGCCTTGCGTCGTTCCGGTCCTGGCCGGAACTGCTCGGCGACTCTGTGGAGGTGGTGGCGGTCGAACCGCCGGGACGCGGGACCCGTGTTCACGAAACGCCTGTCGACGACTTGAAGACTTTCGTCGACTGTCTGTTGCCCGAAATGGTCGATTGGTTGGACCGGCCGGCTGCTTTTTTTGGGCACTGTCTGGGCGGACTCACCATGGTCGCGACGCTTTGCGCACTGCCCAAGACGTCAGCGCAGTTCATCAAGTACTCCTTTCCCTGCGGAGTAAGGCCGCCGCATCTATTGAAGCGGAGGGGCGGCTTTGAAGACGAACTGGTCTACAACATGATGTTGCATACGGGGTTCGACGTCAGAATCCCGCCCTATGCTCAACCGGAAGAAATCTTCACGGACATCATACGTCAGTTCGAGACTCCGACTGCCGACAGGATGTTGGAGATACCGAAGCTGCGGAAGATCCTCTTGCCCACCATCCGGGCGGAGTTCGGGATGGCCTACAACTATCAGTACCGGCCTATCCAGCCGTTTCCCTTTCCGATCAGCAGCTTCGTCGGGAATTTGGACCCGTGGGTGTCGGCCGAGGACTCTGCCGGCTGGCGTGAGCTCACCAGCGTCGGCTTTACCAACCATGTCCGCCAGGGCTCGCATGATCTGATGATCGAGGACAGAGAGTACATTCTCGAGACCATAAAAACACAGTTCATCAATCTGACCGGCGAGTGAAGGTAACCCGGCGCTCACGGGGCCGGCTGGCCAACATCCGCTGCGCGGCATTGCGCCCCCCGAAGGCGGAGAGCCGTGAAGCTTGGCGGGCTCGGCCCGCTCGCCGGCCGACCTCCCCCCACGCCCTCCTCCTTCCTGAAATCGGTCATGGCCGGGCTTGTCCGGCCATCCACGTCTTGCTTGTGTCGCCGCAGCCAAGGCGTGGATGCCCGGCACAAGGCCGGGCATGACGGGGCCGCCCGTCCGCCCCCGAGGAGGCCGCCGTTGGACCTGTGACCTACTTCATACCCGCAGCCGCCCCGCGTCTCGTAAATGTTGATCAACAAACACAGGCGAGGGGTCGATGACATTCCGATTGACCGGGTCCGAACAGATCGCGCAGGCCGCCGATCGCGAACCCGCCACGCCCGCCGAGCTGGACACGGCGCTGCTCCGCGAGGTCGCCCAGGGCAACCAGCTCGCCATGCGGTCGCTCTTCCTGCGGCAGCGCATCCGCGTCTACCGCTTCATCCGGCGCACGGTCTCCGATCATACCCTCGCGGAGGACCTGGTGAGCGAGGTCTTCTTTGCGGCCTGGCAGCAGGCCGGCCGCTTCAAGGGGCGTTCCCTGGTCTCGACCTGGCTGCTGTCGATCGCGCGGCACAAGGCCCTCACGGCCGTCAAACGCCCGCGGTTCGAGCAGCTCGATGGTGAGGCCGCTGCCGCAATCCCCGATCCGGCGCTCGATCCCGAGTCCGAGATCCGTGAGAGGGACAGGGGGGCGATCTTGCGGCGGTGCCTGAGTGCGCTGTCGCCGGATCACGGCGAAATGATCGATCTCGTCTACTACCAGCAGAAATCGATCAACGAGGTCGCCGAGATCCTCGAGATCCCCACCAACACGGTGAAGACACGCATGTTCTACGCACGCAGGCGGCTCGCCGCCCTGCTCGAGGCAGCGGGGTTCGAGCGTCCCGTGCAGCACGGCTGAGCGGACCGCCCGCTCGGCAACCCCGTTCACATCAGGCGGAGTACCAAGCCATGAACCAGTCCGTCCTCTCCCGCACCGACCCCGACAGATTCGAGCACATGCAGGGGCACGACATCCTGGCCATGCTCTCCATGCTCGACTGGCTGATCACCCGCATCAGCCCGATCGACGAGATTTCGGCCACCTGCCTGGTGATGGCGCGACAATCGCTGGCGAGCCTCGCGCCGCCTCCAACCAGGCCCCAGTAGCGCTTCCTCCCCGCGCCACCCTTCCCTTGGTGGCGCTACCTTGAAGGCCGGCAACGCCGGCCTCTTTTTTCATCGCGCCGGCGCAGCGTGGGCACGGCAAATAACTCCACCAGCTTGTGACCGTCTTCACCGGCGTTTTCTCAAATCCGGCGTAGACATGACTTCATCAACGTCCTTCAACCTACGGAGACGCAGCATGAAGACGCTTGCCACGCTCCTGGCCGTCGCGACCTTGGCGGCCTCGCCGGCCTTCGCCCAGAGCCCGAAGGTGCAGAACCACAACCAGGTCATCATGGACGACAAGTATGTCGGCCAGGATCCCGATCCGGCTGTTCGCTCGCAGATGCAGCGCGACTACAGCACGCATGCTGGCGGCGGCTCCGAGTGACCCGACAACGGTGCCGCGGCCCGACCCCGGGCGGAAGCCCGGGGTCTTATTTTGCCTCGATCGGATCGGCCGTCAGGACCAGTCCGGGTCCGCCATCTGCTCGAGGAGCGCTCGATTCCTGACCGTGATGAAATTGTCCTGCATCGAGACGATGCCGCGCCGCTGCCATTCACTCAGGCACTTGTTGACGCTCTCCCGCGAGGCCCCGACCATGTTGCCGAGCTCGCGCTGGCTGAGCGCAACCTTGCCGGGGGCGCCCCCCACCTGGCTCTCCAGAACCCGCAGCAAGGCCTTGGCGAGCCGCAAGGGCACTTCGAGCAGTGCCATCTCGGCGAGATGCTCGTCGGTGCGCCGCAGACGCTCACACAGGACCTCGACCAGCTTCGGCCACGCCTTCACGTGGCGCTCCAGGAACGCCAGGACGTCGCGCCGATCGAGCACCGCGACGCTGCAGGGGGTCAGCGCCCGCGCATCGGCGGTGCGTCCCTTGCCGTCCAGGAGCGCAATCTCCCCGACCACCTCGCCTGGATTCAGGATGGCGAGCACCACCTCCTTACCTTCCGGCGACGGTACGCTGATCCGGATCGTCCCCTCCAGGATGGCCAACATGCTGTCGCCCGGAGAGCCGATCAGGAAGATGGTGTCGCCGGCCTCGAACTTGCGCACATGCGCGCGGGAGACGAGCTGACTGCGCTCGTCGGGGGCCAGCCCGCGAAAGAGCGAGCACTCCGCAAGCATCCGGCGAGCATCATCGGTTGTGCTTCGCGTCTGCGTGGCCATGGTCGCATGACCCCTCCGTGATCGAAGCCGATTGTAGCGCCGGGAAGCCGCGGGCGTAAACAAAACCCATGACGTTGGGTAAACGAATCCAGCGTCAAACCGCCGCTACGAGCAGCAGCCCCCACATCGCGCGAGTCCGCCACTCCCGTTTATCCGACGGGCTGTGACCTAGGTCATAAGGGCGCTCGTCGCAGTGCGGTAACCAAACCGTGTTCGGGATACGGCAGTCTGATCTGATGGGAGGTCAACATGCAACGTGACGAACGCGGCATTGCGCCGTTCCACGCCTCGACACCGCCGCCCGATGGCGGTCAGGAAATCTTCCAGCTCGGAATGAGCTGCATCACCGGAGCTTCGGTCGATCTGATCTCCGCGCACAAGTGGTTCAATGTCGCCGCCATGCTCGGCCACTGCGACGCCACCCGGCTGCGGCGCGAGATCGCCGCCGAAATGTCGGAGGCGGAAATCACGGCAGCCCAGCGCGCGGCGCGAGCTTGGATCACCCGGCATTGAGCGCGATTGATCGCGATCCCATGGAGCCCGGGCAGATGACACCCATCGCACCGGCTGATCGCAGTCTTGTTGACGCCCCGGCGTCTGCACGCGGCCGAGATCCGTTGGCCGGCGCGCGCGCGCTGCTCGAACGCTGCTGCCTGTTTCGACGGCTCGGCGCGGTCGAGCGCGACGTGCTTTTCGCGCGCGCGCGCGTGCAGAAATACTCGGCTCAGTCGACCATCTTCCTGATGGGCTCGCCGGGCGAGAGCATGCTGGCGGTGCTGAGCGGCAGCATTCGCATCAGCGTGCCGTCGCTCAATGGCAAGGAGGTGGTGCTCGCCATCCTGGGACCCGGCGAAATCTGCGGTGAGATCGCGCTCCTGGACGGAAAGGAGCGCACGGCCGACGCCCGCGCGGCGACGGATTGCAGCGTCGTCGTCCTCGAGCGGCGCGATGTCCTCGCATTCTTGGCCCAGTACCCCAATGCATGGTCGGGACTGGTCGACGTTCTGTGCGAACGTCTGCGCATCGCCGATCAGCAGATGGCCGAGTTTGCCCTGCTGCCCGTCTCGGTCCGGCTCGCCCGGGCTCTGCTGCGATTGGCGGTCTCGGACGAGCCTGGGTCGAATGGCGCGGCTTTGACGCTGCCCCGCGTCCATCTCACTCAGCGCGAGCTCGGCAACATCATCGGGGCGACCCGCGAGAGCGTGAACAAGTACCTCGGCGCCTGGCAACGCAAGGGCCACATCCGGATCGGCGACCGGCTCATCGTGATCACGAATCGCGCCGCGGTCGAAAGCTTGCTCGAGCCCGATAGCTGAGCGGCCGCACCCCAACTCCCGCTTGCTTCTGCAATCCCCAACTACCGCCGGCCTCTGCAACCCCCGCTGTGTATTTTCTCACACCTTCGCGAGAATGTCTGTGGAACACTCGCATTGAGGGTGTAAGGTGTGCCCCGCGCAGTGACGGGGCGGCAGACGACGGACCACGGGGAGCGGCGCGTGCGTCGAAGAATCCGGTGACTGGAATTTCCGTTCGCTTTTGGGGGGTACGTGGGAGCGTGCCCTGCCCTGGCCCTGAGACCGTGCGCTACGGGGGCAATACCGCATGCGTCGAGGTCCGTTGCGGCGACCGCCTCGTCATCTTCGACGCCGGGACCGGCTTGCGCGCCCTCGGACATGCACTCGCGGCAGGACCGCCCGGACTTGCGGCGGAGATCTTCATCAGCCACTGCCACATCGATCACATTGCCGGCCTTCCATTCTTCGAGCCGTGCTACATGCCGGCGAGCCAGATCCGCATCTGGGCCGGAAACCTGCTGCCCGAGCAACGCCTCGCCGACGTGGCCCGCAGCCTCATGTCCGCTCCCCTGTTTCCCAGCGGCGAAGGAGTGTTCAAGGCGAAGATCAAGTATTGCGATTTTCAGGCCGGCGACGTGCTCAACCCGTACCCCGGCGTCACGCTGCGAACCGCGGCCCTCACCCACCCCGGGCGCGCGACCGGTTACCGATTGGAGTACGGCAGCCGTTCGGTCGCCTATGTGACGGACACGGAGCACTCGCCGGGCCGCATTGATCCCGCAGTGCTCGGTTTGGCCAAGGGCGCCGATCTCCTGATCTACGATTGCAACTACACCGATGAGGAGTTTGCCGGCCATGTCGGACGCGGCCACTCGACGTGGGAGGAAGGCGTCCGCATTGCCGAGACCGCGGGGGCGCAGCGGCTCGCCATCTTCCACCACGATCCGAACCATGACGACGAATTTCTCGACGGCGTCAAAGCGCGCGCCGCGCAGCGCCATCCAGGAGCGATCGTGGCGGCCGAAGGCCTGATCGTGTCGGTTTAAGGTTCCCCACGCGCTCGACGACGCGCGAGGCCGATGTGGCGGCGGGAGCCGTCATCAATACGCGCTGCCGACCTGCGTCTCGGGCAACGGCCCGGCATAGCGCATCATGTCTCCCGGCAAGATCGACAGGGCGGCTGCCGCGGGCGCGGCCGCATTGGGAGCGTCCACCGGCGGACCTTTCCCTGCCGCAATGACGAGCGCAGCCACCACCAGGACGATGGCAATCTTTGCAAGCCTCGACATTTCGCTTCTCCCCGTTCGCTGAATTGCCCGTTATGCCGTGCGCCGCAAAGCTGTTGCGGAACCCGTGCCGATCAGGCGTTCGCGCCGTGGGCGAGAGCGCATCCGCCGGACGCGCCGGCGGCGCGCTCGCGGCCCTCGCGGCGATGTTCGTGGGTCAGCGGCGTCCGCAATCCGACGTACAAGCGTCGAATATGCAACGCTGGTCGTATTCGACCCGTGAGCAATTCGGACGGTAGACCGTCTGATCGACCCACTGTGGTCCCGAGACATCGGCCACGGTGTCGGATCGTGCATGTGCCGGGACCACTGCGGTCTTCACGAGCAGGGCGGCCAGCAGCAGCGCGATGAGAGACAAGACGCTCGAATTCATCATCGACGCCTCCTGTACTTCGCGGTCGGCCCGACATCCGGCCTGCATCATTCGTACGCCTGCCATGCATTGGGCGAGATGAAATGCGTCACATCGGCTCGGCGAAATTTGCGCGCCGCGATCGCAACCGAGCTGTTCCGCGCGTGCGGGGCGGCTCGCAACCGAGGTGGGTGAGCCGCCCCGCTGCGAGCCCATGCCGGCGCCCCATTTACAAGCACGGCCTTTCGCGTCCCAAATAGGCGCGAAGAACCGGAGGAGCCGCTCATGCTTCCTCGCCGAGAATTCCTCGTCGCCGCTGCCGCGTGTTCAATCCCGCTTCCCCGCGCATGGGCCGAGACCTACCCGTCGCGACCGGTCCGGATCGTCGTCGGATCCCCTCCGGGCGGCACATACGACATCGTGGCGCGGCTGATCGCCCAGTGGCTCTCCGCGCGTCTTGGACAGCAGTTCGTGGTCGAGAACCGTCCCGGCGCCGGCACCAACATCGCGAGTGACGTCGTCGCGCACGCGCCTCCCGACGGATATACGCTGCTCCTGGCCGGCTCGCCCGCGGCGATCAATGTCAGCCTGTACAGCAAGCTCAATTTCGACTTTCTCGCCGATCTCGCCCCGGTCGCGCCGATCGAGCGCATGCCGCTGGTCATGGCCGTCAATCCGTCGCTCGCGGCGAATACGGTCGGCGAATTCATCGACTATGCGAAGACGCACGCCGGCAAGATCAACATGGGCTCGGGCGGAATCGGGTCGACGGGCCACGTGGCCGGCGAATTGTTCAGGATGATGGCCGGGATCCAGATGTCGAACGTGCCGTATCGCGGCGAGCCGCCGGCGCTGACCGACCTGCTCGGCGGCCGCGTGCAGGTCGTCTTCTCGACCGCCGGATCGGTGCTGGGGCATGTCCGAGGCGGCGCGCTGCGCGCGCTGGCGGTCACGACCGATACCCGCCTGGACGCCCTGCCGGGCGTTCCCCCAATTGCCGATACTTTGCCGGGCTATGAAGCGAGCGCGTGGACCGGAATCGGTGCGCCGGCCCGCACACCCGCCGACGTCGTCGCGACGCTCAATCGGGAGATCAATGCGGGACTCGCTGATCCCAAAATGAAGATGCAGCTCGTCGAATTGGGCGCCACCATTCTCGCCGGCTCGCCCGCCGAGTTTGGCGCGTTCATCGCCGCCGAGGCCGAGAAGTGGCGCAAGGTGGTTCGCGCCGCCGATCTCAAGCCCGAGTGAACGTTACTGCGCAGCCTCGCTCGGCATGTCGTGCGCTGCGTCGGCGACATCGCCGGCCGCGTTCGACCGCAGCGGCTGCAGCATCAATTCCATCCAGCCCGTATACAAGATCAGAGGCAAATACATCAGCGGCATGATCGGTCTCCAGCTCCCGATGGGCCAACCGCCTGCCGCTACGTAAGTTCCCGCCCCCGTATGCGGGCACGCAGCGCTCGATGTGCAAGCGTGTGCTTCACGTATTGGTGAAGGAATGAAACTGATCGGCAGGTCCGTCCGCGTGCCGGCGGCCCGACTTCGTGTCGCGCGAAAACCGGAAGATCAGATCCCGCCGTCGCCGGGAAAGAAGCAGGTCTCCTTCCCGTCGTAGACGAACAGCGTCGGCTTTCCGCTCGGCGCATGCTGGTCCCAATGAATGATGTCATCGGGAATCCGCCGCCAGTCCTGCCCGTCCAGCCAGTACCATTCGTCGCCTGCGTTCGTGCGGTTCACGTTGAAGCGCGTTTGCACGACGTCGGCATGATCGCAGCACTTCTTGAATGGAAAGCGGTTTTGCGCCGCCCGGGTCAGCTCGGCGTTTCGGTACCATTGCTGGACCTCGGGCGGCTGGTTCGCGTATTCGGGCTTCCACCGTGCATCGAGCTTGAATGGCGCCGCCATCGCGAGTGCCGCGATGATCGCTGCTGCCTTGGTCCCGCCCGTGAGAACGGATAGCAAATCGAGTGGCATGGGAGACGAGAGCCTCGTTCGTCTCTCCCCTGTCCGCAAATCCATCCCGCAGTGGTTTGTTCCCTTGCGACAGTATTTCCGGCGCGGCTGCAACCCGGAACTCCGGATGCCGCGCCATCGTTGTTTTTTGAGCCCGCGTCGATGCGCGCCGGCGGACCGGAGCGGCGCGGGCTCCTTCTCATGGTTATCGCTCGGTTGTCGCTCGCCGGATTCGCAGTGTCGCAGCCTGAGGAGGCGGAGCAATGCCGGGCAAGCGCGTCGCATTCGACGACGAGACCTGGGCCGCGCTCGATCTTCTCGCGCGCGATCGCATGATGGATTTCCAGGAGCTCGCGGACGAGGCGTTTCGCGACCTCTTGAAGAAGCATGGGCGCCCGACCGAGCTCAAGGCCGCATTGCGACGAAGCGCCGAGGCCGCTGACGGGACGACGGATAAAAATGCGACCGTCGCGAGGACGCGCGGGCGCAAGCCGCGCCGGCCGGGTGCGATGGTGGCGCGGGCCGGAACGCGCCCACCCCGCCGGCGTTGAGTCGTCGTTGCGTCTGATTTTCCCTGGAGCGGCCCATGGCCCGAGCGCGTGCCAATTGGAAAGGCTACTTGCGGCTGTCACTCGTCTCCTGTCCGATCGCGCTCTATCCGGCGTCCACGGCTGCCGAACGCGTCCATTTCCACCAGATCAACGCCAAGACCGGGCACCGCATCAAGATGAACCGGGTCGATGCCGAGACCGGCAAGGACGTGCCTTACGAGGACATCGTCAAGGGATACGAGGTCGACAAGGACCGCTACATTACGGTCAACCGGGACGAGCTCGAGGCGATCGCGATCGATTCCACCCGCACCATCGACATCGACGGTTTCGTGCGCCGGGAGGAGATCGACGACCTTTACCTGGCCGATCCGTACTACATCGTGCCTGACGGCGAGGTCGGCACCCAGGCCTATGCGGTGATCCGCGAGGCGATCAGCAAGCAGGGCATGGTCGCGATCGGTCGCGTCGTGCTCTCGACCCGCGAGCATGTGATCGCCATCGAGGCCCGGGGCAAAGGCCTGTTCGGCATCACATTGCGCTATCCCTACGAGGTGCGATCCGACAAGGACTACTTCGCCGACATTCCCGACGAGAAGATCACCAAGGACATGCTCGACCTCGCGATCCACATCGTCGGGACGAAGACCGAGAAATTCGCCCCCGGAAAATTCGAGGACCGCTACGAGAGCGCCCTGCGCGAGCTCATCGAGAAGAAGTCTGCCGGCGTCGCGATCGAGCCGGTGAAGCACCGTGAGCCGACCAATGTGATCAACCTGATGGATGCCTTGCGCCGCAGCGTCGAGAGCGAAGCGCCAAAGCCACGCGCGCGCTCGGCCCGCACGCGTTCGGCCGGCGCGCAGCGCCGACGCTCGCGGCGCGGTAGCCATGCGACCGCCAAGCGTCGCAAGGCGGGGTGACCCTGCATGGACCGCGAAGGGCCGGAGCCCCGCAAGGGAATGCCGAGTCCGCGACTTGACGAGGCGGAGTTCAAGCGGCGCTTCCGCGCCCAGTTCCACGATCGGGCCTTCGACGACCTCGAGCGCGAGCTCGACCGGGTCGCCGACGCGGCGTGGGATGCCTACGACAACTCACGCAAGAGCCCGAGAACCCGCAAGGCCGGGCCGGACTTCGCCGACCCGGATTACGAGCTCTCCCTGGACTGGATCGCCGCCCGCGAGGCGGTGCGGGAGGCGCAGCGCCGGCACGATCGGAAGGACGGCCGGCCGCGCATCCTCCTGGTCAACGCTTCGTCGCGCTCGGAACACACCTGTCCGGGCGAGATGTCGAAGAGTTTTCGGCTGGCCGAGATCGCGCGCCAGGTCTTTGCGTCCGGAGGCTCGGAGGTCGAGCTCCTCGATCTGTCCCGGCTCGCCTCCGAATACGGCCGCAACATCCATCCGTGCAAGGCCTGCTTCTCCACCGCGGCCGCCCTGTGTCATTGGCCCTGCTCCTGCTATCCGAACTACGCGCTCGGCCAGACGCAGGACTGGATGAACGAGATCTATCCCATGTGGGCCGCCGCGCATGGGATCATGATCATCACTCCGGTGAACTGGTATCAGGTCTCCTCGCCGCTGAAGCTGATGATGGACCGGCTGGTGTGCGCCGACGGCGGCAATCCCGATCCGACCCGCACGCACGGCAAGGATGCCAAGGCCGCCAAGGCGATCGAGCTCGCCGGCTGGGATTATCCTCGCCATTTGGCGGGCCGGCTGTTCGCAGTCGTCGTGCACGGCGATGTCGAGGGCGCCGAGAATGTCCGCCGCTCGATCTCCGACTGGCTGTGCTTCATGCATCTCGCGCCCGCCGGAGCGGGGGCCGAGCTCGACCGCTACATCGGCTACTGGAAGCCCTACGCCACCAGCCACGACGAGCTCGACGCCGACACCGACATCCAGGCCGAGGTCCACAATGCGGCGAAAACTCTCTTGGCCGCAGTGGAGGTGATGCGATCCGGCCGAACCATGGAGCCCCGCCCCGAGCTCGTTCCGGTGCGTCAGAAGTAGGCCGCGGGGCGGTCGCGCTGCCGGCTAGCGCATGTCCCGGCGAAGTGGCCACCGGTTCGCCGATAAGGACATGCGCCAATCAATGACACGAGAGCATGTTCCGATTCCGCAGGAACGGAACATGCTCTAACGGGCGATCAGTTGCGCCACGGCCCGCATGATCATGCCGAGGGGCGCCGGTTTCGAGATTACCCTGCATTGCGGCCATTCCGCCCGGATCGAACGGGTATCGAGCTGCCCCGTATAGAAGAGGAACGGGATGCCCCTCCGCGCCAGCTCCCGGCCGACCGGCACGCTGCTGCGCCCGCCGGCGAGCTGAAGATCGAGGATCGCGGCCGCGACCTGACGGCCGTCCAGCGCGGCAAGCGCCTCGCTGGCATTCCGGCATGGGCCGACGACCTCGGCCCCGGCATCCGTCAGGCCCGACTCCAGCTCGGCGAGTATGAGGAAGTCGTCCTCGACGATGAGAACGGGCGCACCCTCGAGCGGAGGCGTCCCGTCACCTTTCGCCTGCGGCACCATGCTCGGCGTCCTCCGACAGCGGAAGTTCGATCGTGCAAACGAGGCCGTCGGAGCGAAACTCGCGGCGGACGGTTGCGTTGGACACTCCATGCTCGATGAGTGAACTTCCGAAGCCTGCCCGGCCGGGCCGCTTCACTGGAGGGCCACCGTTTTCCTTCCACACAACCGTCAGCATGACTTGATTGTTCCGCTGCTTCTCCGCCCAGCTCAGGTCGACGGTCCCACCGGGCCGCGACAGCGATCCGTATTTCGCGGCATTGGTCGCGAGCTCATGCAGGACCAGGCCGAAGGGCGTGGCGAGATCGGCGGGAAGCGAGACCCGATCGCCGTGGATTCGCAGCCGCTCGGGGCTTTCCGACACGTAGGGTCCGACCTGCTCGCGCACCAGCGCCGCCATGTCGGCGCCGGTCCAGTTCGATTCGACCAGCAGGTTGTGCGCTCGGCTCAGCGCCGCCAGGCGGCCGTCGAACCGGTCGACGAAGTCCACGGTCGAGCGGGTGTGGCGCTGGGTCTGGTGGGCGATCGCCTGCACCACGGCGAGCGTGTTCTTGATGCGGTGCGACAGCTCGCCAAGCAGGAGCTGCTGGCGTTGTTCCCACAGCTTGCGTTCCGTGACGTCGCGCGTGCTCTCGAGCGCGAGACGCCGGCTGTCGACGCTCTCGAGCACGATGCGGCTTTCCACCGTGAGCTCGCGCCCCGATTTGGTCCGATGCCTCACCTCGCCCGTCCAGCTCCCGGTCTCCAGTAGCTTGGCGCGCAACCCGGCGAAGGACGAGCCGGGAACCACCGTGGAAAGGAGTTGATCCTTGGGCTTGCCCAACGCTTCCTCGCGGGAGAACCCGTAGAGATCCTCGCTTCCGCGATTCCACTCGACGACCCCGTCGTCGACGTCCCACACGAAGATCGGGTCGCGTGACAGCTCGAACAGGCGCTTGTCCTGGCGCAGCGTGTGCTCGACCCGCCGCCGCTCGGTGACATCGACGAAGGTGATGACGACGCCGTCGATCTTGTCATCGACGGTGCGGTACGGGCGCAGCCGCACGTCGTACCAGCGATCGTCGCGGCTGCGGATCTCGCGCTTGATCGGCGCGAGATGCGCAAGCACGGCCTGCGCATCCTTGACCAGGTCGTCGTATTCGAGCTGGTGCGCAAAATCGCTGAGCGGGCGCCCTTCGTCGCTCGGCGTGATCCGGAACAGCTCCGTGACCTGGTCCGTGAACCGCTTGATCCGCAGCGAAGCATCGAGAAACAGCGTGCCGAAGTCCGTCGCCGCCATCAGGTTCTGCAGGTCGCTGTGCGCGCGCGAGACCGCATCGAGCTTCAGCTTGAGCTCGCTGTTGACGGTTTGCAGCTCCTCGTTGATTGATTGGAGCTCCTCCTTGCTGGTCTCCAGCTCCTCCGAGGTGGAGCGGTATTCCTCATTGATCGATTGCAGCTCCTCGTTGGCGGCGCGAAGCTCCTCGTTTGCCGTTTCCGATTCCTCGCGCGTGGTGCGCAGGCGCGCCTGGGTCAGTTGCAGCTCCTCGCTCAGCCGCCGCACGGTCTCGTCGGTCGCGTGCTGGTCGGGCGAGCGTGCCGACGCCTCGACCGCCTCTCCCTCGATGAACAGGACGACGGCATAGCGCGGCTCGCTCTGCTCCTCGTCGGCGGCCGGCTTGACATGCAGGTGCACCCGGTGTGGCGCACCGTTGAACCGCACCAGGATCGGTAGGGTCAGCGTCGGCTGGCCGAGCTCGAAGACGCGATGCAACGCGGAGCGCAGCTCGAAGCGCAGCTCCGACCGGGCGAGTTCCACGACATCCCCGCTCAGCGGGCCGCCCGAAGGCTGCAGGAACCGCCCGGCATTGTTGGAGAGATGGACCACCCGATGCGCGGAGTCGACCAGCACGCTCGGCGGCGCGACTTTTTCGATTGCATGCCGGTGCGCCGCCGCTTCGCTGAGCGCCGCGCCCGGGCTTGCCGGACGACCAAGCGGCCCGGTCGGCTCATGGGCTCCCATCCCTCCGAGCAGCCGCGGGAGCAGGCGCGGCTTGTCGCCGCGCTTGGCCGAGGACTGATAGATGCGGTACTTGCGATCGACGGTGCGAAACAAGCCGGGCGGATTGTCCGCGGCCTCCGACGAGCCGAGCAGCAGGTAGCCGCCGGGGTTCAACGCGTAATGGAAAGTGCTGCAGACCTGCTGCTGCAGCTCACGATCGAGATAGATCAGAACGTTGCGGCAGGAGATGAGATCGATGCGCGAGAACGGCGGGTCCTTGAGCAGGCTATGGCTCGCGAACAGGACCAGGTCGCGCAGCTCGCGCCGCACCCGGTAGTGATCGCCTTCGCGCGAAAAGAAGCGCCGCAGCCGCTCCTCGCTCACGTCGGCCTCGATGGCGGCAGGATAGAGGCCCTCGCGGGCGATCGCGAGCGCCCGCATATCCAGGTCCGAGCCGAACACCTGGAGGCCCGGCCGAATGTCGTGCCGCGAGGCGTGCTCCTGCAGCATGATGGCCACCGAATAGGCCTCTTCGCCGGTTGCACAGCCTGGAATCCAGACCCGAATGGTCTCGGTCGGGTCCTTGCCCTCGAACAGATGCGGGATGACCTCGCTCTTGAGCGCCTCGAATGCCTCGCCGTCTCGAAAGAAGGTCGTCACCGAGATCAGCAGATCCGCAAGCAGCGCCTGCACTTCGTCGGAGTTGTCGCGCAAGAAGTCATAGTAGCTCTTCAGGTCGTCCGTTCGCGTGACCTGCAGGCGCCGGGCGATGCGGCGCAGGACCGTGGAGCGCTTGTACTTCGAGAAATCATGACCTGTGCGCACCCGCACATGCGCGAGCAGCCGCCGGAGCCCGTCCTCGTCGATGCCGCGCATCTCGTCGATTGCAGCGCCGTCCTTGTTACGGATCAGCTCGACCAGACGCGCCGCCAGCTCGCGCACGGACAGGACGAAATCGGCAATGCCCGTGGCGATCGCGGCGCGCGGCATCGAGGGGTATTCGGCCTCGCCCGGGTCTTGCACCAGGATGATTCCCCCGGCCTCTTTGACCGCCTTGACGCCGATTGCGCCGTCCGCACCGGCGCCCGTCAGGATCACCGCAAATCCGTCGCCGTGCTGCTCCGCAAGCGATCGGAAGAACAGGTCGATCGGCGCGCGCTGGCCGCGCGGCTCATCGAACTCGGCGGAGGAAATCTCGTGATCGGTGAGATGCAGGCGGCGATCCGGCGAGATGACATAGACCCCATTCGCGTGCAGCGCCTGGGTTCCCCCGACCTGCACCACCGGCATGCGCGTGCGCGCCGCGAGGATACTGCTCAGCTCGCTGCGGCTCTGCGGGTCGAGGTGCACCACGACCACGAACGCCGCGCCGGTATCGGCAGGCAAGGCCTCGAAGAACGCCTGCAAGGCTTGGACGCCGCCGGCCGATGCCCCGATGCCGACGATCGCCGGCTTGGTTTTCGCACGTGCGCCCCCTTCGGCGCTGTTCGGGTCTTTGTCGCCACCGGCTACCATGGCGTACCCTCCGGGCCGACACACGGCTCGCGCAAGCCTTCAATCGGCTTTTTTTCGATGATCATCAGCGCCGCCTAACTAACACGCGAGCGGGCGCCAGTCTATTGAGGGCTCCGCGGCAGCTAATCGCGCGGAACGGAAGTCCATCGTGATCGTTGGCTCTTGAGCGCCGGGTACGCAAGGACGCCGACATGGCCAACCATGACATCCTGGCGATCGGGACCTCGGCAGGCGGTCTCGATGCGCTACGCACACTTGCGGGCGGCCTTCCGGACGATCTCGCCGCGTCGGTGCTGGTCGTGTTGCACCTGCCGCCTCACTTCCAGTCCAGCCTCGACGCGATTCTCTCCCAATCCGGACCGCTGCCGGCAACGTTCGCGCGCGACGGCGAACGGTGCGAAAAGCGACATATCTATATCGCGCCTCCGGCATCGCATCTGCTGATCGAGGATCGCCATCTCCGGCTTGGATATGGACCGCGGGAGAATAATGCGCGGCCGGCGATCGATCCGCTGTTTCGTTCGGCCGGGCTCTGTTGCGGCGGCCGCAGCATTGGGGTGGTCATGACAGGAACTCTGGGCGACGGCGCCGCGGGGCTCCAGGCGCTCAAGCAGTGCGGCGGCGTGACGGTCGTGCAGGACCCGGACGACGCGACGTTCCCGGAGATGCCGGCGACCGCGCTGCGCCAGTCCAAGCCCGATCACGTCGTGGGACTCGCGGCCATGCCGGCGCTCCTGGAAACGCTGGTCAGGCAGCCCGCAGGCGCGCCCGCCGAGGTGCCGGAGCTAGTCAGGGAAGAAGTCGCAATCGCGCGAGACGGAAACGTGAGGATGAGCCACATGGATCGCATCGGCCGCCGATCGGTTCTGGCGTGCCCGGATTGCCACGGGGTTCTGTGGGAAATCGACGAGGGTGGCCTCGTTCGCTACCGCTGCCACGTTGGCCATGCGTACACGGCGGAACTGCTGAGCGCGGCACTGGATGAAGGGCTGCGCGGCGCAATCGCCAGCGCCGCGCGCGTGCTCGATGAGAGGATCGCCCTCGCCCGCCGGCTCATGGAGGAGGACCGCAGGAACGGCCACAACGGGCTGGCTGAAAGCTGGGCGCGCAAGCTGCGCGATGCCGAGAAGGAGGCTGACGTCCTCCGCGCCGCGATCAGGCGCGTCGACGAGATCGCCGCGCAGGCCCTGCAGGAGTGAGCGGGACCAGACGATGCGTATGAGCGTCTCCGGCGGCTGACCCATGCCGGCCAATCGCGGAAAGGGTGCGCGACCGCGCAAGGGTGGGAAAGGCGGCCGCAGGGCGGCGCCCCGCGCCAGCACCGCAACGAGCCCGCGCGCCCCGCAGCGATCGGCCGCCGCCGTCAAGACCGCGGCCTCCCGCGCGAGCGCGTCACCGAAGACGATCTCCCGGACCCCGCACTTTGCGTTGCCGCTCGACACACCGCCGATGGAAGCGCGCCTCGCCGAGAGCCT
>DASTZX010000373.1:0-2310 GCA_035764045.1 Xanthobacteraceae bacterium | reverse complement strand
CCGGCGTGCGTCAGTGCGTTTCGCGACGAGCTGCCCGGCATTCTTCCGAACGACGGGGCCGCACGCCGGCTCAGCCGACAGGTGCTGTTCTTCAGCGAGTTCATCGACCGCGAGGCGAAAGATGCGCCGTTGCGTCAGATCGGTGGCCATGCGGTGGTCCAGTTCCATTGCCACCACCACGCGGTGCTCGACACACACGCCGAGGAGAAGGTGCTCGGGCGAGCGGGCGCCGATTACGAGATCCTGCCCTCCGGCTGTTGCGGAATGGCGGGCGCCTTCGGCTTCGAGGCGGCGAAATACGACGTCTCGATCGCGGCCGCCGAGCGCGTGCTGCTGCCGCGGTTGCGCCAGACGCCGGCGGATACGCTCGTCCTCGCCAACGGCTTCAGCTGCCGCGAGCAGATCGAGCAATGCGCCGGACGCCGCACGCTGCACATCGCGGAGGCAATGGCCGGGCTCGCGTGAGCGCATCGGGGTGCCTCAATCCAGATACTGCTGCGGCTTGGTTTCGGAAAAGAACGCCCAGAGCAGCACGATCGCGGCGCAGGCCGCGACCGCGATGACCATGAAGCCGACCGCATCGCCAAACGCCTTGGCGATATAGCCCGTCCCCATCGTGCTGACCGAGGCCGCAAGCCCGCTCAGCGCTCCGACCGCGCCCCGCGCCAGATTGAACCGGCCCGTCCCGGTCGTGACGTCGGTGATCACGATCACCGTCAACACGGTGATGACGGCGCCGCTGATGCCATCGAGCAATTGCCCGACCAGCAGTAACGGATAGCTGGACGTGAGGGCGAGCAGCACAGCGCGGATCGGCTCGAGCCCGAAGCCGAGCAGGAGCAGCGGTCGCCGGCCCTTGCGTTCGGAATGATAGCCGACCCAGGGCGCCAGGATCGCCACGACGATTTGCGGCACGATGATCAGCCCCGACATCCACAGCGACGAGTAATCGCCCATTCCCACCGCGACCTGCTCGCCGACCAGCGGCAATATGGAGGCGTCGGCGAGCTGGAACAGCACGATGGCGGCCGTGAACAGCACCAGCGGGCGGTTCTTCGCCAGATCGAGCACGCGCGCGACGTTTCCGGCCTGTTCGCCCGTCGCCGCATTGCGCGCGCGCGCATAATCGATCTCGTCGCTGCGGATGCGGCCGAGCGCAATGAGCGCCGGAATGCAGAGTACCGACGCCGCAAAGAAGATCGCGCCCTGCATGAGATAGCTGCCGGCGACCCCCATCAGAGCCGCCGTGAGCGCATGTCCGGCCGCGGCGAAGCGATAATTGCGTCCGGTGCGCAGCGACATTGCGCGGCGCCCGACCAGGCCCAGGCTGATCGCCGTGATCGCCGGCGTGATCACGCCCGCGGTCGTCCCGTGCAGGACCTCGGCACCGAGCACCCACCCGAAACTCGGCGTGAAGGCCAGGATCAAGCCCGCAACGGCGATCATGACGATGCCGATCGCCGTCAAGCCGCGCTTCCAGGTCACCGCATCCGCGAGCGCCCCCCCGGGAACCTGGCTGAGCACGCCCGCGATCCCTCCGACCGCCAATGCGAGTCCGACGCTCTCCTGGGTCCAGCCGCGCCCGGCGAGATAGAACGCGACGAACGTGCCGAACCCGGTCTGCACGTCGGCGATGAAGAAATTCATCCAGTCGAGGCCGCGCCGGCTTTGCGCCGACGCCGGCGTGCGCAGCGACTGCCGGGCATCGCGATAGCGCGCGGCCGCGCCCCCCAAACGGGAGCGGACGCGCTCGCGCAAACGGGAGGGCGTACGATCGGCGCGCGCGGTCATGCTCCCGTCTCTTCGGGTGACCCGTCCCCGACGAGCGGAAAACGACCGGGACGGAGCCCGGTTCCGGGAGTTCCGGTTGATCGGCGGGTGGGTGCCTCAGCGCACCTTGAACACGAGCTTGCCGCGGAAGTGCCGGCCTTCGCTCACCCGCTGCGCCTCGGCGACTTCGGACAGGCGATAGAGCTTGATTTCGGGGGGACGAACCACGCCGTCGAGATAAAGCTGCGCCACGCGCTCCATATGCCGGCGTGTGCGTCCGACCGCGGGGCGCAGCGACGTCACGTCGCCACGCGCGGGTTTGGGCGCCTGGGCTCCCGACGCGATGAACGCCGCCCGGCCGCCCGGCTCGAGCACCGCAAACGATTTTTGCGTCACCTCGCCGCCGACCGTATCGAACACGGCGTCGCAGTCCTTCACCGCCTTGGTGACATCCTGCGCGTTGTAGTCGATGACCTCGTCGGCGCCGAGCGAGCGGACATAGTCGACGTTCTGCGCGCTGGTTGTGGTGATCACCCGCGC
>DASTZX010000372.1:0-2775 GCA_035764045.1 Xanthobacteraceae bacterium | reverse complement strand
GTGGTGCCGGTGAGCGCCTCGATCCGGCGCACGCCGGCCGCGACTCCCGATTCGGCGAGCCCGGCGATCAGCCCGATATCGCCGGTGCGCCGCACATGCGTCCCGCCGCACAGCTCCACCGACCAGCCCATGGTGTTGCCGCCGGGCTTATCTGGTTCGACCTGGCCCATGGCGACGACGCGCACCTCGTCGCCGTACTTCTCGCCGAACAGCGCGCGCGCTCCGGAAGCGCGCGCATCGTCGAGCGCCATCAGCCGGGTGGTGACCGGCGAGTTCTGCAGCACGACGTCGTTGGCGATGTCCTCCACCCGCGCGATCTCCTGCGCCGTCATCGGCTTGTTGTGCACGAAGTCGAAGCGCAGGCGGTCGGGTGCGACCAGCGAGCCCTTCTGCGCCACGTGATCGCCCAGCACCTGGCGCAGCGCCTCGTGCAGGATGTGGGTGGCCGAGTGGTTGCGGCGAATGTCGCTGCGCCGCGCGTGATCCACGACGAGCAGCAGCGGGTCGCCCGGCCTGATCGCTCCCTCCTCCACCGTGACGCTGTGGACGTAGAGGTCGCCGGCCTTCTTCTGGGTGTCGCTCACCTTGGCGCGCACGCCCTCGCGCCGCATCTCGCCCGTATCGCCCACCTGTCCGCCCGATTCGGCGTAGAACGGCGTCTGGTTCATGATCACGGCGCCGCTCTCGCCCGTCTTGAGCTCCGCCACCTCCTGGCCGTCGCGCACCAGAGCGGCGACGATGCCTTCGGCGCTCTCCGTCTCGTAGCCGAGAAACTCGGTCGCGCCGACTTTTTCCCGCAGCGCGAACCAGACCGTCTCCGTCGCCGCCTCGCCGGAGCCGGACCACGAGGCGCGGGCCTTTTCGCGCTGGCGCTCCATGGCGTCGGTGAACGACGCGAGATCGACGCCGATGCCGCGCGAGCGCAGCGCGTCCTGGGTGAGATCGAGCGGAAAACCGTACGTGTCGTAGAGCGTGAACGCGGTCTCGCCGTCGAACATGTCGCCTTTCTTCAGGCTGGCGCTCTTCTCGTCGAGGATCGCAAGCCCGCGCTCCAGGGTCTTGCGGAAGCGCGTCTCCTCGAGCCGCAGGGTCTCGGTGATCAGCGGCTGGGCGCGCAGGAGCTCCGGATAGGCCTGGCCCATCTCGCGCACCAGCACGGGAACGAGCCGCCACATCAGCGGCTCCTTGACGCCGAGCAGCTCGGCGTGGCGCATGGCGCGCCGCATGATGCGGCGGAGCACGTAGCCGCGGCCCTCGTTCGAGGGCAGCACGCCGTCGGCGATCAGGAAGGCCGAGGCGCGCAGATGATCGGCGATCACCCGATGCGACGCCTTGTGCGGCCCCTCAGGATTGACATGGGTGAGATCGGCGACCCCCTCGATCAGCGCGGCGAACAGGTCGATCTTGTAATTGTCATGGGTCCCCTGCAGCACCGCCGCCATGCGCTCGAGCCCCATGCCGGTGTCGATCGAGGGCCGGGGCAGGACGACGCGCTCGCCGCCGGCGAGCTGCTCGTACTGCATGAACACCAGGTTCCAGATCTCGATGAAGCGGTCGCCGTCGGCTTCCGCGCTGCCGGGCGGGCCGCCCGGGATATGGCTTCCGTGGTCGTAGAAGATCTCCGAGCACGGGCCGCACGGGCCGGTGTCGCCCATCGCCCAGAAATTGTCGGAGCCGGCGATGCGCAGGATCTTGCTGTCGGGCAGGCCGGCGATCTTCTTCCACAGACGGAAGGCCTCGTCATCGTCGATGTAGACGGTCACCAGCAGCCGCTCGGCCGGCAGGGCGAATTCCTTGGTGATCAGGCGCCAGGCGAGCTCGATCGCGCGCTCCTTGAAGTAGTCGCCGAACGAGAAGTTGCCGAGCATCTCGAAGAAGGTGTGGTGGCGCGCCGTGTAGCCGACATTGTCGAGATCGTTGTGCTTGCCGCCGGCGCGCACGCATTTCTGCGCCGTGACCGCGCGCGCATAGGGGCTCTTCTCCAGGCCGGTGAAGACGTTCTTGAACTGCACCATGCCGGCATTGGTGAACATCAGGGTCGGGTCGTTGCGCGGCACGAGCGGCGAGGACGGCACGATCTCGTGCCCGTTCTTGGCGAAGTAGTCGAGGAAAGCCGACCGGATATCGTTGACGCCGCTCATCAGACCTTGCCGCCTTTGCACCCTTTGCCGCTGTGCCGGCTCCCGCCCCGCGCTGGTCGATATGGGCGGGCGTCCTTGTTTTGCCACCGGTTCCGATGCTTCTATCGAGGGGGCCTCACCCTGTCCAGAAAGCCCGGAAAGCTTGGGGCGCGCGCGCATCGGCGCCGATGCCGCGGTCCGGCGCCCGTCCTTGCGTGCGATCCTTCCGACCATCCTTGCGTCCATCCTTGTTTGGAGCCGTCATGACCGAGACCGTCCCGCCCCGATCCGGCCTCGAGATGAGCTTGCGGGCGGGCGCTTTCGTGCTCACCGCCGAGGTCGTTCCGCCCTCCTCCTGCCGGGCGGACGATCTCATCGCCAAGGCGCTGCCCCTGCGCGGCCTCGCCGACGCCGTCAACGTCACCGACGGGGCGGGCGCGCGCGCCCATATGGGCGCGACGGCGGCGGCGGCGATTCTCGCCCGCAACGGCATCGAGCCGATCCTCCAGCTCGCCTGCCGCGACCGCAACCGGATCGCGCTCCAGGGCGAGCTGATGGGCGCCGCCGCCCTCGGCATCCGCAACCTGCTGCTGCTGCGCGGCGACGACCCGACCGCCGGCGACCAGAAGGATGCGAAGCCGGTGTTCGATCTCGA
>DASTZX010000371.1:0-2758 GCA_035764045.1 Xanthobacteraceae bacterium | reverse complement strand
GTGCTGGCGAACCGGCTGTCGGCCGATCCCAAGACGCGCGTGCTGCTGCTCGAAGCGGGCGGGCGCGACAACTGGATCTGGTTTCACATCCCGGTCGGCTACCTGTTTGCGATCGGCAATCCGCGCTCCGACTGGATGTACAAGACCGAGCCCGAGCCCGGCCTCAACGGGCGAAGCCTGAACTACCCGCGCGGCAAGGTGATCGGCGGCTCCTCGGCGATCAACGCCATGATCTACATGCGCGGGCAGTCGGCCGACTACGACCATTGGCGCCAGCTCGGACTCACCGGCTGGGGCTGGGACGACGTGCTGCCCTTCTTCAAGAAGCACGAGCACCATTTTCTAGGGCAGAGCGCCGCGCACGCGACCGGCGGCGAATGGCGGGTCGAGCCCGCGCGGGTGCGCTGGGACCTGCTGGAGGCGTTCCGCACGGCCGCCGAACAGGCCGGCATCAAGCCGGTCGATGACTTCAACTGCGGCGACAACGAAGGCTCGTGCTACTTCCACGTCAACCAGCGGCGCGGGCGGCGCTGGTCGGCGGCGCGCGGCTTTCTCAAGCCCGTGCTCGACCGCGGCAACCTGCGCCTCGAAACCGGCTGCCTGGTGGAGCGGGTCACGTTCGACGGCCGGCGCGCCAGCGGCGTGCGCTGGCGGCAGAACGGCGGCACGTGGCAGGCGCGCTGCCGCGGCGAGGTGATCCTCGCGGCGGGCTCGATCGGCTCGACACAGATCATGCTTCTCTCCGGCGTCGGACCGGCGGCGAGCGCGCAAAGTTTTGGCATCCCGCTCGTGCTCGACAAGCCGGGCGTGGGCGAGAACCTCCAGGATCATCTGCAGCTTCGGCTCATCTACAAGGTCAGCGGCGTCAAGACGCTCAACGAGGTCTACTACTCGCGCTTCGGCAAGCTCGGCATGGCGCTCGACTACGCGCTGCGCCGGCGCGGGCCGCTCACCATGGCGCCGTCACAGCTCGGCCTCTTCACGCGCTCGGACCACTCGCGCGAGCGCGCCAATCTCCAGTTCCATGTCCAGCCGCTCTCGCTCGATCGATTCGGCGAGCCGCTGCATGCGTTCCCGGCGTTCACGGCCAGCGTCTGCAACGTGCAGCCGACGAGCCGCGGCAGCGTCCGGCTCAAGAGCGCCGATGCCGCGGCGCCCCCGGCGATCGCGCCGCGCTATCTCACGACCGACGAGGATCGCCGGGTCGCGGCGGATTCGCTGCGCGTCGCGCGGCGCATCGTGGCGCAGCCCGCGCTCGCAAAATTCCGGCCGGTCGAATACCTGCCGGGCGCCGGGGTCGGCGACGACGAGGACAGCCTGGTGAAGGCCGCGGGCGACGTCGGCACCACGATCTTCCACCCCGTCGGCACCGCCAAGATGGGGCTGCCGTCCGATCCGCTCGCCGTGGTGGACGGGCGGCTGCGCGTGATGGGGCTCGAGCGATTGCGCGTGATCGACGCGTCGGTGATGCCGACCATCACGTCGGGGAACACCAACTCGCCCACCATGATGATCGCCGAGAAAGGCGCCGCGCTGGTGCTGCAGGACCGTTGAATGCGGACGGAGAATGCGCAAAGATTCCGTCAGTAAGCAGTACCGGAGCACGGTCCAGTCATGGCGATGGACATCATCAGCCGCGTGAAGGGCATCCTGCTCACGCCCGAGACCGAATGGCCGCTGATCGAACGCGAGCCCGGCACGCCCGGCTACCTGTTTCCCAATTACGTCGCGTATCTCGCCGCGATCCCGCCGGTCGCCGGCTTCATCGGCAGCTCGATCATCGGGATGGCGGCGCCGGGGTTCGGAACCATCCGGGTGCCGCTGTTCGCCGGGCTGCTCGGCGCGGTGATCGGCTACGTGCTCAACTTCGTCGCCGTGTATGCGGTCGCCATCATCATCGATCAGCTCGCGCCGCGCTTCGACGGCCTGCATGACTTTGGCAACGCGTTCAAGGTCACGGTCTACGCCTTCACGCCGTATTGGCTGGGCGGCATCTTCCAGCTCGTGCCGGGCCTGCGCTTCATCGGCGGCGTGGCGGCGCTCTACGGCATCTATCTGATGTGGACCGCGCTGCCGCGCCTCATGAAGGTGCCTTCCGACCGGGCCGCCGCCTATGTGGCGACGGCGGCGGCGTGCGCCTTCGCGGTCCTGCTCGTCGTGGGGCTGATTGGGCGCGCGCTGTTGATGTGAGCGCATATGCTGACTGAGCCGTCATGCCCGCGCTTGTCGCGGGCATCCACGTCTTGCGTGGTTCGCCGGCTTACCGACCCGTCATGCCCGGCCTTGTGCCGCGCATCCACGTCTTGCGTGGTTCGCCGGCTTACTGGCCCGTCATGCCCGGCCTTGTGCCGGGCATTCACGTCTTGCGTGACTCGCAGTCTCCGGAAGACGTGGATGGCCGGGACAAGCCCGGCCATGACGAACATTAGTCGCGGGTGCCCGGCACCCGGCCATGACGAATCACAGCGCGCGCAAATAGCGGATCGGGCGCCCGGGCGTGAGCGCGGCGGCGGCGGCCGCAATTGCTTGCGCATCGATGCCGTAGTGGCGGTAGAGATCCGCGATCGTGCCGGTCTGGCCGAAGTGCTCGACGCCGAGCGGACGCACGCGGTGTCCATGCACGGCGCCGAGCCAGGCGAGCGTCGCCGGATGGCCGTCGAGGACGGTGACGATGCCGCAGTGGGCCGGCAATCCGCCGAGCAAGCGTTCGATGTGGGAGCGCGCGTGCACGAGGCCGCGCTCGCGCGCGCGCTGCGCC
>DASTZX010000370.1:0-6953 GCA_035764045.1 Xanthobacteraceae bacterium | reverse complement strand
ATTTTTGCGCGTGCGGGAAAGAACGCGGGATATTGCGGAACCTGCCGCGCGTCATGTGGACGGATGAGCGCCGTGCGCCCTCGGCCTTCATCGTGGTGAGACACGAACTCCAATCAGCCGGGTGCGCAAACACCGCTCAGTTGGCAACCTGCCAGCGAACGCGATGGCGCTTCGGGAAAGATGGGACCAGGCTTGCGCCGGAACCGCGGTATCGGCGTCGATCGAACGAGCGACAGCCGGACGTCGTGCTCCTTGCGCCGCCAACGGTAGCCCACGGCCTTAACCCGGATGTCGGGATTAATGCCGTAAGCTGGGCTCGGTCGATGTCGGGGCGCCCCGAAGTGGGCTATCTTCCGGCGGGTCGCGACGCTAAACGAAGCCGCCCGGCGGCAATCCGGCGCGACAACGGCCCCGTAGCTCAGGGGATAGAGCAGCAGCCTTCTAAGCTGAAGGTCCCTGGTTCGAATCCAGGCGGGGTCGCCAATAAAATCAATGGTTTAATCACTTCACCACCCGAAGCGGGACCGGCAACTGGGACTTTTGCTGGGGCTCGTTACCTTGCGGGGGTACCCGGGGTGTTCTGCGGGGCCTGCCGCTCCTCACGGACCTGGGCCGTTGCCTCGATCGCCTCGGCGATCTCCTCGTCGAGCACATGGGCGTATTTCTGCGTGGTGTGATGCTGGCGCCCCGGCGCCTCGATGTGCCAACTCGAGGAGATGGCGCCGCAAGATCACGCCTTCGCTGTGGGCTCACCGGCGGGGCTCGGTGTTATTCGATGTCTCTCGCACGCGGTTCTTCGAACACGCTGATCAACGGCGGCTTGCCGCCAAGCCCGAGCTCCTGCCAGCGTGACACCACCTGCTCGTAGGTCTTCCGGTCGAGCTTGGTGCGCGGCGAGAAGCTCTTGATGTGCCGAAAGTCCATGCAGGCGTTGATCAGCGCCTTGGAGCCCCACGGCCGGATCTCCGGCGGGTTCTGGCTCGGGTCGAGGAATGTGCTCCAGGTCTCGCGCAGGATGTCGATTGACTGCGCCGGCCGCGACCGCGTCGCCATGGCCCACAGGACCTGGCCGACGTTCGTCGGATCGATGTCGTCATCGACGACGATGACATACTTGCCGAAATAAGCACCGGCGGTGCATTGCGCGGCGAGCGCCATTACCTGCGGCGCGTGTCCGGCATACATTTGCTTGATCGAGACGACGGTCATACCCCAGCCGGCAGCCTCCGGAATCGACCACACGCCCTGGATACCCGGCACGCCCAACTTGGTGAGGTCGGCCCAGATCCCGGCGGAGCGCACCGCTGCCCAGAACAGACCGCACTCGTTCGAAGGGCCATCCGCCATCAGCGCGCAAGTCAGCGTCGGATTGTTGCGGAAACGCAGCCGCTCGACACGCATGAACGGCGTCGCGCCGCTCGGCCGGCCATAGTAGCCGGTGAACTCGCCGAACGGACCTTCGGCGAACGTGTCGCCCGGATAGAGGTGGCCCTCCAGAATGATCTCGGCGTGCGCCGGCAATGGCAAGCCGGTGAGGTCCGAGGTGAACAGCTCGATTGGCGAGCCCTTGATGCCGGAGTAGTATTCGTACTCGCTCTCGGTCTTCGGCAGACTGGTCGCGCCTACAAGAAACAGCAGCGGATCGATGCCGTAGCATGCCGCAATCGGCGCGGGCTTGCCCAGCTTCCACCACTTATCGCGGTCGGCGCCTGCATCCTTGCCGGGCGAGGTGTAGACGCCGATCTCGCGCGGGCCCTTGATCATCATGCGGTAGGTGCCGACGTTCACCCGGTTAGTCTCCGGGTCCATCGTGATGACGGCATCGTTGGTGCCGAGATACATGCCGCCGTCGAGCGGCCACATGCGCTGCGCCGGGAACTGACGGATGTCGATGGCATCACCTTCGCGGATGTTCTGGCTGGAGACCGCCTGCGCGGCCGGCACCTCGACCGGCTTCAGCTTGCGGCCGAACTTCTGCTGCAGGAGCCGCACCGCCTTCAACGGATGATCAACCGGTTCCTCGCCGATCATCAGGCAGAAGCGCGACAGGTTACAGCCGATCATGTTGTAGAGGGCCTTATGGCCCGGATGACCCTTGATGTTCTCGAACAGGAGCGCCGGGCTGTTTGTGAGGCCGACCAGGTACGTGATGTGCGCGGCTTCGAGATCGGGGCTGACCTCGGCCGTGATGCGTTTGAGCTCGCCCAACGCCTCGGCCTTCTCGAGCCAGACGTCGAGTTCGCTCGCATTGGGGCCGCGTACCGCCCGGGTGGCCCGCGCTTGCATGCCCTGCCCGGTGCCGATGCTCACATTCATGTCCATGACTTGGCCTCCACTCACCTGCGATTGGTCCGCCGCCCACATCACTGGGCGATCAGATCGGTGTCCCTGATCACCTTACTCCACCTTGCGGCCTCGTTCTTGACGAAACCCGCGAACTACGGCGGCGAGCCCTTGATCGGCTTGAAGAAGCTCGGCACCAGGGCTTTCTGGAACGACGTCTCGCCCCGCACGCGCTGCAGGTCGGCGTTAAGCCTGGCGACAGCGGTACGGGACATCGCGCCGCTTCGATCCGGCGCCCACCAAGCCGAGCGCACACGCATGCGCGAACACCACAT
The DNA here is from genome assembly GCA_035764045.1 of Xanthobacteraceae bacterium. Lineage (GTDB taxonomy): Bacteria > Pseudomonadota > Alphaproteobacteria > Rhizobiales > Xanthobacteraceae > JAVDCA01. The sequence continues at coordinate 4,335 of DASTZX010000370.1, read as the reverse complement.
GCCCAAGCGGGGCGCAACGTGCTGCGTGAGCTGGATGCTGGAGTGCGAGCGGCGCAGTAGCTTGGCCAGTCCGACCTTGCGGCGTTCAAGCGCGTCGGCGCGCGGGGCTGCCACGCTCCCACGACTGCCGCTGTTGCGAGTCCCTCGTGGACGCGAGTTGAATGTATTGCCGCCCAACTCGAAAAGCATCAAACCGTTCGGCCATATGGCCAGCGCCTGCAGACAAGCGTGACCAGATCGCGTCATCATTCAGGAGTGCTCTCAGCGCAATCGCCATCGCGCCGGGATCTCTCTCGACGACGAGCCCGTTCACACCATCCTCGAGCACGTCCCGGCTGAGCTGCGGGGAACCGACGATAGGCGTCCCGGTGGCGATCGCCTCCATGACGGTGGCCGACGCGACGGGGATCGCATATCGGGTCGGAAAGGCAGCGACCCGCACCCGGCTATACAAGCTCTTGACAATCTGCCCATCGGCAGGACCAAGGAGACTCACGCGCCTGCGCAGCCGATCGGGGAGCGCGTCGACCGCTTGCTGCGTCGGTCCAGTGACATCGCCCGCAATGTAGAGCTCGGCCGATGCATCATCGAGGGCACCGAAGGCGCGGATGGTGGCTCCCGGGTCTTTGTACGGGAGCGTTCCGGAATGCAGAATCGCTCGCTGGCGGCCTGCAAGCTCGGTCCTTCGGTACGCCTGAAGGTCGACGCACTTTGGGATGAGGACAAGCTGGTGCTGAGGGATCCCCAGGTTCCGGAGGAGTTCGTCGTGAAGTTCTCTCGTGGTAGCGACCACGTAAGTGCTGTGCCTGGTGCTGAAGCGTCGAATACTCCGCCAGAGCGGCGCAAGCGGCCCTTTCCGAGGCTCGAGAGAGTGAACAATGTGGACGATTGTGCCAGGAAGTGGGAGCGGCACTGCTTCGCTGTGAAGGACAAGGTCTGGTTTGAACTGATCGATGGCCCGTTTTCCGCGAAGCCACGCCCTCGCCGAGGCGAGGCCCGTTACGGGGGTGCGACTCAACGCAAGGATCGGCAGATCGAGATGGGGAGCGAGAAGGCGCCGGTATTCCACATCGCTTTGCAGGCTTCCAACGACGATCTTCACCTCGTGCCCCATCTCCGCCATGGCCTGTGCACAAGAGACGATGAAAATGTTGACGCCGTCCGGGCAATCCAGGGCCTCACGCCGGGTAAGGACAACGCGCATCGATCGGCCTCCGCATCCTGGCGTTCAGGGCGGATTTGATTGCGCCGCTGCGGCACCGCGCGACCGAGCGATACCGGCGTGCGACTTGGCCAAACTTAAAACTTGGCCGACTTGGTTCTTAAGGACCTATTTGCCTCTCTATCCCGGTGAGAGGCCTTGTCGATGGCTAACTTATTTCCACTTCAAAAATGTAGTTTGTTCCGCCATCCAGCGGACCGACTCAGACCGCATAAACGCGGCTAACATGCGAGGCAACTGCCATTTCCAACGGGCAGCCGCAAGTGCATCCATGGAGTACTCACAAAGGATATTCTGTCCGACGTAAGCCGCCCGACTGCATTTCATCCGGACGGTGGCAATGCCTAACGTAAGTTTCTGTGATGGAAGACGTTCCCCGTCGGGCGCCAATAGGTATTTCGCTCGCGCGGTAATCGCGCTAGAGTTGTCGAGCCTCCGCACCTTTTGCGCAAACTTCACCACCGGGTGCGGAGCAAGAGCCCCGGCTGGGTTGCGTATTCAGCTGGGGCTTTTTGCGCCCATTCTCACGACGCTCAGACTCTCTCACGAGCAGCTTGTCCAGAAAGAAATCGGTGTGAAGGATTCGACTAGGAACCGCTGCGGCGTCCAACGGGAGAATGGCAATGGCGCATCGCGCGGGCCTGTTCATGCTGGCGTTTTCCGCCACCAGGGCTGTTGAAGCCCTGGCGCTCGAACTCGGACCCGATGCACTCTGATCGCCGTCACGCAGCAGAGCGGCGCTTGTGCCAGTCGGGCCCGTGCCCCCAAGCCGGTGGGTGAGACTGCCATCGGCCGCTGGCAATTCGTTGGCGCTTGTCGTGAAGCAGAAAGGCGACGGGCAAGCCAACGAACACGAAGGTCCACAGGCTGAACGCCGCGATTGCGACGGCGGTGAGATGTGCGAGCATGAGCGCACTCGTGACGTTGTTGATCTTGCGTCGCCCACTTGGCCCACATCGCAGGTCTCGGCGGGCTTCCCGGAAAGCTAGGTGCTCGCGCCTCGCGCCGCAAAGGGCGGCGGACCGCTTCGGCAGGGGAGTCTGTGCGCTTGCGTGCAAACGTCTGATGAGCGCAGAGGCGCGACGCTGCGCCTGACTGTGTATGGCGGAGACGATCTCTGCCCGGCCCACGGCAGGCGGTCATTCAGACCGATGATGTCCGGCCGGGCACAGGGCTCAGCGCGAAGTCTGTGGCGGGGGTCCCAAGGTTCGTCCGCGCCGTTCCCAGGACTACGGGGTACCCAACAAGTCCCCTCTCCCCGCACGGTGCCGTGAGAGGCTTGGCACCGCCCCGTCATGGTGACCTTACGCGCGTCAGGTTGACAAACGATTGAGGCGCGATCCCGGGATGCGGCGGGAAGCGCTGGCTCGCGGTCTACGGATTTGCCGATTGGCCGCCGACTCGCTGTCAAATCACCCGGTGGCGTGGCAGAGAGGTTCTCTCACTCAGCCACCTGTCTCCTGTTTGCAACACACGAGGGCTAATCCACCCGGAGCTTCCGTACACTGGAGGCCCCTTCCCGTGTGGGCCTGACTGAACCACCGATCCGCACGCGGCGATTGACCGCCTGCGCGAAGCCGACCACAAGGCAGGCCATGAGCACGCCATCCGCAGACGCAAAGGACCGCGCCTCGCCGCTTGGCCTGGGCCGACGCGGGATCGTGCCCAATCTCTACGACTGTGCGCTCTTTCTCATCATCGCGGCCGGGCTCGTGCTGATCGTCCATGCGGCGCGCGAGATGGGCCAGCCGCTCGCCCGCCTCGAGGTCGCCCCGGTCACTCTCGACCCGCGCAACCTGCCCGAATACGCGCTGCGCACGACCTTGCGCATGTTCGCGGCCATTTTCGCCTCGCTTATCTTCACCTTCGTGGTGGCGACCCTCGCGGCCAAGAGCCGCAAGGCCGCGCTGGTCATCGTGCCGGCGCTCGACATCCTGCAATCCGTGCCGGTGCTCGGGTTCCTCACCTTCACGGTGCTCTTGTTCATGCGGCTGTTTCCGGGCAGCCAGCTCGGCGCCGAATGCGCCTCGATCTTCGCCATCTTCACCGCCCAGGCCTGGAACATGGCCTTCAGCTTCTATCAATCCCTGCGCACGGTCCCGAGCGACCTCGACGAGGTGAGCCGCCACTTCCGCCTCTCGCCCTGGCTGCGCTTCTGGCGCCTCGAGGTGCCGTTCGCAGCGCCGGGGCTGATCTGGAACACCATGCTGTCGATGTCCGGCGCGTGGTTCTTCGTGGTCGCCTCGGAGGCGATCACGGTCGGCGACACCACCATCAAGCTGCCTGGGATCGGCTCCTGGCTGGCGGTCGCCATCGAGGAGAAGAACATCACGGCCGTCGCCATGGCGGTGGGCGTCATGGGCCTCGTCATCCTCGCCTACGACCAGCTGCTGTTTCGGCCGATCGTCGCCTGGGCCGACAAATTCCGCTTCGAGCAGACCGCCGCCCAGCAGCGGCCCGAGTCCTGGGTCTACGACCTCGTGCGCCGGGCCCGGCTGGTCAAACGGGTGTTCGCGCCGGTGACCTGGATGGGCGCCTCGCTGCCACGGGTGCGGATTACCCGGCGCGCCGGCCGCGGCTGGTCGCTGCCGCCGATCCTGCAAAAGGCGACCGACGGGCTGTGGCTCGCCATCGTGCTGGCGGGCGCCGCCTATGCGGGGTGGCTGGTGCTCGACTACGCGCGCGTGAGCCTGAGCACGCGCGACGTGATGAACGCGTTCGCGCTCGGCGGGCTGACCCTGGTGCGGGTCGTGGTGCTGATCACGATCGCGAGCGCGATCTGGGTCCCGGTCGGCGTTTGGATCGGGCTGCGCCCCTGGGCGGCCGAGCGGATCCAGCCGCTCGCCCAATTCCTCGCCGCCTTCCCGGCCAACGTGCTGTTTCCGATCGCGGTGGTCGCGATCGTCAGGTTCGACCTCAACCCCAACATCTGGCTCAGCCCGCTGATGGTGCTCGGCACCCAGTGGTACATTCTGTTCAACGTCATCGCCGGGGCGAGCGCCTTTCCGACCGATCTGCGCGAGGCTTCGACGCTCTACCGGCTGCGCACCTGGCCGTGGTGGCGCGATGTCATGCTGCCGGGCATATTTCCCTATTACGTCACGGGGGCGCTT
>DASTZX010000369.1:0-2280 GCA_035764045.1 Xanthobacteraceae bacterium | reverse complement strand
CCACCTGGTCACCGGCGTGTGGTTCGGCAACGACGACGCCTCGCCGACCAAGAAGGCGACGGGCGGCAGCCTGCCGGTCGAGGTATGGAGCCGATTCATGAAGGCCGCGCACCAGAACGTCGCGGTCGCCGACCTGCCGGGTCTGCCGCGCGCCGGCGGCATCTTCGCGGCGCCGATCCCGGTGGCGACGGACCGGCTCACGCCGGCCGATCGGCTCGCGCCCTCCCCGGTCGCCTCCGCGGCGGGCACGATGCGGCCGCAGGCCGATCATGGGCTCGACGGCTGGTTCCTGGATCGGCTGTTCGGGCGACGGTGACCCGCCCGGGGGCGGTGCTGTTCCCACTTCACTCCGCCGCGACCGCCTGCATCGCATCCATCTCGCGTCCCGAGCGGCGATTGAGCCGCAACGTGAGGCAGAAGGCGGCGCCGCCGCTGCGGCGGAACGAGTCGAGCGGGGTCGGGATCACGCAATAGCCGTGATCGTGCAGCCGGCGGGTGAGCGCGAGGCTCGCGCCCTCGGCCATGATCAACGCGTTGCCGATGCAGACCGCATTGGCGGCGAGCAGGCTCGCGTCGGCGTCAGTGATCTCGATGCGGAAGCTGGGCTCGACCCAGTCGCGGATCAGCGCCCTGCCCTCCTCGGTGAAGGCCTCCGGCAGGTAGATCACCTCGCCGCCGGGCAGCGGACAGAGCGCCGTGTCGAGATGATAGAAACGCGGATCGGCGAGCTCGAGCGCGACCACGTCGACCGCGAAGGTGTCCTCCACGGCGCGGCGCGCCGCCGCATCGGAGCGCTGGCCGTACCCCATCCAGAACAGGCGGCGCGCCGGATCCCAGACGCAGTCGCCCGCGCCTTCGAGCACGAGGCCGTCGGGCAGCCTGCACACCGCGTCGATCAAGCCACGCGCCTGCAGGCGATGAAACGCCGCTGCGAAGTGCGGCTCCTCGGCCTGGCGCTGCGGATGGCGAAAGCGCGCCAGGAGGGCGACACGGTCGAGCACCACGGCGCCGTTGGCCGTGAACACGAGATCAGGCAGCCCGGGCTCGGCCGGAACCACCTCGATGCGCGCGCCGAGCGCCTTGAGCTTGGCGGCGAACTGGTCCCACTCCGCGCCGGAGGCGGCCGAGAGCGCCTGGTCGTCGCGGGCCCAGCGCTCGGGCTCCATCCAGGGATTGATGCGGTACGTCACGGCGAAATGCCGCGGGTGGCCCATCAGAAAATGGGCGCTCGATGTCAGGCTCGTCATCTTCAGCAGTCCCCCTCGCACGTCAAAGTCCAGTTTCTTGTCGGTCCCCGTGCTCATTCGGCCGGAACAGGCGCGGCCGCGGTGCGCGGCCGGGCATGGACGAGATCGCGCAGGACCTCCTGGAGGCGATCGAGCGCCCAGTCGAGGTCGTCGCGCGCGATGACGAGGGGCGGCGCGAGGCGAACCACGGTGGCGTGCGTCTCCTTGGACAGAACGCCGTTCGCCAGCAGCCTCTCGCAAGCCTCGCGCGCGCTCGCGACGCGCGGATCGATCTCGACGCCCGCCCACAGACCAAGCCCGCGCACGTCCAGCACGGCGGGCGAGCGCATGGCGCGCAGGCGCGCGAGCATATGAGCGCCGAGCCGCTGGCTGCGCTCCACCAGCCCTTCGTCGCGCATGACGCGGATGGCCTCGAGGCCGACCGCCGCGGCCAGCGGATTGCCGCCGAAGGTCGAACCATGCGAGCCGGGCGTGAACACATCCATGAGCTCGCGGCGGCCGACGAAAGCGGAAACCGGCAGCACGCCCCCGCCCAGCGCCTTGCCCAGCACGAGGCCGTCGGGCCGCACGTGCTCGTGCTCACAGGCGAACCAGCGGCCGGTGCGTCCGAACCCGGACTGCACCTCGTCGAGGATCAGGAGCACGTCGCGCGCGTCGCACAGGCGCCGTACGCCGGCGAGCCAGCCGCGCGGCGGCACCACGATGCCGGCCTCGCCCTGGATCGGCTCGATCAGCACTGCTGCGGTCTCGGGCGTGATCGCGCGTTCGAGGTCGGCGAGATCGCCGAAGCGCACCGCGCGGAAACCGGGCGCGAACGGTCCGAAGCCGTCGCGATAGTCGGGCTCCGAGGAGAAGCCGACGATGGTGGTGGTGCGGCCGTGGAAATTGCCGTGCGCCACGATGATCTCGGCGCGATCCGGCGGAATGCCCTTGACCCGATAGCCCCAGCGCCGCGCCGCCTTGATGGCGGTCTCGACCGCCTCCGCGCCCGTGTTCATGGGCAGCGCCGCGTCGAGGCCGGTGAGGCTGCACA
>DASTZX010000368.1:0-13596 GCA_035764045.1 Xanthobacteraceae bacterium | reverse complement strand
GCCCCAAGTCTCGCCGGGTGGCCCGTCTTAGTCCAGCCGGCCAGCCGCCTTGCCAAGCGCAGGCGCGCGCACTAGCAATCCGCGCGGCTCACCCGCTCCGTCATGGCCGGGCTCGTCCCGGCCATCCACGTCTTGCCCATTGAGAGACGTGGATGCCCGGCACAAGGCCGGGCATGACGAAAGCCGTCACCTTGAGGGCACTTCGATCATGGCCACCTACAATCTTCTCCTCCTTTCCGGTGACGGCATCGGCCCCGAGGTCATGGCCGAGGTGAAGAAGCTGATCGCCTGGATGAATGGGCACGGGATGGGAACATTCCGCACCGACGAGGGGCTGGTCGGCGGCAGCTGCTACGACGCCCATGGCGTCTCCGTCACCGACGAGACCGTGGACAAGGCGAAGGCCGCCGACGCCGTGATCTTCGGCGCGGTCGGCGGACCGAAATGGGACAAGGTGCCTTACGACGCCCGGCCCGAGGCCGGACTGCTGCGCCTTCGCAAGGATCTCGGCCTGTTCGCCAACATCCGTCCGGCGATCTGCTATCCGGCGCTTGCCGAATCCTCGAGCCTCAAGCGCGAGGTGGTCGACGGGCTCGACATCATCATCCTGCGCGAGCTCACAGGCGGGGTCTATTTCGGCGAGCCGAAGACCATCACCGATCTCGGCAATGGCCAGAAGCGCGCGGTGGACACCCAGGTCTACGACACCTACGAGATCGAGCGCATCGCACGCGTCGCCTTCGAGCTCGCCCGCAAGCGGCGGAACAAGGTGACCTCGATGGAAAAGCGCAACGTGATGAAGACGGGCGTGCTGTGGAACGAGGTCGTCGCCCAGGTGCATGGACGCGAGTTCAAGGACGTCGAGCTCGAGCACCAGCTCGCCGACTCGGGCGGCATGCAGCTCGTGCGCTGGCCCAAGCAGTTCGACGTGATCGTCACCGACAATCTGTTCGGCGACATGCTGTCCGACATCGCCGCCATGCTGACGGGCTCGCTCGGCATGCTGCCGTCGGCCTCGCTCGGCGAGATCGACCCCAAGACCAGGAAGCGCAAGTCGCTGTACGAGCCGGTGCACGGCTCGGCGCCCGACATCGCCGGCAAGGGCATGGCCAATCCAATCGCGATGATCGCCTCGTTCGGCATGGCGTTGCGCTACTCGTTCAACATGGGGCGCGAGGCCGACCTGATCGATCAGGCGATCGCGGCGGCGCTCGCCAAGAACCTGCGCACGGCCGACATCAAGTCGGAAGGCTGCAAGCTGGTGGGCACGGCCGAGATGGGCGATGCCGTCATCGCCGAGCTGGCGCGGCTTGCCGCCGCGTAGCCCGCCCGCTGGATTTGACCTAGACTTCGCGCGTCGCAGGCGCGTGACAAAGAAGGACCCTGGGGGAAACGATGTCGATCTCGAACGTGTTCAAGCGGACATTTGCGCTCGGCGCGTGCATGCTGGCGCTCGGCGTCGGCGCCGCGTCCGCGGCCGAGCCCTACAAGATCCACGCCATCCTGCCGCTGACCGGTGGCGCGGCCTTCCTCGGCAAGGGCGAGCAGCAGGCGCTGCAGCTGTTCGAGAAGCTGATCAACCAGGAGGGCGGCATCGCCGGACAGCCGCTCGAATTCGTCTACCACGACGACCAGACCAGCCCGCAGACCACGGTGCAGATCACGAACGGCATCCTGCCGGAGAAGCCGGCCGTGATGGTCGGCTCCAGCATCGTCGCGATGTGCAGCGCCATGGCGCCGCTCCTCCGCGAGGGCCCGTTCGACTACTGCCTTTCCCCCGGGGTCCATCCGGCGGCGGGCAGCTACCAGTATTCGACCAGCACCGACACCCACGCGCTGATCGAGGCGATCGTGCGCTATTTCCGCCTGCGCGGCCTGACCAAGATCGCGTTCATGTCGAGCACCGACGCATCCGGACAGGACGCCGAGCGCGGCTTCGACGAGGTCACCAAGCTGCCGGAGAATTCCGGCATCCAGGTGGTCGAGCGCCAGCGGTTCAATCCGACCGACGTCAGCGTCTCGGCGCAGATCGAGCGCATCAAGGCGGCGAACCCGCAGGCTTTCATCGCCTGGTCGACCGGCGCGCCGATCGCGACCGTGTTCAAGGCCATGCTGCAGGCCGGCCTCGACGTGCCGTTCGCGACCACCAACGGCAACCAGACCTACGCGCAGATGAACCAGTACAAGGAATTCCTGCCGAAGCAGCTCTACATCCCGACCTCGGTGTTCCTGCCGCACGAGGGACTGTTCCAGCTCAACCCGCAGGTGGAGGAGCAGCAGAAGAAGTTCTATGCCTCGTTCAAGGCGGCCAACGTCAAGCCCGACAACATGTCGGCGCTGGCCTGGGATCCGGCGAACCTCATCGTTGCGGCCCTGCGCAAGGTCGGCGCCAAGGCAACCGCCAAGGACATCAAGGGCTATCTCGACAGCCAGACCGCCTTCCCGGGCATCAACGGCATCTACGACTTCAAGTCCGTTCCGCAGCGCGGTCTCACGGTGAAGAACGCGCTCGTGTCGCGCTGGGATCCGGCGGCCGATACGTGGAAAGTGGTCAGCGAGCCCACCGGGACGCCGCTCCCCAACAAGTAGCGGCGCGGGTCGCGCCACTTGTCCGGGCTCGTCCAGATCGTCATCGGCGGTCTGCTGCAAGGCGGCGTGTTCGCGATCGTCGCGCTCGGCTTCTCGCTCGTCTACCGGGTGACCAACGTCGTCAACCTCGCGCAGGGCGCCTTCTGCGTGCTCGGCGCGATGGGAATGTACTATTTCCAGGTCGAGTTCGGCTGGCCGATCTTGCCGGCCGCGCTCGCCGCCGTCGCCGCATCGACCGCATTCGCGCTCATTGTCGGCGCCGTCACCTTCGTGCCCGCCGTATCGCGGCTGCCGGCGAGCAGCGCGCTGGTGCTCACCGCCGGCCTGCTCACCTTCTTCGTCGGCGTAACCCTGGTGGTGTGGGGCAATCAGCCTTATTCGCTGCCGCCGTTCTCGGGCGAGGCGCCCGTCGTGCTCGGCGGGTTGCGCCTGCCGACCCAGGGCCTGTGGCTCGCCGCCATCGCGGCCGCGATGATCGCCGGCCTGTGGCTGCTGTTGCAGCGGACCACGCTGGGACGGGCGCTGCGCGCGTGCGCCGAGAACCCGGTGGCGGCGCGGCTGATGGGCATCGACCTGCCGCGCATGATGCTGCTGAGCTTCGCGCTCGCGGCGCTGATCGGCGCCGCCGGGGGTGTGCTGGTCGCGCCGATCATGTCGCTGCAGTTCGACAGCGGCCAGTTCTTCACCATCTCGGGCTTCATCGCCGTCGCGATCGGCGGCATGGGCAGCTTCGCGGGATCGATCGTCGGTGGCCTGCTGCTCGGCATCGCCGAGCAGTTCGCAGCGTTCTATGTCTCGTCGCTGTTCGCCAATACGCTCGCGCTCCTGCTGCTGCTCATCGTGCTGATCCTGCGCCCGTCCGGGCTGTTCGCGAGCGGGCCGGCGCGCCGCAGCGACGTGCGCGACGATGCCCGCATCCACCGCCCGGTGGTCCGCCTGCGCGGCCGCGCGGCGATCGGTTTCGCGGTGGCGCTGGTTGCGATCCTGGCGCTGCTGCCCTTTCTGCCGCTGCCGGGCGGACTGCTGGCCTCGCTCGTCATCGCCCTGATCCTGTTCATCGCCGTGCTCGGCCTCGACGTGCTGATGGGCTATGCGGGCCAGGTCAGCCTCGGCCATGCGGGCTTCATGGCGGTGGGCGGCTACGCGGCCGCGATCCTCGCCACGTCCTATGACTGGCCGCCGCTCGCCGCCACGCTCGTCGCGCTGGTGCTCAGCGTCGCCTGCGCGCTCGTGCTCGCCGCCGCGACCCGCCAGCTGCGCGGCCATTACCTGGCGCTCGCCACCTTGGCGTTCGGCCTTCTCATCGACTCGCTCGCCGTCGGCCTGTTCGACCTCACCGGCGGCCCTTCGGGGCTCGTCGGCATCCCGGCCTTCACGGCGGCCGGCCTCGCGTTCGATACGCCGCAGCGCATGTACTATCTCGCGCTCGCGCTCTCCGTCGTGCTGGTGGTGATGCTGGAAGGCGGGATGCGCATGGGCTTCGGCCGCGCGCTCAAGGCGGTGCGCTCCGATCAGCTCGCCGCCGCGGCACTCGGCGTCAATGTCGGCCGGGTCAAGGTCGTGGCGCTCTGCATCTCGGCCGCGCTCGCGTCATTGTCGGGCAGCCTCTACGCCTTCAACTTCCATTTCCTGTCGCCCGAGATCGTGTCGACCTCGCGCTCGTTCGAGATGATCGCCATGCTGGTGCTCGGCGGCGAGGGAACGCTGATCGGCGGCTTCTTCGGCTCGCTCGTGCTCACCCTGCTGCCGACGCTGGTGCAGGATTTCGCGGTATTCAAGACCGCCGTGGAAGGCGCCATCCTGGTCGTCATCTTCCTCGCCATGCCGGAAGGCCTGTTCGGCCGGGTCGCAATCTGGCTCGAGCGCGGCGTCGTCCGGATGCCGCGCCTGCGCACCGGGGTGGCGCCATGACGGCCGCTCTCGAATGCCGGGCGGTGTCGAAGTCGTTCGCCGGCGTGCGCGCCGTGGAGGACGTGAGCTTCGCGGTGCCGGAGGGCGGCCTGTGCGCCCTGATAGGGCCGAACGGCGCCGGCAAGACCACTCTGTTCAACATGGCCACCAACCTGTTCCCGCCCTCCTCCGGCGAAGTCTTGTTCTTCGGCCGCAGCGCGGCGGGACGCAGCCCGCACCAGATCGCCGCCGACGGCGTGATCCGCACGTTCCAGACCGCGCGCGTGTTTCCTGGCATGACCACGCTCGAGAACGTCCTCGCCGGCGCGCACCTGCATGTGCGCGCCCGGACGCTCTCGCAGATGCTCTGGGCCCGGGCCGCCCGGGAAGAAGAGCGCCGGCTGACCGCCAAGGCGGACGCGCTGCTCGACATGGTCGGGCTGCGCGACGCGCGCGAGCGCGCGACCGCGGACCTGCCGATCGGAGCCCAGAAGCTCGTCGAGGTCGTGCGCGCGCTGATGGCCGGGCCGAAGCTGCTCCTGCTCGACGAGCCCGCCGCCGGCCTCAACGATCGCGAGACCGCGGAGCTCGCGGCACTGCTACGCGCGATCTGCGACGCCGGAACCACCATCCTGGTGGTCGAGCACAACATGACGCTGGTCATGGGGGTCGCCGACCAGGTGTTCGTGCTCGACGCCGGCCGCCTGATCGCGAGCGGCTCACCGCAGGCGATCCAGCACGACCGCGCCGTCGTCGAGGCCTATCTGGGACGCGAGCAGAGGCCGATGTCATGACCTTGGAGCTGCGCAGTGTGTCGGCGGGCTACGGCGGGGTCGACGTCATCCGCGGCGTCGACCTGACGGTGGCGCCGGGCGAGATCGTGACCCTGGTCGGCGCCAACGGCGCCGGCAAGTCGACCCTGGTCAAGGCCATCTCCGGCCTGGTGCGGTTGCGCGCCGGCAGCGTCGCGTTCGAGGGCCGTCGCATCGACACGCTGTCGACCGCCGCGCGCATGCGGCTCGGCATCGTGCACGTGCCGGAAGGCCGGCAGATCTTTTCCGGCCTGACCGTGAGCGAGAATCTCGTTCTCGGCGCCTATGTGCACCGCTCCCACGGGCAGGCGTCGAGCTCCCGGCTGGATGAGGTCGGCGCGCGCTTTCCGGTGCTGCGCGAGCGGCTCTCGGCGCTTGCCGGCAACCTGTCGGGCGGGCAGCAGCAGATGCTCGCGATCGGCCGCGGGCTGATGGCCGGTCCGAAGCTCCTCATTCTCGACGAGCCCTCGCTCGGACTTGCCCCGCGCCTGGTGAGCGAGATGTTCGAGCTGGTGCGGGGCTTGCGCGCCCAGGGGCTCGCCATCCTGCTCTCGGAGCAGAACGCGCGGCTCAGCCTCGCCATTGCCGACCGGGGCTATGTGATCGAGAACGGCCGGGTGGCCCTCAGCGGCAGCGGGCAGGACTTGCTGCGATCGAAAGATGTCGCGGACCGCTATCTCGGGGTCGGCGCCAAATCCGAGGGCGGGTCATCCGCTAAGGGTCACGGGCTCGCCGACCGTTTGCGCCAGTTGCTGCAGAGCTGAGCGTGGGTGCCGCCAGAGGCTAGCGGCACATGCCTGGAGCGTCGAAGCAGGTCGGGAATGGCATGCGCGACCAACTGGCCTTCCAGTCGGTGCGGAAGGTGGGATCCGAAAAGTACTCGCCCGGATAGGTCTGCGGCGGGACCGCGTAGTCGTGATAGTGATATTGGAACGCGTGGACCTGGGCGGTGCCCGGATCGAGGAACGAGCGCGGCCGGACCGTGATTCGGGTGGTGCGGCGTCCGTACTGGTCGGTGACCGTGATCGACTCGGTCTGGTTCCGGTACGCGCTACGAGGGCTCTGCGCGCTGACCGGATCAGTCGCGAGGGCCGCAAGCGAGACCGCCGAGACGGCGGCAATCGTCACCAGGCGCATGATTCCTCACACGATTGCAGGCTGACCGCGAGTCTACAGGGGCCGAGGTCCCCTCACAAGGAACAAGCCGGACCGCCCTTCGGTTCCCGGCTGCCCTGTGGCGGCGCGGCCACGGTGCCGGCCCCGCCCCGGGGGCCGTTAGGGCAGAATTTCTTCCGTTTACCGCCGTGACAAAATGACGTTTCACAAATCGGCGCGTCTGCGCGGGATTTATGTGGCCTGGAGACCTTCATTGTGCTGACCTGAACACTAACGGCCGGTAAAAGGGCCGAACGACAAGAACCCGGAGGAAACAGAATGATCACGCGACGACGCCTGGTAGAACACGCGGGCGCGGTGCTCGCCGGTTTTGGTGCGGTGCGATTCGCGCAGGCCGCCGTTCCCGGGCTCTCCGATGCGCTGCCGTCGGGTACCCGCAGCGAGGCCACGCTCGAAGCCCTGCCGGGCAAGAAGCCGCTCATCAAGCTCGCCTACCGGCCGCCCAACTATGAGACGCCGATCGAGTATTTTCGCGCGCCGATCACGCCGAACGACGCGTTCTTCGTGCGCTACCACCTCGCCGGCATTCCCGACGCGAACGACAAGACCATCGACCCGAAGAGCTGGCGCGTCGAGGTGGGAGGCGAGGGCGCCAACGGGCAGGCCACACTGAGCCTCGACGACCTCAAGGCCATGCCGTCCGCCGAGGTGGTCGCCGTCAACCAGTGCTCGGGCAATCGGCGCGGGCTGTTTCAGCCGCACGTGCCGGGCGTCGAATGGGGTTTTGGCGCGATGGGCTGCGCGCGGTGGAAGGGCGTGCGCCTCAAGGACGTGCTCGACAAGGTCGGTCTCAAGAAGGAGGCAATCGAGATCGTGCTCAACGGCGCCGACGGCCCCGTGACCGACAAGACGCCGGACTTCGTCAAGAGCATCCCGGTGTGGAAGGCGACCGACGAGGCGACGCTGATCGCCTACGAGATGAACGGCGCGCCGCTGCCGCATCTCAACGGCGCGCCGGCGCGCGTCATCGTGCCGGGCTGGACCGGCACCTACTGGATGAAGCACATCGTCTCGATCAAGCCGGTGACCAAGCCGGACACGAACTTCTGGATGGCCGCGGCCTATCGCATCCCGGTCGGGAAATTTCCGCTGGTGGCGCGCTTCATCTCGCAGGAGACGGCCGCCAACACGCCGATCACCGAGATGGTGGTCAACTCCCTCATCACCAGCCACCCGGATGGTGCCAGCGTGAAGGCCGGCACCGTCACGGTCGGCGGCATCGCGTGGGACGGCGGCTACGGCATCCGCACGGTCGAGATCTCGACCGACGGCGGCCGGAGCTGGAAGGAGGCGACGCTCGGTCAGGATCTCGGGCGCTTCGCGTTCCGTGCGTTCAGCCTCGCGATCCCGGCGCAGCGCGGTAAGCTCTCGGTGACGGCGCGCGCCACCAATGCGATCGGCCAGACCCAAACGGCGGCGCTGATCGCCAATCCGGCCGGCTATCATCACAACGTCATGCACACCGTGACGCTCAACGTCGGCTGAGGGAGGCACGCATGCGCGCACTGACCATCGCGATCGTCACCGCCGTCCTCGCCCTGCCGGCGTTCGCCGACGAGGCGTCGATCGCGCTCAAGAAGGCGCCCGGTCTGGACAAGGTCCAGGCCAATTGCGGGACCTGCCACAGCCTCGACTACATCCAGATGAACTCGCCGTTCATGAGCGCGGCCACCTGGGACGCGGAAGTGACGAAGATGATCAAGGCCTACGGGGCTCCGATCAGTGACGCCGATGCGGCCGCGATCAAGGAATATCTCAAGGCGAATTACGGCGGCTGAGCGGTCCACCTCGGCGAAGCGCACGACCGCGATTGGGTCAGCGGCGTGGTGCCATCGAACGGAGCGGCGCTTTCGCGCCCTCCCCGATCCCGCAGCCATTTGCATGGCTGATGGCGGGCTGCCGGTAAATTCATGAACCGCTCCGGCCGCGTGGCGTTGAATTATCAAGGTTTCCGGCCTAGAAGCGGGCCGCGCCGGGCGTCCCCATATAGGGACCAAGACGATTTTTTCTCGGAGATACACCATGGGGTTCAAGGTCGCGGTCGTCGGCGCCACCGGCAATGTGGGCCGTGAGATGCTCGATATCCTGGCCGAGCGCGCGTTCCCGGCCGACGAGGTCGTGGCGATCGCGTCGCGCCGCAGCCAGGGAGCGGAGGCCTCGTTCGGCGACAAGACCCTCAAGGTGAAGGCGCTGGAGCACTACGACTTCTCCGACATCGACATCTGCCTCATGTCGGCTGGCTCGGCGGTCTCGAAGGAATGGTCGCCGAAGATCGCCGCGGAAGGCGCGGTCGTGATCGACAACTCCTCGTGCTGGCGCTACGACGCCGACGTGCCGCTGGTCGTCCCGGAGGTCAACGCCGACGCAGTGGCGGGCTTCCGCAAGCGCGGCATCATCGCCAATCCCAACTGCTCGACCGCCCAGCTCGTGGTGGCGCTCAAGCCGCTGCACGACAAGGCGAAGATCAAGCGCGTCGTGGTCGCGACCTACCAGTCGGTGTCGGGCGCCGGCAAGGAGGCCATGGACGAGCTGTTCGAGCAGACCAAGGCGGTCTACACGCTCGGCGAGATCGAGCCCAAGAAGTTTCCCAAGCGCATCGCGTTCAACATCATCCCGCAGATCGACGTCTTCATGGAGGACGGCTACACCAAGGAAGAGTGGAAGATGGTGGCCGAGACCAAGAAGATCCTCGATCCCAAGATCAAGCTCACCGCGACCTGCGTGCGCGTCCCGGTGTTCATCGGCCATTCGGAAGCCGTCAACGTCGAGTTCGAGCAGCCGATCACGGTCGAGGAGGCGCATCAGATCCTGCGCAATGCGCCGGGCTGCCTCGTCATCGACAAGCACGAGCCGGGCGGCTACGTGACGCCTTACGAATCCGCCGGCGAGGACGCGACCTACATCAGCCGCGTGCGCGAGGACGCAACCGTCGAGAACGGCCTGTCGTTCTGGTGCGTGTCGGACAACCTGCGCAAGGGCGCCGCCCTCAACGCGATTCAGATCGCCGAGGCCTTGATCAATCGCAAGCTGATCAGCGCCAAGCAGAAGGCGGCATGAACGCAAGTCTCGGGAGGGGGATGTGCGGACTTTCCTTCTCGCCGGCCTGGCGGCCGGGAGCCTGATGGCCGGGCCGGCGCACGCACAGATGCCGGTTCTGCCGGAGCTGCCGGTAGCGCTCAAGCCCTCCGGAATGTCACCCTATCTCCAGGTGTCCGCGACCGGCGTGCAGTGCACGTGTGCCGTATGCGGCGACCTACGTGTTCCTGAAGTAGGCCGTGGACTGATAAATCGGCCCATCCGATGTAGAGAAGCGCCAGCAGCCGATTTTGCCAATTCCCGATGGTCGGCGCACGACCTCGGGCCCGTTGGTCGATCCTAGCTGCGCCACGGCATCAGCATCCGTACACGCTGCCGATATTTCCGATATTCGTCGCCAAATACTGCGACCAGATCGCGTTCTTCGAGCCGGATGCCGACGAAGATATAGGCGGTGGTCACTGCCGCGAACAACAGATGCCCGTGCGTCATCGTTGGCGCCGCCCAGAACGCGATGATGAAGCCAAGGTAAATCGGGTGGCGCACGAAACGATAGAAGGCCGGCGTGCGGAAACGCGGCTCCGGCATACGTCGTCCTGCGAGATTGTTCATCACCTGATGCAGCCCGAACAGCTCGAAGTGGTTGATCAGGAATGTACTGGTCAGCACGGTGAGCCAGCCGAGAAAGGACAACCCGGTCACCGCTGCGGCAAGACCCGGGTCGGAGACCTGCCAGACGATCCCAGGCATAGGCTGCCACTGCCATATAAGGAGCGCGAGCGCCAGACTCGCCAGTAGCACGTAGGTGGTGCGCTCAACCGCTGGCGGCACAAACTTGGTCCACCAGTGCTTGAACTGCGGCCGCGCCATCGCACTGTGCTGGATGGCAAAGATCGACATCAGCGCGATGTTGGCGATCACCGCCTGCGGAAGCGGCGCGGCCGACGCTGCGCCATCGATGGTCTTCGGCACAAGCAGGTCTTCGACGAAGCCGACCGCATAGAGAAACGTCGTCAGGAAGATGAAATAGACCACGATGCCATAAAGGAGTGCGACGATGCGGCTGACAAAAGAAGCATGGACGGGGACATGGTCTTGGATTGGCTGGACGTGGGTCATGGCGCTCTCCATCCCTTGCGGTCGCCGGGATGCCGGCCCCGGCTGGGCGAAGCATGGCGGCGGGGGCGCCAAAAAGCTTTGTCCGGCGCTTGATTTGCTCTTTAGAGGCGCTTGATTATTGATTGACGGTCGCGGCAGGTGCCGGCGCAAGGACGATACAGTGGAATTTCGCTTTTCCGACCACACGCTCGACGTCGAGCGGCGGGAACTGCGCCACGGCTGCGAACCTGTCGCTGTCGAACCGCAGGTATTCGACCTGTTGGTCTATCTGCTTCGGAACCGTGACCACGTCGTCAGCAAGGACGACCTCCTCGCAGCAGTTTGGGGCGGCCGCATCGTCTCGGACTCGACCCTGACCAGCCGCATCAATGCAGCGCGCAAGGCCATCGGCGACAGCGGCGAACAGCAGAAGCTGATCCGCACCATTGCGCGCAAGGGCTTTCGCTTCGTCGCCGAGGTCGGCGAGAGGGAGGATCCGACGGCCACGGGAGCCGCGACCGGGGCGGCGTCGGGCAGCGCCATTCTGCCGCGTCAGAACATCCATTTCTGCACGACCCCCGACGGCGTTCGCGTCGCCTATGCCGAAGTCGGCGCCGGGCCACCGCTGGTGAAAGCGGCAAACTATCTCAATCATCTCGAGTACGACTGGGAGAGTCCGGTCTGGAGCCCGTTTCTTCACGCACTGGCCAGCCGACACCGCCTGATCCGCTATGATGCGCGCGGTAACGGCTTGTCGGACTGGGACGTCGACACCTTCTCGTTTGACGCGTTCGTTTCGGACCTCGAAACGGTCGTGGACGCAGCCAAACAGCACACGTTCGCATTGCTCGGGATATCGCAAGGCTGCGCCCTGGCCGTCGCCTACAGCGTCCGACATCCCGAGCGCGTCAGCCGTCTCATCCTCTACGGCGGCTTCGTCCGCGGCAAGCGCCAGCGCGGCTTGCCACGAGACCTGGAGCAGGCGGACGCGCTGCTGACTCTCATGCGCGATGGTTGGGGACGCGACAACCCGGCCTTCCGCCAGATCTTCACCTCGTTATTCATTCCCGGCGGCACGGTTGAGCAAATGCAATGGTGGAACGATCTTCAGCTCAAGACCACCTCGCCGGAGAATGCCGTCCGCATGCGGCGGGCCTGGGACGACATCGATGTCAGCGATCTCCTGCCGCACGTGCGCGTCCCGACCCTGGTGCTGCATTGCCGTGATGACGCCGTACAGCCCTTCGATGAGGGGCGGCGGCTGGCGGCAGGCATTCCCGGTGCGAATTTCGTGGCGCTCGAAGGGCGCAATCACGTGATCCTGCAGGACGACCCCTCCTGGCCGCGCTTTCTGGCGGAGATTGAAAATTTTTTGCTCAGCTGAGGCGGTTGCCGGTGGCTCAAACGAATAGATCGATCAACTGAAATTGGACCGGCCGAATGTTGGGGAAAATCGGGCAGGCCTGGTTTGGCACTGACCGTCGCATCACTTCGTTCCTGACGACCCTCGTCGACACGCAAACGGACGCAACGTCCAGCGCCGGTGATTCACCCAGTTCCATTTTGCCGCCATATCGGGGTAGCCTCGGCCCGCTGGGACTACTCGTGAAGCTGTGCCCGCACGCGCTGGTGAACGTATCAAGGATACGCTCATGAAACTTCCGCGTCGTCGATTTTTGCAAATGGCGGCAGGTGCTGCCACGCTTCCGGCCATGTCGCGCGTCGCTCGGGCGCAAGCCTACCCGTCGCGCCCGGTGCGTTACGTCGTCAGCTCGGCTGCCGGGGGCACGCAGGACATTCTTGCACGCCTGATGGGCCAATGGCTGTCGGAGCGGCTTGGCCAGCCCTTCGTGATCGACGATCGGCCGGGCGCCGGCACCAACATCGCCACCGAAATGGTCGTGCGCGCCGAGCCCGACGGCTACACGCTCCTGTCGGTCGCCCCTGCAAACGCGATCAACGCGACGCTCTACGACCAGCTCAGTTTCAATTTCGTTCGTGACATCGCACCGGTCGCAGGGCTGATGCGCGAGCCCTACGTCATGCTGGTGCACCCGTCGGTGTCGGCCACGACGGTCCCGGAGTTCATCACACTCGCCAAGGCGAATCCCGGCAAGTTCAACATGGCGTCGGCCGGCCGCGGGACCGGGACGCATGTCGCCGGCGAACTGTTCAAGATGATGACCGGCGTCAACCTGGTCCACGTGCCCTATCGTGGCGGCGGGCCTGCGCTCACCGATATGCTGACCGGGCAGGTGCAGGTCTACTTCAGCAATTTGTCTCCCGCGATCGCGTACATCAGAAACGAAAGGCTGCGCGCGCTTGCGGTCACGACCGCGACGCGATCGGAGGCATTACCCAACCTGCCGATCCTCGAGGATTTCGTGCCCGGATACGAGGCGAGTGCCTGGCTGGGACTCGGCGCGCCGCGGGACACATCCGCGGCGATCATCGACAAGCTCAATGACGGGCTCAATGCCGGTCTTGCGGATCCCAAGATCAAGGCCCGGCTGGCTCATCTCGGAGGCACGCCGCTCCCCGGTTCACCCGCCGATTTCGCCAAACTCATTGCCGCGGAGACCGAGAAATGGGCCAAGGTCATCAAGTTCGCGCGCCTCAAGGCCTGATCGCGGGGTCTTCCTTCCGTCACGCGCGGCGACAGACCGCCGTGATCATTCACAGGTAGCCCGCGCGACGCGCCTTTTCGCGGTAGTGCTCCCAAGTCTTGCCGACCCGATAGGTGTTGCGGGAGAAGCTGGGCTTGAGCAATTCGACCTCCGCGGGCGTGATCGGCCGCAAGTCTCCCAGCGCCGCCGCCTGAATGGCGCTCCTCGCGTTCTCCTCCATCTCCAGACTGTCGAGGAATACTTCGGGAACGCTGTCCACCGCGATGACGCTGCCATGTCCGCGCAGCAGGCAGTACTTGCCGCTGCCTAGCGTCTTGGCGACCGCCGCCCCCTGCTCCAGCGTGCGTATATGCGTCGGGTCGGGATGG
>DASTZX010000367.1:0-11598 GCA_035764045.1 Xanthobacteraceae bacterium | reverse complement strand
GGTTGCATTGTAAGCCGCGCCACTCGGTTTCGGCAAAGCCCCTTGCATGGCCTCCCGGCCGCCACTAAAACAGCGCTACGGCCCTGGGTTAACGCGACCTTCATTGTTCTTCGCGACCCTGACCGCCGTCGAGGGATTTGGCATGTCGATTCGCCGCGATAGCCGCGCGATCGCCCGGGGTGCGAACCCCGGCGCCGCCCTCATTCTTGGGACCCTTCTGCTTACCTGCCCCTGAGGGCCGGCCGGGCATCTGCGCCTGGGCACTCAGGGGGTGAGCCGAACCGAACCCCAAGCGCGCCCGACGGGGCGCATTCGCCAAAGAAGGACCTTTCCCATGACCACGCAGAGCCAGTCCGAGAAGGACCGCGTCGTCATCTTCGACACCACGTTGCGCGACGGCGAGCAATGCCCGGGCGCCACCATGACCCACGAGGAGAAGCTCGAGGTCGCGGCGCTCCTCGACGAGATGGGCGTCGACATCATCGAGGCCGGTTTTCCGATCGCCTCGGAGGGCGACTTCGCCGCCGTCAACGAGATCGCCAAGCGCACCAAGAACGCGGTGGTCTGCGGCCTCTCGCGCGCCGCCTTCAAGGACATCGACCGCTGTGCCGAGGCGATCAAGCCGGCGAAGCGCAGCCGCATCCATACCTTCCTCTCCACCTCGCCGGTCCACATGAAGTGGAAGCTGCAGATGGAGCCCGAGAAGGTCTACGAGCTCGTCATCGCCCAGGTCAGCCGCGCGCGCAACTATACGGACGATGTCGAGTGGTCGAGCGAGGACGGCACCCGCACCGAGCACGATTTCCTCTGCCGCTGCGTCGAGGCCGCGATCAACGCCGGCGCGACGACGATCAACATCCCGGATACGGTCGGCTACACCGTGCCGGAGGAATACTTCTCGCTCATCAGGATGGTGCGCGAGCGCGTGCCCAATTCCGACAAGGCGCGTTTCTCGGTGCATTGCCATGACGATCTCGGCATGGCGGCCGCCAACTCGCTCGCCGGCGTGCGCGCCGGCGCGCGTCAGATCGAATGCACCATCAACGGCATCGGTGAGCGCGCCGGCAACGCCTCGCTCGAGGAGGTCGTGATGGCGATGAAGGTGCGCAACGACGTTCTGCCGTTCTGGACCGGCATCGACGCCACCATGCTCACGCGCGCCTCCAAGCTCGTCTCCGCCGCGACCTCGTTCCCGGTGCAGTACAACAAGGCGATCGTCGGGCGGAATGCATTCGCGCACGAGTCCGGCATCCACCAGGACGGCATGCTCAAGCACACCCAGACCTACGAGATCATGACGCCGGAGAGCGTCGGCGTGAAGCAGACCTCGCTGGTGATGGGCAAGCATTCGGGCCGCCACGCCTTCGTGCACAAGCTCAAGGAGCTGGGCTACGAGCTCGCCGGAAACCAGCTCGAGGACGCCTTCGTGCGGTTTAAGGCGCTCGCCGACCGCAAGAAGCACGTCTATGACGAGGATCTCGAGGCGCTGGTGGACGAGGAGATCGCGACCGCGGCCGACCGCATCAAGCTCGTCTCGCTGTCGGTGATCGCCGGCACGCGCGGGCCGCAGCGCGCCACCATGAAGCTCGATATCGAAGGCAAGACGATGATCGAGGAATGCGACGGCAACGGCCCGGTCGATGCGACGTTCAACTGCATCAAGGCGATGGTGCCGCACGAGGCGACGCTCGAGCTCTACCAGGTGCATGCGGTGACCGAGGGAACCGATGCGCAGGCCGAGGTCTCGGTGCGGCTGTCCGAGAACGGCCGTTCGGTGACGGCGCGGGGCGCCGATCCCGATACCCTGGTGGCGTCCGCCAAGGCCTACCTGGCCGCCCTCAACAAGCTCATCGCCCGTCGCCAGCGCAGCGGCCTCGAGCCGCTTGCGGTTCCGGCGCGACGGATCCACTCGACCGACGTCGGGTGAACGCTTCGCCGGCCTCCCGGCTTACCATGGCACCCGGGAAGGCCTTGGGGAACTCAAATTAACCATGTGGGCGAGACTCTTACGGGCGGCTCGCCCTTTTTGGAACTCATGCCCGCCCAGCGGGTTACCGGGCGGGCGATTAAGATTGGTCGAAGATTGGGGGGCTTCGTTAGGGCAGGGCATTAACGCCTCGCCCCGATAATTCCCCAAGAACGCCACGTTTAATCTACGATCGGTGCTTGCGAAGGAGGCACCCGGCCGCTAAGCCGCTCGTATCACAAAAAATTGGAGAGACGGAATGTGGAAGGCAGCGCTCGCGGGCGCGGTCGCGCTGGCGACGGTGAGTTCGATCTCGGTGTCATGCCAGGGCGTTGGGGTCACCCCGGCGGCCGCTGAGGAGATCATCGTCACCGAAGGGCAGATCGCTCGCCTTCGCGCGGCTCTCAAGCTGACCGCCGCCCAGGAGCACTATTGGCGCGCGGTGGCGGCGACGCTGCACAGCCTCGCCCGTCACCAGCAGCAGTATCAGGTGGCCTCGGCCGACGGCGGCTACATGGCGCGCGCCCAGGCGCGTGTAACAAGCTACGCCATGACCGCCGTGGGGATGCAACGCCTCAAGGCCGCCGCCGAGCCGCTGATCGGCGTGCTCAGCGAGGAGCAGAAGGAGGCCGGCCGCAACGTTCTGGCCTCCATGGGCGTCTCGTTCTGAGCTGAGCGGAATTCCGCGTGATCTGCGATGGCCGGGCCCGTCCCGGCCATTCGCGTTTTTTGGCCGCGTCAGACGCTACTTCGCCGCCGCGAGGCCAAGCGCCTTGGCGATGCCGGCGAGCTTGTCGCGCTGCTCCTGCACGCTGGCGGCGAATTCGCCCGGGCGAAGGAGCGACATGATCTGGCCGGTGTCGCCGAGCCGTTTGGCGATGATCGGATCCTCGGCGACCTTGCGGAAGTCCGCCGCGATGCTCTCGCGCAGCGCGTCCGGCATTCCGCGCGGCCCGAACACGCCGCCGATGCTTTCGAAGGTGAGCGCCGGATACCCCGCGTCGATCGCGGTCGGAATGTCGGGCATGGCCGGCGCGCGCTGCCGGCTGGTCACGGCAAGCACCTTGATGCGGCCGGCGTTCGCCAGCGGCTGCACCACCGCGAGCGATGTCGACAGGAGCTGGATGCGGCCTTCGACGAGATCGTTCGGCGCATGCATGATGTCGCGATACGGCACCTTCACGACGTCCAGGTTCATGTTCTTGATGAAGCCGGACAGCAGGAAGTCGGAAACGCCTTGGGAGGCCGCGACGTTGAGCTTGCCCGGCTGTGCGCGGGCGAGGGTTACGAGGTCATTGACCGAGCCGATGTTCATCGTGGCCGGCATCGACAGCGCCAGCACCACCTGGGACACGCTGACGATCGGGTTGATGTCGCGTTGCGCGTCGAACGGCAGCTTGTCGTGTTGATAAGGAAGCACCGTGAACACGCCGGCCGGTCCGAACCACAGCACGTGATCGTCGTGCGCGGCCACGAAGGCGTCGAGCGATATCAGGCCGTCGCCGCCCGGCCGATTCTCCACCACCACCGGCTTGCCCCAGCGGGCGGACAGGCGATCGGCGAACAGGCGCGCCGTCATGTCGGTGGCGCTGGCGGCGCCGAACGGCAGGATGAAGCGCACCGTCCGCGTCGGGTAGGTCTGCTGTGCGGCCGCGCCCCCGGCAAGCTGCAAGCTCGCCGCGACCGCCAAGACGGCCCATGCGATGCGCCCAATCATGAGGAACCTCCCAGCTTGTTTGATTTTGCCGGGTAGCATAGCAGCATCGTGCGGCGGCGGAAGATCGCCGTCCGGGGCGACGGGGCGGTGGCGTACGACTCTTATTTAGGCCGCCCCGCGTGCCTCGCCCCCGTTCGGCGCCGGGATGGTGACCCCCGCCGCGGCGTATTCGTTGAGCTTGTTGCGCAGGGTCCGGATGGAGATGCCGAGGATATTGGCCGCATGCGTGCGGTTGCCGAGGCAATGCTTGAGCGTCTCAAGGATCAGGTCGCGCTCGACGTCGGCGACGGTGCGGCCGACCAGCGAGCGGGTGACCGTCTCGGCGGCGAGCGCCGCATGCGCGACCGCGGCCGGCCTGCTCTTGTCGAGCCGCACGCCGTCGGGCGAGAGGATCGCCTCCGGTCCGATCTCGTCGCCGCTCGCCATCAGAACCGCGCGATGCATGGTGTTCTCGAGCTCGCGCACGTTGCCGGGCCAGCGCGCCAGCGTCAGCTGGCGCTTGGCCTCCGCCGAGAGCGGCCGTGGCGGTACGCCGTTCGCCTGGGCGTAGAGCTTGGCGAAATGCTGCGCGAGCTCGAGCACGTCGGCGGGCCGCTCGCGCAGCGGCGGGAGCTTGAGATTGACCACGTTGAGGCGGAACAGCAGATCCTCGCGGAACGTGCCTTCGCGCACCGCCTCGCCGAGATTGCGGTTCGAGGTCGCGATGATGCGGATGTCGACCGGCACCGGCCGGGTGCCGCCGACGCGATCGATGATGCGTTCCTGCAGCGCGCGCAGGAGCTTCGCCTGCAATCGCACGTCCATTTCGGAAATCTCGTCGAGCAGCAGCGTGCCGCCGTTCGCCTCCTCGAACTTGCCGACGCGGCGCGCCACGGCGCCGGTGAAGGCTCCCTTCTCGTGGCCGAACAGCTCGGATTCGAGCAGCGCCTCCGGGATCGCCGCGCAGTTGACCGAGATGAAGGGCCCGCGCGAGCGGTTCGAGCGGGCATGGACGTAGCGCGCCAGGACCTCCTTGCCGGTCCCGGACTCGCCGGTGATCAGCACCGAGGCGTCGCTCGGCGCAATCTGCTGGGCGAGCTGGACCACGTGCGCCATGGCGTCGTCGCGGTAGACCATCTCGCGCGTATCGTTCGCCACGGCGGCGAGCACGGCCGCGATCATCTCCGGGTCGGGCGGCAGCGGGATGTATTCCTTGGCGCCGGCATGGATCGCGGCGACGGCCGCGCGCGCGTCGGTCTGCACCCCGCAGGCGACGAGCGGCACGTGGATGTGCTCGGCTTCGAGCCGCAGCACGAGGTCGCGGATGTCGAGGGCGACGTCGACCATCAGGAGATCGGCGCCCTTGCCCGAGCGCAGCACCGCCATCGCCTGGTCGGTGCTCTCGGCGTGGGTGACGGTGGCGCCCTTGTCCATCGCGATCTTGGTCGCGCTGGTGAGCTGGCCCTTGAGGGTACCGACGATCAGGAGACGCATGGGTTGGCTCCGTCTTTTTTGCCTTCGTTCTTCGATTTGCGACTGGCGAATGGCGAGGAGCGAACAGGGGAAAGGCGGCCATTCGCCATTCGCCACTCGCTGTTCGCCTCGGAGCGCATCAATTCCGCTCCGCCTTGATGATTTCCGTCATGGTCACGCCGAGCTTGTCCTCGACCAGGACGACCTCGCCGCGCGCGACCAGGCGGTTGTTGACGTAGATGTCGATCGCCTCGCCCACCTTGCGATCGAGCTCGAGCACGGTGCCGGGGCCGATATTGAGAAGCTCGCCGACTTCCATGTGGGCGCGGCCGAGCACGGCCGAGACCTGCACCGGCACGTCGAACACTGCCTCGAGGTCGGCCGCGCCGTGCGCGCTCGGCTCGCCGCCGGCAGCTTCGATCGGCTCGGCATCCCGCGCGACCACATCGTCGCCGGTGAGGTTGGGGAACGGGACCTGGTCGTTGTCGGCCATGTTCATCTCTCCCGAAAAGTCACGGCATCATCGGCCCGCGCCGCGAATCGATGTAGCGGCCGACCGCATCGGCGATCGCAGCCTCGGTCGCGGCGCGATCGCGCTTGAGGCCGCCGTCGGCCCATTCGATCCGGCAGTCGCCGAGCGGGATGTCGCCCTCGGCCATCACGACCAGCCGGCCGTCGAAACCGCGCGACCGGGCGATCTCCTCGAGCCGGTCCTTGGCCTCGCGGTAGAGCGCTCCGTTGACGCGCACGACCAGATGCGGCGCCGCCAGGAGCTCGCGGAAGCACTGGTCGGCGAGGGCCGCGACTTCCGCGAAGGGCTCGCGCGCGATCAGGTCGCCGGCGAGCTTGCGGCCGACCGCCAGCGCAACCTCGACCGCCTCCGCCTCGAACCGGTCCTCGACCGCCTTGAGGCTCGTGCGCATCTGCTCGAGCGCGCTCGCGATGCGCTCGAAGGCAGCGGCGATCCGCCGCTCGACGTCGGTGCGCGCCTGCGCCTCGGCGGCGTTGACGCCGCTGCGGTAGCCGCGCATCTCCGCCTCGGCGATCGCCACCTGGTGGTCGGCGGGCGAGATCGCGGGGGCCGCCTGCTTGGCGGCCGGGCCGAAATCGTCGTCGAACAAGAATCTGCCCGCTACGGTCATTCCAGTCCTCGAGTGCTCAATAGACCAGCTCTTCGTCGGCGCGGTTCTTCGAGATCATGATCTCGCCCTTGGCGGCGAGGTCCTTTGCGAGATTGACCAGCAGGCCCTGCGCCTCGTCGACGTCGCGCAGCCGCACCGGCCCGAGCGCCTGCATGTCGTCGAGCAGCATCTTGCCGGCGCGCGAGGACATGTTGGACAGGAAGAACGCCCGCACCGTCTCGTTCGCGCCCTTGAGCGCGATCGCCAGCTTGTCCTTGTCCACGTGGCGCATCAGGGTCTGGGCGGAGGCGGTATCGAGCTTCACCAGGTCGTCGAAGGTGAACATCAGGTTCTTGATGCGCTCGGCGCTCTCGCGATTGGTCTCTTCGAGCGCGGTCATGAAGCGCGTCTCGGTCTGACGGTCGAAGCCGTTGAAGATCTCCGCCATCACCTCGTGGGCGTCGCGCCGGCGGGTCTGCGACAGGCTCGACATGAATTCGGTGCGCAGCGTCGCCTCGACGCGCTCGATCACGTCTTTCTGCACCGACTCCATCTTGAGCATGCGGTTGACCACGTCGAGGGCGAACTCCTCGGGCAGCACGGAGAGCACGCGCGCGGCCTGCTCTGGCTTGAGCTTGGACATCACCACCGCGACGGTCTGCGGATATTCGTTCTTGAGATAATTGCCGAGCACCGTCTCCTGGACGTTGGAGAGCTTCTCCCACATGTTGCGGCCGGCGGGGCCGCGGATCTCGTCCATGATGCCGGTGACCCGCTCGGGCGGCAGGTACTGGTGCAACAGCCGCTCGGTCGCGTCGTAGTTGCCCATGATCGCGCCGGTGGCCGAGAGGCGCGAGACGAACTCGAGCAGCAGGCCCTCGACCGCCGACGCATCCACCGTGCCGAGCGTCGACATGGTGATCGACAGCGTCCGCAGCTCGTCGTCGTCGAGCAGGTTCCAGACCTTGGCGCCGTATTGCTCGCCCAAAGCCAGCATGAAGACCGCGGCGCGCTCCGGCCCGGTGAGCGCGCGCTGCTTTTGCTGACCGGCCAGCGCCTGGCGGCTCGCCAATGTCGCGACGATGTTCTCGATGTCGCTGCTGGCTGTGACGTTCGGTTCTGCCATGGCGGATTACACGGCGGGCTCGTGCAGCCATTGACGCACAATGGCCACGGTTTCGTTCGGGTTCTTGTCGGCCAGGTCGCCGACCTTCTGGACCGACTGGGCGTGCACCTGGCCCTGCACCTGGGCGATGTCGATCATCTTGGACGTCGCGCTCGGCTTGGCCTGGATCGGCGGCTCCTCGGTCCCGATCTGCGGGACGCCCGTGACCTGGGCCAGCAGCGCGTCCTCAGGCGACACGGGCGGCGGCTGGTCGGGGGTGATGATCCGGCGCACCAGCGGCCGGACGACCAGCAGCAGCACGATGATGCCGAGGATGAGCATGACGCCGAGCTCGATCGCCCGCATGATGTCGTCCTTGGTGAGCTGCAGCATCGCCCAGATGCCGGTCGGCTCGGGGATCGGCGTCGCCGGCATCTCGGCGAACCGCAGATTGACCACCTCGACCTGGTCGCCTCGCTTCTGGTCGTAGCCGATCGCCGTTCGCACCAGCGCCGCGATGCGGTCGAGCTCAGCGGCCGAGCGCTCCTGATAGACGAGTTCGCCCCGCTCGTTCCTGCTGTAGAGGCCGTCGACCAGCACCGCGACCGAGATCCGGTTGACCCGGCCGCCTTCGATGACCTTGGTCTCGGTCATGCGGGAGATGTCGTAGTTGATGATCTCCTCGGATTTCTTGCTCTGCTCGCGCGCAGTCTGGTTCTGCTGGTTCTGATTCGCGCCCGGCAGCTCGTTGCCGACCGTCACCTGCCCCTGGTTGTCGTCGGTCCCGCTGCTCTCCTCGCGCGTCTGCGTCGAGCGCACCACGCGCCCATCGGGATCGAACTTGTCCGAGGTCTGGGTGATGCGGTTGAAGTCGAAATCGGCCGTGAGCTGCACCTGCGCGCGGCCGGCGCCGACCACCGAGGAGACGATTTTCTCCACCTGGTCGCGCAGGCGCTTCTCGAACGCGACCTGGCGCTCGTCGGCGGTGGTGCCGGTCTGGTCGTCGCCCGCCCCATCGGCGAGCAGGCGGCCCGATTCGTCGACGATCGAGACCCGCTCGGGCTTGAGGCCGTTCACCGCCGAGGCGACGAGGTGACGGATCGCGCGGACCTGCGAGGCCTCGAGCGCGCCGCGCACCTTGAGCACGATCGACGCCGACGGCTCCGCCTTGTCGCGCGAGAACAGGGGCCGCTCCGGCAGCACCAGGTGCACGCGGGCGGCCTGCACCCGGTCGATCGCCCGGATGGTGCGGGCGAGCTCGCCTTCCAGCGCACGCAACGAGTTGATGTTCTGAACGAAGCTGGTGGTGCCGAGCGATTCGGACTTGTCGAAGATCTCGTAGCCGACGCCGCCGCCCTTCGGCAGCCCGCCTTCGGCGAATTTCATCCGCAGCCGGGTCACCAGCTCCCGCGGCACCATGATGATGGCGCCATCGTTGCGCACCTCGTAATTGACGGCTTGCCGTTCCAGATCCTTGATGATCGCGGCGCTGTCGTCGACCGCAAGGTCGGTGAACAAGGGCGTCATCTGCGGACTGGTCACGCGCAGGATGATGAAGGCGAAGAACCCGATCATGGCGGCGGTGACCGCCGCCATGGCCGCAATCCGGGTGACGCCGAGCTGCTTGACGAAATCGAGGACGCCTTGCACCGCCAGCCCCTGAGCCGTTTCTTGCTCCCGCCGGACGTGCGTCGCCCGACCCGGCAAGTTTTGCCGGGTGCATGGTTTCGATCTGGTTAACGAGCCGGTTAACGGAGCGTCGGGTGAGCGATCGGACGTCGCGGATTGCGAACGGCGCGTAACGCGCTGCGAGCGCCTGCGAGGCGTTTCCGGGTGCGCCTGGGCTACGGGGTGCCCACAAAAAGAGAAGGTCGCCGAAACGGCGACCTTCTGCCCTGCCTATGGCCACACAGGATCAAGGCGCTGTCGGACAGATTGGGGGGGCATGGGGGGCTCCGTCCGACGTGGATCAACGCGGATCGCCGCGTCTGGTTCCGAGGCCCGCGCGAATATTTTCGGACCGCAAAAGCACGATCGACGCCGAGGCGCAGCGGGCGCTTCGGACGATGCGACTGGCCCGTGCTGCTATTGCCGGTATTGCTGGATTCGCGTGGTGCGCAGCCCGGCGAGACCATGACGGTCGATCGAATACTGCCAGGCGAGGAACTCTTCGACAGTAAGCGTGTAGCGGCTGCAGGCCTCTTCCAGCGAGAGAAGGCCTCCGCGCACTGCCGCAACGACCTCGGCCTTGCGGCGGATCACCCAGCGTTTGGTGCCTGGGGCCGGCAGGTCCGAAATCGTGAGCGGGCTACCGTCTGGCCCGATGACGTACTTGACCCTCGGGCGATGGGGCTCGGTCATGGGTACTCTCACGCACTGGACTGACGAACGAGCCCGAATTTAGCCATGCCGACTTAAAATTTGCCTAAGCCAATCAGCGAATTTGGGGCCGAACGCGCGTTTTGCGGGCGCGGCCGCCTACGGCAATGCCGCCATCGACGCGCGGCCGCGCCAGCATCCCATGACCAAACGTCAGAAAAGATTGCCGAGTGTGCTCGCCACGCTGCTGCCGAGACTGCTGAGCGCGTTGCCGCTCGAGCCGAGCGGCTGGGTGACGCTGAGGATCTGGTTGAGCGTGAAGCTCTGGCCACCGATCGAGAGCGTCGGCGGGTTTTGCGTCAGGTCGGCCGAGTCGACCACGCCCGTCACGGTGGTCGGAATTGCGACCGATTGACCGTTGGTGCCGGCCGCCGTGATCGTCAGGGTGTAGTTGCCGTCGGGAAGTTGCTGGCCATTGTTGTCGCGCCCGCTCCAGTTGAAGTTCTGGGTGCCGGGCTGCACCGTCCCGGTCTGGGTGAAGACGGTCTGGCCCGTCGAGTTGGTGATCGTGAAGGTCGCGTTGGCCGGGCTGGTCGGGTTGAAGATCCATTGCGCCTGGCCGTTGGTGAGCGGGGCGGTATCGCCCCTCACCGTCACCGTCCGTCCCACGAAACCGAGCGCCTGGGTGCTCTGGGCCGCCTGCTGGATCGAGACGAGCGTCTGCAGATTTGTGTTCATGTTGATCTGCTGCTCGACGCTGGCGAACTCCACGAGCTGCTGCGTGAACTGATTGGTGTCGAGCGGATCGAGCGGGTTCTGGTTCTGCAGCTGGGTGGTCAGCAGCTGCAGGAACTGGGTGAAGTTTCCGGCAATCTGCTTGTTGAGGTTGGTCTGGCCGCTGCTGTTGGTGCTGGATGAGGATGTCGATGCGCCGGTGTTGCCGGTGCTCGCCGTCTGGTTGCCGAACAGGTTCGATGTGGTAGCCGGGATGGTGCTCATGGAGCCCTCATACGCGGATGTCGAGGCCGCCGCTCGCGCCGACCAGGCGGCCATACGAGCGGGCGGTCTCGACCGGGATGCTGATATCGTCGATTGGAACGACCACGCGCGCATTCGGCGCCGGGCCGTTCTGGAAGCTCTGGTTCTGGGCGCCCGCGCCCTGGTCGCTGAGCGAGAATTGCAGGCCGTCGGTCCCGGTCTTGAGACCGGCGTCCTGCAGCGCGCGCTCGAGCTGGGGCGCGTCGTTGCGCAGCATGGCGAGCGTCTGCGAGCGCTCCACGACCAGATGCGAGGTGACATTGCCCTGCTTGTCGACGTTGAGCCGCACGTCGATGCGGCCGAGATCGGGCGGATCGAGCCGGATCTCGAACCGGTTCGATCCCGGCTGGGCGCGCGCGGCGAGCTCGATCGCGAGGCCCGCCATCGGGACGAGGCCGGCGACGGGGGCAGTTGGCGCTGCGGGCAGGCCTTGCGCCGCGGGGTTCGCCCCGGACGCCGGCGCAGCGCCGGACCCGGAGGTCCCGGCCGCCTGCAGCGCCGCGGACTGGGTCGGGTCGACGCTCGGGGCCGGTGCCGATAGTGGCGTCTGCAGCGGGGAGCCCGGCCCCGCCGTGTCGGCTTTGAGGTCGGCCGTGGTGGCCCGGCTATTGCCGCCATGGGTTGGCGCCGGCGCATCGGCGTCCGGATGAACCCCGCTGCCAGCCGCATTGCCGGCTGCGGTGGCCGCGGCGGTTGCCGTCCCGGCCGTGATTCCGGTCACTGGCGCGCCGTCGCTCGCCGAGGTCGCCGACAGCGGAGTCTCGGGATTGGCAGTGGCGCCAGTGTTTGCAGCCGCAGCCGCTCCGCCGGCTTGCGCCCCATCGGGCTTCTGCCCGGATGATGCCGGGCCGTTGCCCGGCTTCTGGGCTGCGGCGGCAAG
>DASTZX010000366.1:0-11343 GCA_035764045.1 Xanthobacteraceae bacterium | reverse complement strand
GCCGTTCCCAGCGGCAATCATTACCTCGTGGACGTGATCGGCGGCATGTGCGTCGCGGCGCTCGCGATCGTCTGCAGCGGCCCGATGCAGACGTCGCTGGAACGGCTGGTCCGTCGTTCACCGCGCGAAGCGCATTCGGGTGCCACGGACGGACATGTGGTGGCGGTCCGCTCCGGCCTGCAAAACTCGACGGACTGACGGGCAAATCCGTTTTACGGAGATGCCGAATGTCCGGCCTGTCCGGGAGGACCCCGCGGAATGAGAAATGCGGCGCGCCTGTCCGCTATCCGTCGGGTTCGCAACGGCTCATAATGACGACCTCGCGTCTGCTTCACCTGGAAGCAGGCCTGACACCGGCGTTGTTTGCGAATGCCGGCGAACGTCGGAATCGGGACACGAGCCGGAGCCCGCCATGGCCACCAAGCCCGTGAAGGAAGCGCAAAAGCGACGCGCCAGCGAGCCGCGCGATTCTGTGCTGATCGATCTCGCGCTGCAGGGCGGCGGATCGCATGGCGCATTCACCTGGGGGGTGCTCGATCGCCTCATGGACGAGCCGCGGCTGCGCATCGATGCCATATCGGGCACATCGGCCGGCGCGATGAACGCAGTCGTGCTGGCGGGCGGTTTCGCAGCCGATGGACCGGCCGGCGCCAAGTCCGCATTGAACGCGTTCTGGCGGCGGGTCGCCGACGCGGCGCAGTTCAGCCTCGTCCGGCGAAGCCCTCTCGACGTCCTCCTCGGCCGCTGGACGCTCGATACGTCACCCTTCTATCTCGCTTTCGACCTGGCGAGCCGGGTTTTCTCGCCCTACGACCTGAATTACGCCGCTGCCAACCCGCTGCGCCGGATCCTCGCCGAGTCCGTCGACTTTGCGCAGCTTGCAGGTTCTCCAATCCGGTTGTTCGTGACGGCGACCAACGTCCACACCGGCCGCGGGCGCGTGTTTCGCAACGCCGAGCTCACCCCCGATGTCCTGCTGGCGTCCGCCTGCCTGCCGACCCTCTTCCACGCCATCGAGATCGACGGCGAGGCTTATTGGGACGGCGGCTACTCCGGCAACCCGACGATCACGCCGCTGGTCCGCGAATCCGACGCGCACGACACGCTTCTCGTCGCGGTCAATCCGGTCGAACGACCCGGGACACCGCGCTCCGCGCGCGACATCCTCAACCGGCTGAACGAAGTCTCATTCAACGCCACGCTGCTCAAGGAGCTGCGCATGATCGCGCTGCTGCGGCGGGTCGCGGACGCGGGAAGCACCGAGGGACGCAACTGGGCCGAGATGCGCATTCATCTCATCGCCAGCAAAGCTCTTGCCGAGCTTGGAGCATCGTCGAAATTCAACGCCGAATGGAGCTTCCTTTGCATGCTGCGCGACGAGGGCCGCCGTGCCGCCGAGGCCTTCCTGAAGACCGACGGCGGCAACATCGGCAAGCGCTCGTCGATCGATCTGGATAGCCTGTTGCAGCAGGTTTGACGCCGTGGGACTCGTCGGAATCCTTGTTGCCCTTGGCCTCCTGATCTGGCTCTCGTTCCGCGGGTGGAGCGTGCTCCTTCTTGCTCCGGCCGTCGCGATCGTCGCTGCGGCGTTCGCCGGAGAGCCCCTGCTCGCCCATTGGACGCAGACGTTCATGGGCAGCGCCGCGCAGTTCATCGCGCAATTCTTTCCGATATTTCTGCTCGGCGCGCTGTTCGGTAAGCTGATGGACGACAGCGGATCGGTCCAGGCCATCGCGCATTTCATGAGCGACAAGCTCGGACATCGGCGCGCGATCCTCGCCGTCGTGCTTGCGGGCGCTCTCGTGACCTACGGCGGCGTGAGCCTGTTCGTCGCCTTCTTCGTCTTGGCGCCGATGGCGCGGGAATTGTTCCGTGCAGCGAGTATCCCGCGCCGGCTCATGCCGGCCACGATCGCACTGGGCACGTCCACCTTCACGATGTCTGCAATGCCCGGCACGCCGGCGATACAGAACACCATCCCCATGCCGTTCTTCGGCACGACGCCGTTCGCGGCACCCGGATTGGGACTCGTCGCCTCGGCAATCATGCTCGCGTTCGGCCTGTGGTGGCTCGGGCGCGCCGAGGCGTCGGCGCGCAGGTCCGGTGAAGGCTACGGCGGAGAAGCGGAATTCGACGGCGGCATGGCCGCGGACGACCAGTTCATCCGCGAACGCGCCACATCGTCCCACGAATTCGATACGGCCGAAATACCGCATGGCAAACACGCCGACGTGCCGCCGCCGATCGGCACGGCGGCCATCCCGCTCGTCGTCGTTGTCGGGGTGAATCTGCTGATGTCGCTTCTCATCCTGCCGCGCCTCGACTTCTCGTTCCTCGCGCAGGAGCGCTGGGGCAGCACGTCGGTTGCGGGCGTTGCCGGAGTCTGGTCGGTCGCCGTCGCTCTCGCCGCCGCCATCGCAACGCTCGTCGCGCTGCATCGCGCCCGCCTGCCGGACCTGCGGGGCAGCATGGATGCCGGCGCAAACGCCTCCGTGCTCCCCATCTTCAGCGTGGCAAGCCTGGTCGGCTTCGGCGCCGTTGTCGCTGCGCTCCCGGCCTTCGCGTGGGTGCGCGACTGGGTGTTGTCCCTATCCGGCGAACCTCTCGTCTCGCTTGCCATCGCCACGAACGTCCTTGCCGCCGTGACCGGCTCGGCCTCCGGCGGATTGACGATCGCGCTCGATGCGCTCGGCGACACCTACCTGCAAATCGCGCAGACGGCCGGCATCGACCCGGCACTCATGCACCGCATTGCGGTGATCGGCTCCGGCACACTCGACAGCCTGCCGCACAACGGCGCGGTCGTGACGCTGCTTGCGGTGTGCGGCTCGACCCACCGCAAGAGCTACCTCGACATGGTGATGGCCAACATCGTTGGGCCAATCATCGCCTTGGCCGCCGTGATCATCCTGGGTTCGATGCTGGGATCGTTCTAGTTGCGCAGCCCGAACCGGCCGCCCGCGATGCACGACTTTGAACCCGTTGCCCGGCTTCGCCCCGGGATCGATCGACGCTCACACAACATGCGACCGGCGGCGCGCCGTATCGCGATGGCTTGCCCCCGCTATCGGTCCAGCTTTGCGCGACCCGTGCGCTTTCGCCTCGTCGACGCGCTTGGCATGCGATCTCTCCGTCAGCCTCGCTTCGTTCTTGGCCAGCACGATCGTCTTTGCCTTGACGCCTCGCCCGCCGCGCGGTCGCGCAAGAGCCTCGCTCAGGCGGCTGCGCTCGCGATGCACGGGGTGACGATCGGCGTCGGACGGCGACGCTGCGGCCTCCTGAAAGATCGAGCCTTTTTGATTGTTGACCGCCACCGCAACGCTGATCGCCGCCGCCAGGTCGTGGATGAGCGCATTGCCGGCCTTGAACATCTCCTCGAGCACCACCGGTCCGTGCGCCGTGATCGTCTTGCGCAGCGGATTGTCCGGCACGACTTTCTCGACCTGCGTCGCCTGGCAATGATTCCATTCCGTCCGGCTGGCAAATCCATAGGGGCAGATGACGCCGTGCTTGGCGGCAATCTCGTGCCAGAGCTTTGCATCCTGCGAGCCGGGATCGCCGATTCCCGACATGTCCACGGCCAAGCCATAGGCGTGCAGCGACTTGAACTTGTCGCCGAAACCGCCGATCCCGAAACCGGGCGGCCGATACGCGGAGAAGATGCCGGCCGACGGCAACCCTGATTGCCGTGCGTCGCGGATCGCGTCTGCAAGCCGCGCGGCGAATTCCGGATTGAGGCGCGCGATCGCGGTCTCGGCCCCTTGCATCACCATCGTGCCGCCGGGATGTGCCGTCTCGAGCAGATAGGCTCGGTCCTCCTGTTCCGCTGTCGCTGCTTGGATATCGCCGAGGCTGATCTGAGCGCCCGGCTGAACCTCGCCGCCGAATGGCGAGGCCGCTTCGCCGCAGCTCAGCTCCGACGGGGCGGAATATGCGGCGAACCCTCCGCCGAAGACGGTTGTTGCGATCAAGGTGCTGGAAAGCAGGACGACGGCGGATCGTGGCACGCGCGGAACTCCGTTTGCGGTTGCGGGCCCTCACTCGATCTGCGAGGAGGCGAAGCACAGCCCGTGCCGGCGCAATTGGAACTCTAGCGTTGGCGCCACAGGCACGAGGGCAGACACAGGACCGCTGACGGAACCTGATGAATTGCGCGAGGTCCGGCTCGGAACTTTCAAGGCCGCCGAACCGCCTCACGCGTCAAAGTCTGATTTTCTGCCGTGCTCGCAGCGCAGCATGCATACTCGTCGATCAATGTCGAGCACTTCTTCATACAGCCGTGCACTTGCGCCATTGCGTTCGCACGGAATCGCATACGAGTTCCGTTGCGGGAACCTGCGCGCAGGAGTCGATACGGCTTTTGACGATGTGTCTGAGGATACGTCTGAGCATGTCGAGTCCGCACTCCAATACGTAAATTGCCGACCGGGAGTCGCGCAGATCTGCGCGACTCCCGGTTGGCACGGGGCGGCGAGCCCAGGGCGGCGCCGCCGCACCGGTTCTTCACGCCGCTTTCGCCAGATAGGGAATCGTCCCGGCGAGATCGGTGTCATCGATCAGCTGGAAGCGGCTTACGCTGCCGCGCTGACGGGCTTCCGCAAACGGTGCGTATTTGGGATCGCTGAGGAACGCCCTGACGGCTTGCGCCGACGGGAACGCCAGCACCGCAATCAGCGTCGTCTCGAACGGCTTGCCTTCGAGCGTCTGCACGTTGCCACTGCGGGCCAGATATTTTCCGCCGTGCTTGTGCACGAGCTCGTGCACCGACGCTGCATACGGCGCCACCCATTCGTCGTTGGTCACCTTGATGTCTGCAATCATGTAGACGGTCATTGTGGGTTCGATCTCCTGTGTGCTTGGTGTTCGGCGCGGGCGTATCCCGCGACGTGACCGCAAGCTCGCAGAAGAACGCCCGCGCGCTCCAGTCCAGGAAATGGAAGCCGACCTCGAGCCGTTCCCACCGGCTCGGCCGATCCGACTGCAAACATTTGTATTTTATGGGCACGGCCGAAACGGCGGCGCCGCTTACGGTACAGTTTGTGTACTATCCGGCCTCTTCGACCCGTAATAAAAAAGCTGCGTGGCCTCACGCACCCGGGAGTGGCCGTGCGCAAGCAAATCGAACCCGCCGACTACGGCCAGTTCTGTCCGGTCGCGATGGCGGCCGAGATTATCTGCTCGAAATGGACGCCGCTGGTGCTGCGCGAACTGCTCAGCGGCTCGACGCGGTTCAGCGATCTGCGACGCGGATTGCCGCGAATGTCGCCCACCCTTCTCTCCCGGCGGCTGAAGGAGCTCGAAGGAGCGGGAGTCGTGACGGCGCGCGCAGCGGGCGGGCGGCGTGCCGTCGAGTACAGGCTCACGCCTGCCGGAGAGGAATTGCGCGACGTGATCATGTCGCTTGGCACCTGGGGTCAGCGCTGGATCGACTCGGCGATCACGCTGAAAAATCTCGATCCGTCGCTGCTGATGTGGGACATGCGCCGCAACATCGCACCCACATCGATGTCGAAAGACAAATGCACCGTGCAATTCGTCTATCCCGAGCTTCGCGCCGGTCACGATAGCTGGTGGCTGACGATCGACGGCCAGGAGGTCGATCTGTGCCGCGTCGATCCCGGTTACGATGTCGACCTGTATGTGCAGAGTACGCTC
Source organism: Xanthobacteraceae bacterium (assembly GCA_035764045.1). Lineage (GTDB taxonomy): Bacteria > Pseudomonadota > Alphaproteobacteria > Rhizobiales > Xanthobacteraceae > JAVDCA01. The sequence goes on along the minus strand of DASTZX010000366.1, from coordinate 5,688 downwards.
CGCAGCATGACTGCGGTTTGGATGGGGCACACGACCCTCAAGGCGGAGATCGACGCCGGCAATATCACCCTGACCGGTGACCGGGCGATCGCCCGTTCGATGCACGAGTGGCTCGGTCTGAACATGTTCGCGAGAGAAAAGCGGGCTGCATCAGCGGCATGATATGAGCGAGAACTTCATCGCGCTCTGACGATCGAAAGGGCGGCGCCGCGCATCTGAAGACGCGGCGCCGCATTGTCCCGCCGCTCATGCGATGGCCATCTCCGGTCCTTTGGCCCACTCTCCGCTCAATTGCTCCGCCGTGCCGCCGTAGTGATTCAAGTCGATACCGCCATCGATCGAGATGCCGGGCACCGCGTGCGGCTCCGGGCCTTCCCCATCCCCGGTGAATTGAATGATCCAGGGAGCCGTCCAGTTCGGCGGGCAGACCGGATGCGCGCTGAAGTGGGACAGCCACAGGCGATGCTGGGCCAGGAATGGGTCATGGCCGGTCCCCAGCTGCTCTTTGATCAAGAACCCGGAATAGAGAACCGCCCTGCGCCCGGTCTTGTCGAAGACGCGCTGGAGCCATTGCTTTGCGTCGTCGAGCGGAACGTTACGATCTTCGTGATCCAATGCGAGGAGCAGATCATCGGGCTGCGCAACCTTCAACGCCACATCGAGAAAATGATCGGCTTGGGCAATCGGATCGCCCGGCCGCAGAAATGATACGCGCCATACAGAATCCCGCGGTTGAGCGCCGGCTTGCGGCGGATCGCATAGGTCTTGTCGACCATGCCGGGGCCTTCGCTGGCCTTGTTGATGACGCCCAGAATGCCGAATGCTTTCACGGCATCCCAGTCCTCGACGTCATCGAAATGCGATAGATCGACGATAACGGGATTGAAGTTCACGGCTCCCTCCTGCGCTCGAGAGTGAAGGTCACAGCAGGTTGGATTTTCAACCAGTGCTCGTCATCTATGACATGACGATCTTTGGTTGGGTGTGACGTCCTTCACATGCGAGAGCCTCGGTCCGAGTGCGATGCGCCCAGCTTCCGGGATATCGCCAGGCAGATTTCCCTGTTGCGTCGGGACAAATGCACCATGCGGGGCCAGCGAGACGGCCGTGCGGACAGTTCTCCAGTGCGCCCGTGAGGTGCGGCGATGCGCGATCGCCATATTGAAGGCGGCTGACGCCAGGGATTTTGACCGCCCGCGATCGTGAGCCGCCGGCGCGCGCGACCCTTACACCGGGCCGGTGGAGATCCACTGAACGAAAACGTCAATGATGTGCCGGCGCGGGTGATCAGGAGCATGAACCGGATAGTACCCATAGCCTGGCAGCGCGAGATCGAGCGCTTTGACAAGCGTACCGGAGGCAAGATCGTCGGCAACGATGACATCGCTGCATAGCGCGATGCCTTGTCCGGCGAGGACCGCCTCGACGGCATGCAGCTCCTCGCGGAAGCTCAGCGCAATCTGGCACCCCTGGCGTGCTGTTGGATCGTTCACCGACGCCATCTCGAACCACCTCTTCCAACTGGGCGCCATGGGATGGTTGGCGAACCAATCGAAATGAATGAGCGGATACAGCCCGAGATCGGAGGCTCGGGTGATGATCGGCCCCTTGGCGAGCAGGTTCGGGGTGCATACGGGATAGAACCGATCGCGGAAGATCTCGTGCGCCGCGTCGTGCGGCGCCGAGCGCGCGTAGCGGATGGCGAGATCGGCTTCCCCGGCCTCGAGCTTCACCACCCGGTCGACGCCGATGATCGAGAGCGCGATATCCGCGTGCGCCGCGCGCCACCGACTGAGCCGAGGGACGAGCCAACGGCTCGCGAACGCGCTGGTGGTTGTCACCCGGAGCGGCTTTTGCGCCGCCTCGGCGGGCAGCGACGATAGCGCCGATGCGAATCCATCGAAGCCGTCGCGAATGGCCGGAAATAATTTCGCCCCGGCGTCGGACAGTGTGAGCGGACGCGGGCGGCGGCGGAACAGCTTCTCGCCGCAATACTCCTCGAGCAGCCGGACCTGGTGGCTGATTGCGGTGGGCGTCAGCCCGAGTTCGTCAGCCGCGTCCTTGAAGCTGAGGTGCCGGGCCGCGGCCTCGAAGGCGCGCAAGGTGCCAAGGGGTGGGAGACGTCTCATGCGCCTCCCATCCTAGATGAAACAAATTCATCTTGCACCTGACAAATTCGATTTTGCTTTGCAGAACAAATCCATCCAACGTCCTCTTGCAACCCAACCAGGCACGGGACACGAGCATGGCAATCGTCGAAGCGAGCATCCGCCCCGATCAGATCACGTCCGATGGAGGTGGCGTGGAGGCGTTCCGGCGCCGCTTGTCGGGCGTGGTCGTGTGCCGGGGAGATCCCGGTTACGACGCTGCTCGCGCCGTTTGGAACGGGATGATCGACCGCCGTCCCGCATTGATCGCTTATTGTGCCGGTCGCCAGGACGTCATCGAAGCCGTCAATTTCGCCCGCACGACCGGAATCCTCACGGCGGTTCGCAGCGGCGGACACAACATCGCCGGGGCCTCCCTGTGCGATGGGGGCCTGGTGATCGACCTGTCACGGATGAACCGTGTGACAGTCGACCCGCTCAGCCGCACGGCCCGCGCCGAAGGCGGCACGCTGCTCGCCGATCTCGACACGGCGACGCAAGCGCATGGCCTCGCGACGACCACCGGCGTGAACAGCGACACCGGACTGATCGGGCTGACGCTCGGCGGCGGCATCGGCCGGCTCGGCCGCAAGCACGGGCTCAGCTGCGACAACATGTTGTCGGCCGAGATCGTCACGGCGGATGGGCAGGTGCTGACGGCCTCCGAGCATGAGAATGCCGACCTGTTCTGGGGACTGCGCGGAGGCGGCGGCAACTTCGGCATCGTGACCGCGATCACGTACCGGGTGCACCCGCTCGGGCCTGCCGTCCTGGCGGGATCGCTGGTCTATGAATGGAAGCGCGTGCGCGACGCGATGCGCCTCTATGCGGAATTCTCGGCCGCTGCGCCTGATGCGTTGTGCGCCGATGCGGCACTGATCACCCTGCCGGACGGCAATCACGGGTTTGCCATCTCGGCCTTCTATGCCGGGCCGATGGACGAGGCGGAGCGCGTTCTGCGGCCGTTGCGCCAGGCGCTGCCGCCGCTCGTCGATCGCATCGGTCCAATCTCCTACGTCGACTTGCAAAAAGCGGGCGACGCGTCGTTCCCGCGCGGACATCGCTTCTATTGGAAGGCGCAGTTTTTGCGTCAGCTCACCGCGGCAGCCGCCGACGCGTTGATCGAGCGATTCCCGTCCGTCCCCTCCCCGCGATCGTTTTTCGTATTCCAACAGGTTGGCGGAGCCATCAGCCGTGTGCCGGCTGCAGCCACGGCCTACCCGAACCGCGACGCCGCCTATGACAGCTTTCCCGTTTCGATCTGGAGCGATCCGGCCGCCGATGCGGCGAACATCGCCTGGGCGCGTGAGATGTACGCGGCTCTCCGGCCTTTCGGGATGGCCGGCGTGTATGTGAACAACCTGGGCGATGAAGGCGATGACCGGGTGAAGGCCGCCTACGGCGAAAACTACGATCGCCTGGTGACGCTCAAACGCAAATACGATCGCGATAATCTTTTCCGCCTGAATCAGAATATCCACCCGTGACGTCGCGTTACGGTTGGACCGTCCTTCGCATCGACGCAAGATCGGAGATGGGACGCATCCAGTCGGCCAGCCGCGGACGGCCCTGGGTGAGATCGCCAAGCCGGCGCTTGCGCGCCATTTCGACGGCGGCGGCGAGGATCAGGTGCGCCATGCCGCGCGGTCCCTGCATCAGCGGATCGGTCACGCGGTCCTCGAAGAAATCCGCCATGCGCTCGGCTCGCGCTGCCTCGTGGGCGAGCGTGGTCGGCGAACGCTCGTTCTCCGGCCGCGCCATTTCGCGACCCCACACCGCGATGCCGTCGCACATGCTGCGCGCAGTGAATTCCAGCCGGCGATAGGCCAGATCGGATGCGTGTTGCGTACCGTGGAATCGCGGATTGCCATCGAGGGTGTCGAGATAGGCGCAGATGAGCTGGCTGTCCTCCATGCCGACGCCGTCATCATCGATCAGGTACGGCACCCGGCCGGAAGGATTGATTTGGTAGTAAGGACTGCCGGGCGCGCGTGTTTTCGCTTCGATGATCTCGACGCGTTCCTCGAGCGCCTTCTCGATGACGATGATGCGCGCGAGGCGAGCGTATGGCGATCCGTATGTAATATAGAGCTTCATATCAAGCGCCCCATCCAAACGTTTGTCGGACGACGATTAAGGCAGCGCAAAAAACGACAGCCCCGGCACATCGTCCGGGGCTCCGTCGATCCGTGAACGCGGTCATCGGGCCGCCGCTGCGGCCTGAAGCGGATGGCGTCGCTTAAGCCGCCGCCTTGAAGTCGGCGCGAACGGCCGCAGCAGGCGCAGAAGGCCGGGCAAGCTCGACCACATTATGGGTATCGTCCGCCAGGCCGACACGGCCCATGAACCCGAGGTGATCGCGAATGATCCGTTCGGCCTGACGCTGGCGCGACTCGAGGAAGGCCTGCGCGATGATGGCAAAGAATTTCATGACATGCTCCCCAACAGCCGCGAAGCGCCGCCACGGGCCCGGCTCACGTCATTGGTCGCCGCAGGAGGGAGTCCGGTTCAAAAAAAATCGCCGGCGGCGCAGAAAAAAGAGCCCCACTACCTTACCGCACGACGTCGGGAATCGCCGCTAACTCCCTCCCCGTATCCGCTCGCCTCGACCGCCAGACCCGCACGCTGCGTTGGGCGCGCCACATGTGCCATTCACCGGGATTTGAGCGCGCGTTGCACGCCCTCCTCCGATCGGATGACGGCGGCGCGGGCGGCCTTGTGTATGTCCCTTCGCCACGGCGGCGAGCGGGAGTTGTCGGCGTTGATGCGGTTGAGCCGAGCGCGTGGAGACGATCGAATGTTGACATCCACCGACATTGCGCTGGTGCGCGCAACATTTGCCCGGATCGCCCCGATCCAGGAGACTGCTGCCGACCCTTTTCTACGATCGCCTGTTCGTTATCGCGCCGAAGCTGCGCGAGCTGTTTCCGGATGATCTGACTCAGCAAAAAAAGAAGCTGATGCAGATGATCGCCACGGCCGTCGGCGGTCTCAATGATCTCGATAAGCTGCTCCCGGCGATCAAGAGCCTCGGTGCGCGTCACGCCGACTACGGGGTGACCACGGAGCACTATGCGGTCGTCGGCCAGGCGCTGCTGTGGACCCTCGAGCAAGGCCTCGCGGCGGAGTTCAAGCCGGAGGTGCGCTCGGCATGGGCCAGCGTCTACGTCGTGATTGCCACCACCATGCAGGCCGGCGCTGCGGAAGCGCCGAAATAGGCCCTGCGTGGGCCTCTGAAGCGAAGAGGCCCACCCATTGTCTCGGTTCGCGACCCCGGGCGGCCGCTCAGTAGGCGGCGAGGCCCTGCGCGGAACGGCCAACCGGCAGGCCGCCGCCGCCGGTGATTGCCGTCAGACTGCCGTCGCCATTGATCCTGAACGCGCCGACGGTCCCGGTTCCAGCGTCGACCACGTAGAGGAAGCTCACGGTTCCTTCCACAGCGGTCGCAAGATCGCCCGGCCCGTCGCCTGACCCCGCCGTCCCGTTGAGCAGCGTGAGAGAGCCGCCCGTCGAGACCGTGTAGCTCGATATGCTTGCGCTC
>DASTZX010000365.1:0-6061 GCA_035764045.1 Xanthobacteraceae bacterium | reverse complement strand
GATGGTGCAGACGTCGTTGCCGCGGTTGATGATCTCGCGCTCCTCGTTCGGGCCGATGAAGCAGGAGTCGTTCGCCTTCAGCACCGTCTCCTTGCCGCCGACGATCACCGACAGCTCGCCCGACAGCACCACATAGACCTTCTCGGTCGGCGAGGCGTCCGGGCCGGCGCCGCCGCCCGGGAGAAAATGCGACAGCCCGACCAGGAACTGCTTCGGCCCGCCCGCATCGGCGCCGAAAAGCCGCAGCGAGGAATAGGCGCGGTGATTGGGCGCCTCGTAGGACTTCGCCTCGGAAAAGCGCTTGACCAGCATTAGAACCTCTTGCCGTTCTCGATCTTGTACTTGCCCTTGGGATCGATGATCGCGACCAGGCGAATGATGCAGCCGTCGCCGCGGTCCCAGTTCCAGGGAAAGAAAGCGAAGGTGCAGCGTTTGCCGGTGACCTTGTCGATGTCGCCGCCGACATTCTCGATGCCGAGGATTCCGTTCTTGAACAGGATGCGGTGCACCGGCTCCCACTCGGGGAAATCGTCCTTCCAGTCGCGTCCGCCCGACCACTCGCGATACTCCTCGGCGAGATGCGGATGCAGCGGTCCGTTGCGCTGCGGCCCGATCGCGGTGGCGAGCGGATGATCGTTCGCCTGGGTGTCGTGGCCGACCACCTTGATCTTGTTGTCGACGAACCATTCCCCGGCCGACGGCACGAAACCGGGCGCGCGGCAGAAATAATCCTCGCTGTCCTCGTAGAGCTTGTGCCAGCCGGTATTGACGATGACGACGTCGCGCGGCCGCACCACCTTGCCGCACGCCTTGTCGAGGTCGTCGCCGGTGATCGGCTCCCACTTCTCCTTCGGGATCGACACCACGATGCCCGAGCCGAAGAAATGCGGCAGTGGCACCTCGTCGATGAAGGGGGTGCCCTGCACCACGTGCGCCGGCGCGTCGATATGGGTGGTGTTGTGCATACTGGTGGTGATGCGCTGCGACAGCACACCCGACTTCGCCATGTAGTGGATGCGCTCGATCTTGACGTCCTCGAAATAGGGCCAGTTGGGGGATTGATAGCCGAACCGATGGGACAGGTTGTAGAACTCGAGCCCCATCTCGTTGTTGAGGTTTTCCTCGAACCTCACGCCGCGAATGCGTTTCGTCACTGCCGCTCTCCTCCCCGCGCCGGGGTTTTCTCGTCGAGGTTTTCCGACATCACCCCGAATGGCGGTCCGTCTTGTAGGGTACGGATCGGCCAGCATACAATACAAAAAACGCGTGGCGCGAGGGGTCGGACGGAGCCGGAATGGTCAAGAAAATCGCGCTGGAAGAGCACTTTCTCTGTCCGGGTTTCGAAGGCTACTGGAAGGCCACCGTCGCCGACGTCGATCCCGAATTCTTAAGCCGCGTGGCCGCATGCCTCACCGACTTCGGCGAGCGCCGCCTCAAGTCGATGGACGCCGCCGGGATCGGCCGCGCGGTGCTCGCGCTGGCGGGGCCGGGCGTCCAGGCTGAGCCCGACGCCGCAACGGCAATCCGCAATGCGCGCGCCGCCAATGACTTTCTGGCGCGCGAAGTCGCCAAGCGGCCGGACCGCTATTCGGGTTTCGCGCACCTGCCGATGCAGGACGCCAAGGCGGCGGCGGACGAGCTCGAACGCTGCATGCGCGAGCTCAAGTTCTGCGGCGCCATGGTCAACGGCCATACCAATGGGCAATATCTCGACCATCCGTCGCTCCACCCTGTCTGGGAGCGTGCGGAGGCGCTCGGCGCCACGATCTACATCCATCCGACCGATCCGGTCATGCCCGCGCCGGTGCTCGACGGCTACAAGGGGCTGCGCCGCGCCACCTGGGAATGGGGTTTTGAGACCGGCTCGCACGCGCTGCGGCTGGTGTTCAGCGGATTGTTCGACCGCTTCCCGCGCGCCAGGGTCGCGCTCGGGCATCTCGGCGAGACCCTGCCCTACCTGCTGTGGCGCTTCGACAGCCGCGCAAAGCTCTATGGCGTGAAGCTCGGCAAGCCGCCGTCGCAGTACATCCGGGAGAACATCGCGGTGACCACCTCGGGCATGTGCTCGGCCGAGCCGCTCGCCTGCGCGCTCGCCGCCCTTGGACCCGACCGGGTGATGTTCGCGGCCGACTACCCGTTCGAGTCGGCCGACGAAGCCGGGCATTTCATGGACACGGTCGAGCTGCCCGAGACGCTGCGCGCGGACATTGCCTGGAACAACGCGGAGCGGCTGCTCGGGCTGAAGAAGATTTAGAATGCTCGCGGCGTCATTGCCCGCGCAAGCGGGCAATCCAGTACACACCGCGGTCTCAACGGCTTACTGGATGCCCCGTTTTGCGCGGCGCTTGCGCGGGGCATGACGGGCCAAACTGTAGGGAGCCATGACGACAAAAATCCTCATCCTGGAAAAATACGCGAGCGTCTACGAGCGCGCGCTGAAGGAGCATTTTTCCGACATCGAGATCCACACGGCCGCGACCGCCGCCGACATCGCGGTCGATCTCGCCGCCATCGACGTGCTGTTCGCCTTCGGGATCGCAATCGACGATGCGCTGATCGCGCGCGCCAGGAACCTGAAATGGATCGCGTCGCTCGCGACCGGGGTCGACCATTTCCTGCGCTGCCCGTCTCTGCGCCCCAAAACCATCCTGACCTCGGCGCGCGGCATTCACGGACCGGCGATGCGCGAGACCGTGGCGGCGCTGATGCTCGCGCTCGCACGCGACGCGGCCCGGCTGGTGCATGCTAAGGATGCGCATCGCTGGGAGCGCGGCGAGCGCTGGCCGCCGCTCGCCGGCAAAACCGCGGTGGTGGTCGGGATCGGGGTGAGCGGGATCGCGATCGGCGAGCTGTTGAAGGCGTTCGGGATGAGGGTCATCGGCGTGACCCGCACGCCGCGCGCGGTCGCTGGGTTCGATGCGATGCGGCCGACCAGCACGCTGGCCGAGGCCGCGGCGGAGGCCGACTGGCTCATCAATGTGCTGCCCGCCAGCGAGGAGAATCGCGGCATCTTCAGCCGCACGGTGTTGAACGCGATGAAGCGGAGCGCGTACTTCATCAATGTCGGGCGCGGCGAGACGGTCGACGAGGCGGCGCTGATCGAATGCCTGGCGGAAAAGCGCATCGCCGGCGCCGGGCTCGACGTCTTCCAGAATGCGCCGCTCAAGTCCGACAGTCCGTTCTGGGATCTGCCCAATGTGTTCATCACCCCGCAGGTCGGCGGCTATTTCATCGGCTACGAGGAGCAGGTGCTCCCGCTGCTGATCGACAACATGCGGCTGTTTCTCGCCGGGCGGTTTGGCGAGATGCAGAATGTGGTGGGGCATTGAGTTCGACGGACGAAGCGGCTCTTTCGTTCCCTCCCCCCTTGTGGGGGAGGGACAGGGAGGGGGGTAGCCGCAGGCGCATGAGTCTGTGGTTACCCCCCTCCCCAACCCTCCCCCACAAGGGGGGAGGGAGCGAGGCTCAGTGCCCGCTCATTCCAACGGCTCGACCTTGACGATCGCGGCGCCATGGTTGTTGCCGACCCACAGGCTCGGCGGCGTGGTGGTGTTGTCGACGAACACGCGGCGGATGTTGGTGCGTCGCGGCAGCAGATACTCGACGAATTCGCCCGTCTTCGGGTCGAGGCGGGAGACGCGATCGCTCAGCATCGAGCCGGTCCAGGCCTCGCCGGTCTTGTCGGTCACCGCGTCGTAGGGCTGGCTCCAGGGCGTCGGCAGCACCCATTCCTGCACCTTGCCGACCTTGGTATCGAGCATGCCGATCGCATTGCCGCCGTACTCGGCGAACCACAGCCGGTTCTCAGCGTCGAAGCGCCCGCGGCGCGGACGGGAGTTGGCGATCGCGCCCTTGAAGATGGTGAGCGCACCGGTCTTGGCGTCGAGCCGGCCGACATCCGAGGAGGAGAAGTCGAGCAGATAGAGATTGTTCTCGGCATCGGCTGGGATGCCGTAGGACGTGATGGTCTTGCCCGTCTCCGGATCCTTGAACGAGCCGAGGTTTTCCCATTTGCCCGTCGCCGGATCGAGCCGCAGGATCTGCGCCCGATCGGAGTTCTTGACCCAGACCTTGCCGTCCACTTGCGACGACACCGGCGTCAGGAAGGCCTGTTGGGTGGCGTCGGTCTGCCATTCCTTCGGCACCGCCCAGGTCTCGAATTTTTCCGTCTTCGGATCGAAGCGCGCGACGCCGCCCTGGTACATCATCGAGATCCACAGCTTGCCCGATGTGTCGGTCTCCAGATCGAGCGTGCCGATCGGATATCCCTCCTTGAGAACGGGCAACGGATATTCGGAGATCTTGAGCGTCTTCCGATCGAAGCGGCCGAGGAACTGCTCGGCGAAATGAGTGAACCAGACCTGACCTTCCGCATCCAGGATGACATCGTGCGGCTGGATCTTTTTGCGCGGCAGGTCGTACTCGGTGATGATGACGTGCGTCGCCCGGCCGCTCGGGCGATTGAAGGTCTTGAGCGGATAGGTCCAGGTATCGTCGTTGGACAGATTGACCGAGGCGAGATAGTCGGCCGTCGCCCGCATCCCGGGCCCCTGCCCGATCGCGCGGCGCGCCGTGCCGACGAGCCGCTGTGGATTGTCCGGCGTGCTGCCCGGGTAGTAGCCCGCCATCCGCTCGAAGATCTGGACGAACTCCTCGCTGTCGTGCGTCGAACGCACGATGCGGTCGAGATCGTGGCAGCCGATGCAGTTGAGCAGCGCCTTCTTCTGGTTGTCGGCGCCCGGCATGCTGGCCAGCCATTCCGCATTGGTGAGCTGGGCGGGAAGATTCCGCGTCGGCTTGAGCTTGAGGTCGGCGGTCGCCGACTTGCCGGCCGCGATCTCGGCCGTGGCCTTGCCGTCGAGATCGTAGCCGGCGGCGCGGATCGCGAGCGCATAGCTGCCCGGCTCGAGCCGCGCCGCCGGGAAGCGATAGTACCCGTCATGATCGGTGACGACCGAGACCGTGACGATGCCGCCGGCCTTCTTGGCGCTGACGACCACGCCTTCCATGGCGCCTTCGGCGGCCGAGGTGACGACCCCGGTGAGCGCATCGGTGGACTGCGCCCGCGCCGGCGTGGCGAAGAGATGGAGCGCGACGGCGGCCAAAGCCGCAACCGCAACACCGAAATGTCGGGACTGCATCACGACCTCCCTGAAGACGATTATTCGAAATTATTGTTTCGAGGCTAATCCGCCGCGGCCCACCCTTCAAGGCGCGGCTGGTCACGAATAGTTCAGTCCCGCTTTTTGCATTTCCGGCATGCCGGCCGTTGTGGCAGTCTCCCGCGCCGAAAAGCCCCCTCGTCATGGCCGGGCTTGTCCCGGCCATCCACGTCTTTGGCCCGTCCGAAAGCAAGACGTGGATGCGCGGGACAGCCCGCGCATGACGGATGCAAACACCCAACGGAGCGACTTGCGATGATCGAGCTTTATTATTGGACCACGCCGAACGGCCACAAGATCACGATGTTCCTCGAGGAGGCCGGGCTCGAATACAAGATCGTGCCGGTGAACATCGGCAAGGGCGAGCAGTTCAAGGCGGATTTTCTCGCCGTCTCTCCCAACAACCGCATTCCGGCGATTCTCGACCGCAAGCCGAAGGACGGTAAGGCCCCGATTCCGGTGTTCGAGTCGGGCGCGATCCTGCTCTATCTCGCCGAGAAGACCGGCAAGTTCCTGCCGAGCGACCTGCGCAAGCGCTACGACGCGATCCAATGGCTGTTCTGGCAGATGGGCGGGCTCGGGCCGATGAGCGGCCAGAACAACCACTTCGCCCACTACGCGGTCGACAAGATCCCGTACGCGATCGACCGCTACCGCAATGAGGTGAACCGGCTCTACGGCGTGCTCAACAAGAAGCTCGCCGGCCGCGACTTCATCGCCGGCGAATACTCGATCGCGGACATGGCGAGCTATCCGTGGGTGGTGCCCTACGAGCGGCAGGGCCAGAAGCTCGAGGATTTCCCCAATCTCAAGCGCTGGTTCGAGGCGATCAAGGCGCGGCCCGCGACCGTGAAGGCCTACGAGCTCGCCAAGTCGATCAACACCGCGCCGAGCATCAC
>DASTZX010000364.1:0-2118 GCA_035764045.1 Xanthobacteraceae bacterium | reverse complement strand
CTCGTGCCGCAGTAGCCGGCGCGGGTCGCTCGCGCATTCGACCCACCCTGATCCTGAGAACCCGCCTTCGCCAAGGCTTCGGCGCGGCGTCTCGACTTGTCCGCCGTAGCCCGAAGGGCGAAGGCGGATTGGCCCCGCATCGTCCTGACTCTATAATCGCCGCGTCTACCTGCACGCACGCGCGAGCCCCCCAATGACCACCACCCTCGTCCGCAATCACTCCCACTGGGGCGCCTTCCTGGCCGAGGTGAAGGACGGCCGCGTCGTCGGCGTGCGGCCGTTCGAGCACGATCCCGATCCCTCGCGGCTGATCGACGCCATCCCGGCCGCGGTCCATTCGCCGACCCGCATCGCCCGGCCGATGGTGCGGCAAGGCTGGCTGGCGCATGGGCGCGGCCACGGCGAGGGTCGCGGCCGCGAGCCGTTCGTCCCGGTGAGCTGGGAGCGCGCGCTCGAGCTGGTCGCGGGCGAGCTCGCGCGGGTGAAGCGCGAGCACGGCCATTCGGCGATCATGGGCGGCTCGCAGGGCTGGGGCTCGGCCGGCATCTTTCACGACGCCCGCACCCAGGTGCGGCGCTTTCTCTCGGCCTTCGGCGGCTTCGTCGACCAGGCGTCGAACTACAGCTTCGGCGCCGCGCTCGTGTTCCTGCCGCATGTGCTGGGCAGCGCCCAGGCCGTCACCGGGCCGCTGACTTCGTGGTCGTCGATCGCGCGCCACAGCCGCCTGATGGTGCTGTTCGGCGGCGCCAATCCGAAGAACCTGCAGGTCGTCAAAGGCGGCTGCGGCGCGCATGCCAACGCCGCCTCGCTCGCGAGCCTGGCGGATGCCGGCGTCGAGGTCGTCAATGTGAGCCCGATCCGCGAGGACGGACCCGAGGCGCTCGCGCCGGAATGGATCGCGATCCGGCCCAACACCGACGTCGCCATGCTGCTGGCGCTCGCCCATACGCTGATCGCCGAAGACCGGCACGATCAGGCATTTCTCGCCAAACACTGCACGGGGTTCGAGCGCGTGCGCGCGTACCTGATGGGCGAGAGCGACGGCCAGCGCAAGGACGCCGACTGGGCGGCGCCGATCACCGGCGTCCCGGCCGAGACGATCCGCGCCCTCGCCCGCCGGATGGCGGCGACGCGCACGATGATCACCGCCTCGTGGTCGCTGCAGCGCGCCGATCACGGCGAGCAGCCCTATTGGGCGGTGATCCTGCTCGCCGCGTGCCTCGGCCAGATCGGGCTGCCGGGCGGCGGGTTCGGTTTCGGCTATGGCTCGACCGGCGGCATCGCGGATGCGCCGCTCGCGTTCCGTCCCCCCACGATGGAGACCCTGGCCAATCCGCTCGGCAAGGCGATCCCGGCGGCGCGCATCGCCGACTGCCTGCTCCATCCCGGCGAGGCTTACGACTTCAACGGCCGCAGCAGCACCTATCCGGACATCCGCCTCGTGTATTGGGCGGGCGGAAACCCGTTCCATCATCACCAGGACATCAACCGCCTGCGCGCCGCCTGGCGCCGGCCCGAGACCATCATCGTGCACGAGCCGTGGTGGACCGCGACCGCGCGCCACGCCGACATCGTGCTGCCGGCCACCACCACGCTGGAGCGCAACGACATCGGCTGCGCGCCGCGCGACCGCTTCGTCATCGCGATGCAGAAGGCGATCGAGCCCGTCGGCGAGGCGCGCAGCGATTTCGCCATCTTCGCCGACCTGGCGGCGCGGCTCGGCTGCGCCGAGGCGTACGCGGAAGGGCGCGACGAAGCGGCGTGGCTGCGCCATCTCTATGCGCGCTGGCGCGACGGCCTGCGCACCAATGCGGCCGCCATCCCGGATTTCGACCGCTTCTGGGCCGACGGCTACCTGGAGATTCCCCGGCGCGCCGAGGATTACGTGCTGATGTCCGATTTCCGCGCCGACCCGGAGGCGCATCGGCTGGCGACGCCGACCGGCCGCATCGAGCTTTATTCCGAGCGCATCGCCGCGTTCGGCTACGACGACTGCCCGCCGCATCCGGCCTGGCTCGAGCCCGCCGAATGGCTCGGCGGTGCCGGGGGGCGCGGATTTCCCCTTCATCTCGTCTCGAGCCAGCCGCGCTCGCGCCTGCACAGCCAGATGGATTCGGG
>DASTZX010000363.1:0-2540 GCA_035764045.1 Xanthobacteraceae bacterium | reverse complement strand
AGATCACCTCATTCCGGCTTGATGTTGGCCAGACGGATCACCTTGCGCCATTTGTCGGTTTCCTCCGCGATGAGCTTGCGGAAATCGGCCGGCGAGCCGCCAAGCACCGTACCATCCAGATTGGCAAGTTGCGTTTTGAACGTGGGATCGACGAGCGCAGCGTTGATCTCCTTGTTGAGCCTATCGATAATTTCGGTGGGAGTGTCCTTGGGCGCGCCGAGGCCGAAGATCGAGCTTGCTTCGTAGCCACGGACGAACTCGCCGATCGTCGGGATCTCCGGCAGCACGTCCGAGCGTGTCGCTGTGGTGATCGCAAGCGCGCGCAACTTGCCGGCGTTGATGGACCCGATCGACGGTGCGGGGTTGGCAAAGACGAGTTGCACCTGGCCGCCGAGCAGATCGGCCATCGCGGGCGCCACCCCGCGGTATGGCACGTGCAGAATGTCGAGGCCACCCGCCTCCTGCTTGAACAACTCGGCGGTCAGGTGCGTGATCCCGCCGATGCCGCCTGAACCGTATGAGAGCTTGCCCGGATTCGCCTTGGCGTAGGCGATGAGCTCGGGAAGTGTCTTGGCCGGAACCGAAGGATGTACCAGCATGACCAGGGCGCCGCGCATCAGGCTCGCGACCGGCGCAATGTCGCGGATGAAATCGAAATTGAGAGTGTCGTAAAGCGTGGCGTTGATCGCGTTCGGCGTACCGACAAGCAAAAGCGTATATCCGTCCGCAGGCGCGCGCACGACGGCCTCGGTTGCGATATTGCTGCCGGCGCCGGGCCGGTTCTCGACGACGAATGGCTGGCCGAGCCGCTGCGACAACCATTGACCGATCAGACGGGCGAGAATGTCGTTTGGACCGCCGGCCGCAAACCCGACGATGATCCGCACCGGCCGCGACGGATAGGCCTGCGCCCAGGCGAAGCGCGACAGGGCGGCGAGAGCAACGGCACCCGCTGCCAGATGCAGAAATTGGCGGCGCGGAAGCGTCATGGTGTCCCCATCCGGTTCTGAGGCTTACGAGGTGCGCTGCGGTTATCGGACTTTTTGCGGCCCCTGTTCGTGAAAGTAGGGAATGCGGTTATGCGCGCATACTGCTAAATTCCGATATGGATATCACCATTCGGTGATGGGAGTGCACGATGCAGGTGAGCGATCGTATCGGACGCCGGATGAAGCTGCACGACCTTCACGTGCTGATGGCTGTCGTTCAGGCTGGCAGCATGAACAAGGCGGCGACGCTCCTGAACACCGGACAGTCCGCCATCTCCAGATCGATCGCCGACTTGGAGCACGCCGTCGGCGTGCGTCTGGTCGATCGCAGCCCCCAAGGGGTCGAGCCGACCAAATACGGCCGCGCCTTGCTCGACGGTGGAGCGGCTGTGTTCGACGACCTGCGCCAGGCGGTGAAGACTATCGAGTTCCTCGCCGATCCTACGGCCGGAGAGGTGGCGATCGGGTGCACCCCCTTGTTGGCCGCGAGCTTCGTGTCGGCCGTCATCGATCGGCTCTCCCGGCGCTATCCGCGCATGGTGTTTCGTCTCGTGACCGGATATGTGGACACGCTGCATCGTGAGCTGAGCGAGCGTAACGTCGATCTTTTGCTCGCACGGAGATTCGGGCCCCTTGCAGACGAGCGACTCGGCTTCGAATTTCTCTTCGATGACACGTCTGTCGTCGCGGCTGGCGCGCAAAGTCCATGGGTTCGGCGGCGCGGGATCGAGTTTGCCGAGCTGCTGACAGAAGCCTGGGTGCTGCCGCCGCCCGCAAGCGAGATCGGGTCGATCGCCATGGAAGCCTTTCGCGCCAACGGCGTCGCTTATCCGCGCACGGCCGTGGTCACCGATTCCCCGCACGCGCGGATGAGTCTGGTCGCGACCGGCCGCTTCGTCACGATTCTCCCGGCTTCCGCGTTGAAATTTCCCGGCCCGCGTCCGGAGATCAAGGCCTTGCCCCTCGACCTCCCAAAGGCGCGCGCGCCGAGCGGAATCGTCACCCTCAAGACCCGCGAGCTCAGCCCCGTCGCGCAGCTTTTCATCGACTGCGCGCGCGAAGTCGCCAGGATCGCGGCAAAGCGAAAATGAGGAACTCCGAGCCGGTTGTGGCCCTTCTCGAACCTCGTTCCATGTCTGCTCTTGCGCCGCTATTGGCGTACAAGCGGACATCAAGCCCGGCTGGCGGAGCCTCCCGATTTTTGAGTACACCACGTAGGGAGGGAAGACGCTTGCGCCTGCGCGCGTGGCTTCCCCCTCTCTGTCTCTCCCCCGCAAGCGGGGGAGAGGACGCAAGATCCGACGCGCGATTATTATAATGGCGCGCCGACATCACGAGGATCACATGTTCCGTAGACTTGCCGCTGCTCTCGTTCTCCTCTCCGCCTTCGCGGTCGAGGCCGTCGCCGCGTCCTATCCCACCCGCCCCGTCACCCTCGTGGTCGCCTTCACACCCGGCGGCCCGAGCGACGTGCTGTCGCGCATCGTCGGCCAGCAGCTCGAGAAGGTGCTCGGCCAGCCGTTCGTCATCGAGAACCGGCCCGGCGGCTCC
>DASTZX010000362.1:0-15183 GCA_035764045.1 Xanthobacteraceae bacterium | reverse complement strand
CTGGACGGCGTGACGCACGTCATACGCAAGACGGAAGATTGCGTGTTAGCAGTTTTATGATTCCATGAGGCGCGTGGGGGAGGGCTGATTCGGAATGCGAAAATGGCTGAGCTCACCGAGCTGGAAAATCGACTCTCGGCGCTGCGGCGCCAGCTCGCCGAGATGTCGCGAGGCGGTTGCACTCCGACGCAATTTCTCTGGCTTCAGCGTGAGCTGATCCGCGCCTGGGCCGACATCAAGGACCACAGGGCGGGACACATGCCAGGCCGGCCCGAATTGGGCGACGGCGGCAGCGCGCCCGACACCCGCGACGGGACGACGCAAAACGGCCACGGGCGGAGTCGCCGGTGAGCGGCGGCAATTCGTAAGCGGGATTGAGCGGGCGCGTCAGCTCGCGCGAGCGGCGCGCCGCTCTGCCCGCAGCGGCAGAAGGCTCAAGCCGAGGCTGAGCACGAACCCGCCGCACAGCGGCAGTAGGAGCAACAGTGCGAGCCGCAGACGGCGCAGCTCGGCATCGGTGACGGTCGCGCCGGTGAGCTCGGAGAGCACGCTTGCCGACGGGTCGATCGCCACCAGCGGCGGCAGCGCGGCCAGATTGGCGGCGATCGCCGCCAGTTGCGCCTCGACCGCATCGCGCCGTTCGGCCATGGCGAGCGCCTCGCGCAGGCCCGGGCGGCTTGCGCGGCTCGCGCTGCGCACCGCCACGCGCAGCAGCGTGACCGGCCGCGTCTCGACGATCGCCGCGCGCTCGTGGCGCAGGCGCGCGAGCTGCTCCAGCGCCAACGTGCGCCCGATCGATTGCGTCTCGCGTCCGGAGCGGAAGTGGTCGTCGCTGCCGCCGATGAAGCCGGAGAGATTGGCGAGCGTGACCGCGCCGCCGACGAGCCACAGTGCCGCCGCGAGGATCGCGGCGGGCGAGCGGCGCCGCCACAGGGCGGCGACGGCCGCCGGCATGGCCAGGACCAGCAGGTCGGCGCAGATCGCGAGGGCGGCGAAGACCGAGCCGCCGACGCTCACCGCATAGGCGGTGGTCTCCACCATGCCGATGGCCGCGAGCGCAATGCCGACGAGTGCGAGGATCGACATGCCGGTCAGCCGGCCGAGACTGCGCGCCGGCCGCGGCGCGCGCTGCGCCGGAGGATCGATCACGGGAACCGGCGCAGCCTGTGGCGCAACCGCGGCCTCGGCCTGCGGCGTAACTGCGGCCTCGGCCTGCCGCGCAACCGCGGCCTTGTTCTGCGCCGCAGCCGCGACTTCGCCCGGCGGCGCGACCACGATCGCATCCTGCGGTGGAACCGCGGCCAGCGTCGGCACGACCAGGGCTGCGGCGGCGGCCGCCGCGGCCTCGATCGCCGGCCGGTTGCCCGCCTTGCCCCCCTTTGCGGCCGGCGGCAGCTCGCCGGTGCGCCGCCAGCGCCGCAGCCGGTTGCGCACCTTGTCGTGCGTCCAGCCCCAGTCGCGCGACAGCGCCGCGACGTTCACCCGTGCGGGGGTGCGCTCGCGAAACGCAGCGAGCGCTTGCTCGTCGGAGATTGGCAAAGTGCCGTGCATGCCCAAACGGATAACGTGATTCGCAGCCGGTGGCGCGGTACCCGGTGATTCCTCCACAATGATCCTGCAGGAAATTTCTGCGGGAACTTCGTGCGGGAACTTCGTGCGGGAACTTCGTGCGGGAACTTCGTGCGGGAACTTGCGGCGGCCGCGGGGGCGTGTGCGATTAGTGCTTCACCCGGCTCCAGATCTGAGTCTGGCAGAAGAACAGCAGGCAGCCGGTGACGGCGAGCTCGTCCGGCTTCGGGGTGGCGATGCTGCCCTTGTAGGAGTTTCCATCCTCCGCATTGTAGAAGGTGCCGACGAGCCGCTCGGGATCCTCCGCGGTGGGATGGAAATCGATCGCGATGACGGTGCCGACAAGCGGTCGCGAGCGCTTGGCCGGATCGGGGTTCTTCTCGTCGGTGAGCGGGCGCCCGCCCGCGTCCTTCGCCTCCTTGAGCCAGATGATCGTGCCGCAGAAATTGGCGCCGCACTTGGCCATGCGGATATGGGCGTCGGCCGTGTCGGTGAGCCACACGCCGGAGACGTCCGCGGCCCGTGCGGAAGGCACGGCGAGCCCGAGGGTCACGAGGGCGGCGGCAACGTGGCGCGGCATTGAATTGCAGGACCATCCTGAGGTGGAAGAATCGCGGCGCGCGGCAATTTACCGTCTTTTGCTTCGCCGCGGAAACCGCCTCGCGGGGCGATTCGGCGCCCATCGCGGAACGCCATGCGGGGACAGACGCTGTCTCGAGCTTCACCCGAGCGCGACCACGACGACCCAGTAGCAGGAGCCGGACTTGCGCTGAAACAGCTTGCTCCAGTGCGGACCGGTCTGGGCGGCGGAGAAGTCAAACCCGAGCTGGAGGGTCTTGATTGCGGCGGAGTCCGGCCGCTCGAGCCGCGACATGCCGGTCGCCGAGGTCCATGAATAGGTTGCGCCGCTCGACGGATCGAGCACCGAGAAGGTGTAGCGACCGGGCCGCACCGCGAGGCTGCCGTCGCGCAGCCCGTCGAGCCCATCGTTGGCGCTCAGCAGGAGATAGGCGTCGCCGACCTTCTCGATCGCGAGGGCGCGCCAGTCATGTGTCTGGGCGCCGACGCGCACCACCGGGAGGACCAGGAAGGCGAGCGTGTCGGGTTTGCGTGCCGCAACGTCCTCGCACTGCGCCATCGCTCGGCGGATCGCCGCGATGTCGGGCGCCGTGGGCTCGCGCGGGCCGGATTCCGTCGGCGGCACGATCTGCCCCGGGATGGCGACGCCGTGGCCGGCGCGCGGAATGCCGATCATGCGCCCGACCGCCGCGATCGCCAGCACCGCGACCGCAATGACCACGAAGGCGAGTCGCTCGCGCCGCAGCCGCGGCACCAGGGCAGCGCGCGTCGGCAGGCCGGCGAGGAAGGCGCGCCACTCGCCCGCGAGCCCGCCCCTGTGCGCAAAGGGCGGCGCATCGGATGCCGCGCTTTCGTCGTATCGGTCGGTGTGCCACCGGAGCTGCGCGCCGAGGCGCGTCGCGAGCGCGCGGAGCGACGCCACCCTCTCGTCGTTGTCCTCGCCGGGTTCCCGCGTTCGGTACGCCTCCGGCTCGTCCGCCGGATCGACGCCGCGCTGGCGCGCGAGCGCCCGCAGCAACTCGACCGTCTCTTCCGAGTCGGTCGGATCCGGCCGGGGAGGTCGGGGCTGCTTCACCATTTACGATTCCAGCAATCCACGCGGCTAAATTAGTGTCCCGATTCCGAAGTTCGCAGCCATCCGCAGCCAGCTCTGAGCGAATTTCGGGTTCGCGGCACTAGATATCGCGCGATCGGGCTGGATTGACAAATCGCGGGGTTCCGGCGCCGCCGGAGGTGCGATGCGCGAAGGAGCATGGCGGGCGCGCGTGCGGATCGGGTGTGCGACAACGCGACCCGCGACCCCCATCACACCGAATCCGATTGCTGATCCGGCCGGGCGACGCCCGCGCGGATTACCGGCGCACCTTGCGGGTCTACCCGTGACAACCTTGACACGCATCGGGGGCGGGATCACGCTGGAGCCGGTAATCTGCCTTCGGGATCGCCGCCACAACCATCCACAATATCGCGGGGAGGAAGCACATGATCGCCATCCGTACGGCGTTTGCGATCGCGGGCGCGCTTGCGCTCGCGGCTACGGCCTCGGCCCAGCAGGAAGTCCAGCAAGGAACCGCCGCGACGGCGCGGCCTGCCGTCACGCCCAGCAACGTGACGCAGGACATGCTCGACAAGGCCGCGAACGATCCCAACAATTTCCTGCACACCAACGGCGACTACACGCAGAAGCGCTTCTCGCCCAATACCCAGATCACCCCCGCCAATGTGGCGCACCTGCGCCCGGCCTGGATCTTCCAGACCGAGGTGAAGGAATCCCTGGAGACCTCGCCGATCATCGTGAACGGGGTGATGTACGTCACCACGTCGTTCAGCCACGTCTACGCGCTGGACGCCAAGACCGGCGAGGAGCTGTGGCACTACAAGCAATCGCTCGGCCCGATCACCACCTATTGCTGCGGACCGAACAACCGCGGCGTGGCGGTCTACGAGGACAAGGTCTTTCTTGGGACGCTCGACGGCAAGCTGGTCGCGCTCGACGCCAAGACCGGCAAAAAGGTGTGGCAGGCGGACGTCGGCGACCCCGAGCTCGGCTACAGCGAGACGATGGCTCCGACCGTGGTCAAGGGGAAGGTCCTGATCGGCACCAATGGCGGCGAATACGGCATCCGCGGCTTCGTCAAGGCATATGACGCCAAGGACGGCAAGCTGTTGTGGACCTTCTATACGATCCCGGAGAACAATACGGTGGGCGTGTGGGCGACCAAGGACGCCACCGGCCGCGACATGCATCGCAACATCGAGGCCGAGAAGGCGCAGCTCGCCAAGACCGGCGATCCCTGGCAGCGGCTCGGCGGCGGCGTGTGGCAGAACCCGGCGGTCGACCTCGCCACCAACCGCATCTACTTCGTCGTCGGCAATCCTTCGCCCGACCTCGACGGCTCGATACGGCCGGGCGACAACCTCTACACCGACTCCCTCGTCTCACTCGATCTCGACACCGGCAATCACGTCTGCCACTTCCAGTACATCGCGCACGACGTGTGGGATCTCGACGCGGTCAGCCCGCCGATCCTGGTCGACGTGCGCGACAACAGCGGCAACGTCGTCCCCGGCGTGATCCATGCCGGCAAGACCGGCCACGTCTACGTCCACAATCGCAACGACTGCAGCCTGATCCGCTTCTCCGAGGCGATGATCCCGCAGGAGAACATGTGGACGTTGCCGACCCCGCAGGGCGCGCGCATGCTGCCTGGCGCCAACGGCGGCGTCGAATGGTCGCCGATGACGGTCAACCCGCAGCTCGGCCTCGCCTACGCGATCAACCTGCACCAGCCGATGACGTACCAGGTGCAGAGCTCGCCTTATCCGGGCGGCAAGCTCTGGCTCGGCGGCGCCTTCAAGGCGATCCCGGGCGAGGAGCAGTGGGGCACCATCACGGCGGTCGACTACAACACCGGCAAGATCCGCTGGCAGGTGAAGACGCCGCAGCCGATGATCGGCGGCATTCTGGCCACCGCCACCGGCCTGGTGTTCGCCGGCGAAGGGAACGGGCGTTTCCGCGCCTACGACGCCAGCAAGGGCAATGTGCTGTGGACCTTCAATGCCGGGGCGGGCGTCAACGCTCCGCCGTCGTCCTACGTCGTGGACGGCAAGCAGTACATCGTGGTCGGCGCCGGCGGCAACGTGCAGATCGACTTCAAGCGGGGGAACGCGATCATCGCGTTCACGTTGGACTAGCACCGCTCGTCGGCGTTTGGACATGGCCGGGCGGGTCCCGGCCATGTCGCTTTGACCATCTCGCTTTGATGTTGTTTCGATGACGTTTCAGCCCGGCGTCTGTGTCCCGCGATGGGCCGAAGATGCGGGGATCGACGAGCCCATAACGGCGGCAGTGCGATGAAGGTGCCACGTCTTCCTTATCCGGCCGCGCTTGCCGCGCTCGCGCTGCTCACCCATGCCGCCCTGGCGCAATCCATCGACGAGAAGGCGCAGGTCTGCGCCGGATGCCACGGCGACAACGGCGTGCCGCAGGAAGGCATGCCGGTGATCTGGGGCCAGCAGCAGGGCTATCTCTATCTGCAGCTGCGCGACTACAAGAGCGGCGCGCGGCAGAACGACATCATGTCACCGATCGCCCAGTCGCTCGAGCGCGACGACATGCTGGCGCTCGCGCTCTACTTCTCGCAAAAGCCATGGCCCGACCTGCAGCAACCGCGGGCGCCGGCCGACGTCGCCGCCCGCGCGCAGTCGGCGATCAACGCGGTCGTGTGCTCGAGCTGCCACCAATCGGGATTCCTGGGGGAGGGGACGCAGCCGCGCCTCGCCGGCCAGCGGCAGGACTACGCGCAGCAGACGATGCTCGACTTCCGCACCCACAAACGCGCCAACAACCCCGGCATGTCCGATCTCATGCTCTCGATCTCCGAGGACGACATCAAGGCCTGCGCCGCCTACTTCGCGGGGCTGTGAGCGCGGCAGCGCGTCCCAGGACAACGCAGCGCCCCGCCTCGGGCCGGCGCATTGCCGGTCCGAGGCATCAATCCCGAGCGCAGCGGGAGATCCTCCAACGAGCCGCTACGGGCAGTGATGATAGTGCCCGTCGTAGCCGAGGTAAGTTCCGGTTGCCGGATTGTAGGAACGGAAATGCGCCTCGCAGTAGCCGACGCCGCTTGAGACCCGAGGCTCATACGCATAGGCCCGCCCATACGTATAGGCCGGATAAGCGTATCCCGGTGCGTAGACATAACCCGGCGAATAGTAATCGTACCCGGGCCCCCAGAACGGCGACGTCGCCGCTGCAATCGCGCCGCCGATCACGCCGGCAGCCACCGCTCCGCCCCATCCCCATCCATGATGATGCCATGAGCGCGCCGCGGCGGGAGCCGCACCAATCATGGCGGTGCATGAAGCCAGCGCCAGGGCTGATCCCGCCCGAATGAGTTTTGTTCTGATCGTCGACTCGCGTCGCATGTCACACTCCAATTCCAGCACGTATCATCCTCCCGGCCGCGCGTCCGTGCCGGGCGATGCCGCGCAATCCTGTTAAGCGCGCCCTCATTGGGCCAACCAGCACCTGCGCGCCACCGTTCCGACGGCATGACGCCGCACACAACTCCCCGCTCGCGGCCGCGCGCGCGACCACAGAGAGGCCGGCGCTGCGCGCGCAAAGGTGGACAATCGGTCCACCTCGTCGCGTCTTGCTCGGATGCCAGGCCCTCCCATCTCCTGAACATGGCCAAACAGACCGTGCTGATCTCGGGGTGTGGCATCGCGGGACCGACGCTGGCGTTTTGGCTCGCGCGCGCAGGTTTCCAGCCGACGCTGGTCGACGATGCGCCCGCGCTGCGCACCGGCGGCTACGTCATCGATTTCTGGGGCCTCGGATACGATATTGCGGAGCGGATGGGTCTTGCCCGTGAGATTCAGCGCATCGGCTATCGCATGAGGGAAATTCGCATCGTGGACAACCGCGGCGAGCGGCTGGCAGGCTTCGGTACACGGGTCTTCGGCGAGCTGACTGGCGGGCGATATGTGACACTCGGGCGCAGCGATCTGTCCCGGCTGATTGTCCAGGCGGTCGGGACGAGTGCCGAAACCATCTTTGCCGACCGGATCATTGCCCTGCACGAGCGCGCCGACGGCGTGCAGGTCGAATTCGAGCGGTCCCGCGCGCGGCGGTTTGATCTTGTGGTCGGCGCCGATGGCCTCCACTCGAACGTGCGCCGGCTCGTCTTCGGCCCGCAGGATCGCTTCGAGAAAAGCCTGGCCTACATGGCCGCCGCTTTCGAGACGCGCGGTTACCGTCCCCGCGACGAGAGGGTTTATGTGCTCCATTGCACGCCGGGCCGCATGCTGGCGCGGTTTGCCCTGCACGGCGATCGCACGCTCTTCCTGTTCGTTTTTGCCACGGACGCGGACAGCCTTCCGACCTCGCTCGATATTCCGGCACAAAAGGCCATTCTCCGCGAGCGATACCAGGATGCGGGCTGGGAATGCCCGCGCATCCTCGCCGAGCTCGGCGCGGTCGATGACCTCTATTTCGACCGCATCAGCCAGATCAGGATGGATCGCTGGTCGCGCGGCCGCGTCGCGCTCGTCGGCGACGCGGCTTTCTGCGTCTCACTCGCGGCCGGGCAGGGATCAGCTCTTGCAATGGCGGCCGCCTATGTCCTCGCGGGCGAGCTCGCCAGCGCGCAGGGACGGCACGAACAGGCCTTCAGCAGATACGAAGCGGTCCTGCGGAGCTTCATCGACAGAAAGCAGCGCGGTGCTGCGCGCTTCGCGGCGTCATTCGCACCTCGCACACGATGGGGGCTGTTTCTGCGCAATCAGGTAATCAAGGCATTTACGATACCGGGGCTTGCGAAGGTCGCGTTCGGACGCGACATTGCCGACACGATTGAGCTTCCGCAGTATCCCTGGCCAGCCGAAGCCGGCGACGCTGATTTGATTGGGGCGTGATGCGCCGATTGGATCGCGGAAGCTCGAGCAATCCCATGGCCCCCGCTCACGCTCTCGATTTTCCACGACGACATCGAGCCCCGCGCCGCCTATTTCGCGGGACGCGGCGCGTTGCCCAGCCGACCGACCCCGAATGCGCGTCGCGCGATCGCCAGGTCGGCAGGCGCAAACGCGCCGTCGATTCCGGCACGAAGTCTTCGGTTCCCGGTTTAACCTTGTAGCGCGGCCAGGCTGAATCGTTCGCAATTCGACTCTGAACGGTATCGGAATGAACGATCTTCACCCGACAGGTATCACCGTGTTTGACGCGTTTACCGAACGGCATTGAATCTTTTGACGCCGCTCGCCGGCGCGATACGCTCATCGACACACGGGGGAACGGAGGAGGGGACACCACCTATTGGAGGAGCGTCAATGAACGTCTTACAGCGAAAGCTGCCGCGTCACCTGATTCCGATTCATCCCGACAATGCGACCAACAAGGATTGGATCATCCTGCTCGAGGCCGGTACGATCGTCGGCCCGTCGTCGGACAAGGTTCGCGTCGCCAGATCGACGCTGGAACGCAAGGTCGTCACCAAATACGACATGTTCCTACGGCCGTCGTACTTCCTCGTCGTCGAAGGTTACGACCCGCGCATTCATGCGGTGTATTTCTGCCCGCAGCTCTACAAGCACAACGACGACCATAATCTCGTGCCGCTGCACGGCGAGGAGATCGGGCGCTTGATCGCGCACGCTCTCGAGAAGGGCATCAAAGAAGGGCCGCCCTGGTATGAACCGGCCGAGAAGCTCCCCGAGGAGCCGATCATCATGCACTCGATGGAGCCGGAGCTGGACAGCCTGGTGGTGGAAATGCCGGCCCGGAGCGCTATCGGCGCACCGTCGCAGAAGAACGCGCCGTCGATGCAAAAGAGCGCCTGAGATCGAACGACTCACTTCGCCGCGAGCGTCGCCCGCAGGTCGCCGTTCGCGGCGAGGTCCGCTGCGCGCAGGCCCGCCTTGTCCTTGAGCCCGCGGTCGGCGCCGCGGGCAAGCAGCGCGTCCACGATCGCCGCATGCCCGCGCTCCGCCGCGATCATCAGGGCGGTGCGGC
Source organism: Xanthobacteraceae bacterium (assembly GCA_035764045.1). Classification (GTDB taxonomy): domain Bacteria; phylum Pseudomonadota; class Alphaproteobacteria; order Rhizobiales; family Xanthobacteraceae; genus JAVDCA01. The sequence goes on along the minus strand of DASTZX010000362.1, from coordinate 6,020 downwards.
CGCGGTTGTCGGTCGCGTCGATCGGCGCGCCGGCGCCGAGGAGGAGCGCGACGACGTCCAGCGCGTCGCGCTCGCCGAAACCGTCCTCGTAGCCCGCCGCCCACATCAAGGCCGTGAGATCGTTGCCATAGGCGCGCTTGGGGTCGACCCCGGCGGCGAGCAGCCGCCGCACGACCGGCGTGAAGCCGCGCGCCGCCGCGTAGATGATCGGCGTCTTGCCGGTCTTGTCCTCCGCGTCGGGCGTCGCGCCATGCGTCAGCAGCTCGACGACGATCGAGTCGTTGCCGTTGTAGGCCGCGGCGGCGAGCGGGGTGACCTCGGAGCGGCCGGGCAGGTTGGGGTCGGCGCCCTTGGCGAGGAGGAGCGCGACGATCGGCTGCCGGTCGTTCTCCGCCGCCGCATAGAGCGCGGTCGCGCCGACGAGATTGCGCGCATCGATCGTGGCGCCGCCGGCGAGAAAGAGCTCGACCAGCGCGCGATGACCCGCGCGCGCCGCGTGGGCGAGCGGCATGGCGCCGAGGCGATCGCGCGCTGCGAGCGAGGCGCCGGATTCGAGCAGCCGCCGCGCCAGCGTGAGGCAGCCTTTGTCCGCGGACGCGGTCAGGGCCACGTTGAGCGCGAGCGCGCCGGCGGCCGCTTCGTTCGGCCCGAGCTGGCGCTCGAGCTCGCGACAGGCGGGAGGCTCGACGGTGCGCCGTCCGGGGGCGGGCTGTTGCGCGAGCGCCGGCGCGGCGGCGAGCACGCAACCGAAGAGCAGACCTGACGCAAGGGCGACGCGGTCGAGACGCATGGAGGAATGATTTCACGCGTGATCCGGAGTGTCCAGGCGTGCCCGGATGCGGGGCCCCGGTCTCGCCTTCGGCGAGCGTGAGAGCGGCGCCAGAACCGCCGTTCACCGTCGCAACACATCATTCCCGGTGGGGCGTATCATCGGCCCGCTGCCTCGAAAACAACGACCGGCGGAGCGCCTCCACGATAAAATGCTGCAGCCAAGGCAGGATGGGCAAAGCGAAGCGCCCAGCGTGCCCTAGGCCTTCCGTTTATATCTCCCCCTCGGCGAACGCTGGATCGGTTGTGCCGCAATCCTCTGCTGCACCTTTCGGGTATGCCAAGTATGAGCGCGTCCGGCATTCGCCGCTGTCAACGCGATATCCATCGTCATGCGCGGGCTAGTCCCGCGCATCCACGTCTTCCTTCGTGGAGAGGAAGACGTGGATGGCCGGGCATAGGCGAGCGAAGTGACGCCGTTCTTCGAACGGCTATGCCCGGCCATGACGGCGAAGGCCGCGTGGGTCGGCCGCTCCATCGTCATGCGCGGGCTGGTCCCGCGCATCCACGTCTTTCTTTCGTGGAGAGGAGGACGTGGATGGCCGGGACGAGCCCGGCCATGACGGCGAAGGCCGCGTGGGTCGGCCGCGTCGGACCAGACTCGTGCCGCCGGGTTTTGCACGACTGACGCAGGGGCTACACTGCGGGATCGAGGCGCGATTGCCAATTTGAGCGGACAGGAGATCGCCATGACCGAGCAGAAGGAACGCACCTATTCGGAGCAGGAGATCCGGGATCGGCTCAAGCGCGATCTGCCGCACTGGTCGTTCGAGAACGGGTTCATCTGCCGCAAATACAGCACGCATGGCTGGAAGGGCACGCTGATGGTGATCAACACCGTCGGCCATCTCGCCGAGGCGGCCTGGCATCATCCGGACATCGCGGCATCCTATCCGTGGGTCGAGGTGCGGCTGCAGACCCATACCGCCAAGGGGATCACCGACAAGGATTTCGCGCTGGCGAAGAAGATCGAAGAGGTCGTGCTCTGGCAGCCCGGCAAGGAGGGCGGGCCGCTCGAGGGCACGCCGGCCGACGCGGGCTCCGCCTACATTAAATATGACAAGTGAACGATGCGGCGGATGAGGCCGGCGTAGCTACGCCTCGCCGCCCGGACCGCCGCGGCGGGCGATGAAGCCGCGCGACGGATCGTAGGCGAGAATGGCGCCGATCATGAACACCGCCAGGAAGCCGCAGACGACCGCGAGCGAGAGCCAGTTCACCTGGCCGTAGAGCGCGAAGCGGATCAACTCGGTCGCATGGGTGAACGGGTTGAGCTCGCACAGGTCGGCGAGCAACGGACTTCCCTCGCGCACGCGCCACAGCGGATAGAGCGCCGAGGAGGCGAAGAACATCGGAAAGATCACGAAGTTCATGACGCCGGCGAAATTCTCGAGCTGCTTGATCAGCGACGACACCAGCATGCCGAGCGCGCCCAGCATCAGCCCGGCGAGCACGAGCGCCGGGATGACGGTGAGATAGCCGATCGGCGGCGGCTCGATCTCCCAGAAATACGCGATCGCGAGGAAGGCATAGACCTGAAACAGCGACACGGCCGTGCCGGCGACGAGCTTGGAGGACAACAGGAACCAGCGCGGCAGCGGGCTCACCAGCAGCGTGCGCATGTTGCCCATCTCGCGGTCGTAGACCATGGACAGCGACAGCAGCATGCCGTTGAACAGCTGGATCATCGCGATCAGGCCCGGCGTGATGTAGACCTCGTAAGGGATGTAGGTCTCGTAGGGCGGGATGATCGAGATGCCGAGCACCTGGCGAAATCCGGCGGCGAAGATGAAGAGCCACACCAGCGGGCGCACCAGGGCGGAGACGAAGCGCTCGCGCTGATGCAGGAAGCGCAGCGCCTCGCGCCAGACGATTCCCTTGAGGCAGATCGCATATTGCCCGAACGTGAAGCCGCGTCCGGCCGCGAGCGTCATTGTCATGTCGCGTCCCCTTCCGCCCCGGCGCTGGCGGTCAGCCGCGTGAAGGCGGCGCGCACGCTCTGCTCGCCGGTCTGCGCGAGCACGTCCTTGACCGCGCCATGCGCGAGCATCCGCCCGCGATGCAGCACGATCAGGTCGTCCGTATCGGCGATCTCGTCGACCAGGTGCGTCGCCCAGAGAACGCACACGCTCTCCTCCGACACCAGCATGCGCACATGATCGAGAATGTCGGCGCGCGCCTTGATGTCGAGCCCGACCGTCGGCTCGTCGAGCACGAGGAGCCGCGGCCGGTGCAGGAGCGCGCGCGCGATCTCGACCCGCCGCATCTGGCCGCCGGAGAGGTCGCGCACCTTGTCGTTCATGCGATCGGCGAGGCCGATGCGCGCGAGCCCGTCGGCGGCGCGGCGCCGGGCCTCGCGCTTGCCGATGCCGTGCAGCGACGCGTGATAGGTGAGGTTCTGCAGGACGGTGAGATCGAGGTCGAGGGTGCGGGGCTGAAACACCACGCCGAGGATGCGCAGCGCCTCGCCGGGCTCGCGCGCCACGTCATGCCCGAAGATGCCGATCGACCCGCGCTGCGTCCCGTAGAGCCTGGTGATGAGCGAGAACAGCGTGCTCTTGCCGGCGCCGTTGAGGCCGAGCAGGACCGTGAAGGTTGCGGGCGCAATGGCGAAGGTGACGTCGGTGAGCGCCGGCCGGCGCCCGTAGGAATGGCTGACGCCCTCGACCGCCAGCGCCGGAAGGGCATTGTCGACGGGGCCGCGTGGAGGCGCCGCCGCCGGCACGGCGGGCGGGATCGCCGGCGGTGCTTCAGTGCCGCGCAATGGCGATTCCCCATGGCAGATCGCCGACCTGGATCGTCTTGATCACCCGCAGCGAGGGCACGTCGATGACGCTCACGTCGTTCGACACGCCGTTGGTGGTCAGGAGATATTTTTCGTCGGGCGTGAACGCCATGTGCCATACCCGTTGGCCGACCAGCAGATATTTCTGGACCTGATGCGTCGCCGCGTCCACGACGGCGACCCGGTTGGCGGGCCCGAGGGCGACGAAGCCCGTCTTGCCGTCGGCGCTGATCGCGATCCCGACCGGCTGGATCGCATCGGAGCGCAGGCCCGGGATCGCGAAGGCGATCTTGCTCTTGATGGTGCGCGTGGCGGGATCGATGACGCTGACCGTCCCGCCGATCTCCGACGACACCCAGAGCTCGGAGCCGTCGGGCTTGAACGCGGCGAAGCGCGGCCGGGAGTCGACCAGCACATTGGCGACGATCGCGCCCTTGGCGACATCGATGATGTGCGCCATGTTGGTGGTCTCGGAGGTATTCACCAGCATCTTGCCGTCCGGGCTGACCGCCAGGCCCTCCGGCTCGACGCCGACCCGCACGGCGCCGACCTGGGCCCGCTGTTCGATGTCGATGATCGTGACCGTATTGTCGTTCTCGTTGGCGACGTAGACGAGCTTTCCGGCCGGGTCCTCGACGAAGGATTCGGGGTCGGGGCCGGAGGGCAGGGTGCCCACGATCTCGAGCGTCGCGGTGTCGATCATCTGCATGGTGTCGTCGTCGCCGAGCGCGACCAGCACGTATTTGCCGTCGCCGGTGACCGCGATGCCGCGTGGCCGCTGCCCGACCTTGATCGTCTTCACCACCTGCCATTTGTCGGTGTCGACGACCGAGATCGTGTTGCCCTTTTCGTTCGACACATAGGCGGTCGAGGCGGCCGCCGGCTGCGCGAGCCGGAGCACGAGCAGTGTGCCGATGATGGCGCTGCGCCGCATCGCTGTCATCTCTTTCCCCGGTCGAGCCGGCACTTGCTCTCGGGCCGATCGATCCCGAGCGTATCGAGCTCGGTGACCTGGTGCAAAAAGCCCTCCTGCGGCGACACCGAGACGATCATGCGGCCGTCGCTCAGCAGAATGGGCTGGCGGAGCTGCAGGTCCCAGTCGCGCAGCGTCAGCTTGCGTCCCTTGAAGGCGGCGAGCGCGAAAGCCGGGCTCTTGAAGAAATCCAGCATCGCCGTCGGCTGCGTCGCGCCGTGGGCGGCCGCCTCGCCGATCATGCGCACCGCCGTCCAGGCCTGCATGTCGCGCGCCGTCATCCGGCGGGCGAAGCGCTGCATGAACCGGTTCTGCAGCTGGACCGCGCCCCATTGGTCGTGCGCCCCGTCCCAGCTCGTGGGGACGAGCCCGGCCGAGCCCGCCACCGGCCGCGGCAGCCAGGTGTGATACGGCAGATTGGCGGCGAACACATTGCTCTCGTCGGCGGCGACCAGCACGTCATGGTCCGGCGCGCCTTGGGTGAAGAGCGGGATCTGGCTCTGGACCTGAACGAGGCCGCTGTCCGTGCGCCGTGCGCCGCCGCTGTCCTCGAACACCCGCTCCTGCACGATCTGCGCGCCGAAGCGCTTGGCGGCCCGCCGCAGCGCAGCGGCGTAGAGCTTGTCGGGCGCGTGCGAGCCGACCACCAGCAGCCAGCGGCGCCATTTCTTCCAGACGAGGTATTGCGCCAGGCCGTCGGCCAGCATCGAGCGGGTCGGCGCGGTATGGATGAGGTTGGCGCGGCAGTCCTCCTCGCGCAGCCGGTCATCGGTCGCGCCCACATTGAAGACCAGAACGCCGGCCGCCCGGCCCGCATCGGACGCCTTGAGCAGGGCATCTGCCGGCAGATCGGCGACGACGAGGGCGACGCCGCGCCCCGAGAGGGCGGCGATCGCGGCGGCCGGATCGTCCGCCGGCGCCAGCCGGGTCTCGTCCAAGACGAACTGCTGGTTGAGGAAGCCGCCGCTGGTGTTGTCGTCGTCGATTGCGAGCTGCGCCCCCGCCACGCCGTCATTGGCGGCCGGGATATCGATCAGCGAGAGGGCGGTACGCGCACCGCCCTGGTGGAGATAGGCGATCCTGATCTCGGTTGGATCCGCTGCCGAAGGGGCGGCACCCAGCAGGGCACACGCGGCCGCCACGAAAAGGAGTGCACGCAAACGACAGGCTCCCGGCAGGCCCCCGGGGTCATGCTACTGCAGCCGCTGGGTCGAAGGCGAGGGCGCCGCCGCGCGCTCGTCAGTGATAGGCGTTGGCCCGGATATAGGCCCAGAGGCTCTCGATCTGGTCGGGGCTGAGCTTGCCGTCCCACGCCGGCATGGCGTTCTTGCCATGCAGCACCGAATTGACGAAGCGCGGGTGCTCGTCCGCGCGCAGGCGGCGCAGGTCGAAAGCGATGCCCGAATTGTTCTCCAGATCGTCGCCGTGGCAGGT
>DASTZX010000361.1:0-16079 GCA_035764045.1 Xanthobacteraceae bacterium | reverse complement strand
GCGTTGAACGGCTTGACGATGTAGTTGTTGACGCCCGCCTTCTTGGCCGCGATCACGTTCTCGGTCTTGGATTCAGCGGTCACCATGATGAACGGCGTCTTCGACAGCGCCGGGTCGGCGCGCACTTCCTTGAGCAGCTCGTAGCCCGTCATCGGCTCCATGTTCCAGTCCGAGATGACGAGGCCGTATTTCTTCTCGCGCATGCGGGCGAGCGCCGCCGAGCCGTCGGCCGCGTCGTCGATATCCTCGAACCCGATCTGCTTGAGTAGATTTCGGATGATGCGGATCATGGTGTTGTAGTCGTCCACCACCAGAACCGACATCGATCGATCGAGCGCCATATTCCCAGCTCCGTTACGCCTCACTCAACCGAGCGCCGACACGCCCCGCTATATTCGGTCTTTGCGTTGGACACGTCCCTACGCCCGAGCGCCCCTCGCGCCCGTCAAGTCTCGGCGTGACCGTAACAACCGCACTTGAACATCCGGTTAAAGGGTCCGCGCGTTCCGCCCTGGTTGAGGGCGCGGTCCGGGGCAAAAATCGCCGCAGCGGGTCGCGCGAGCGCGCCTGCTTGCGCTTTATTAACCATGGCTGGCCGTTTGTCAGGCGGCGCGGGCGCGACGGCCGGACCTTGACGCTGCGGCCGCCGCTTGACTCGCCCCGACGCCGGACGGCACGGTCGGTTCGCATTCTTGCCGCGCCTTGGAGAGCGCCTCGGCCGCGTGCGCCAGGGCCTGAACCGATAGAGCCAATGACTGACCCACTGCCGGCATCGCCGCCCTTCACCGTCATTCGCGGCGACCTCGCGCACCCGGGGGCGGATCATGCGCTCGACGGAGCGGTGGTCGTGATCGGCAATTTCGAGGGCGTCCACCGCGGGCACCGCGCCGTGATCGACGTCGCGCTTGCGCGCGGGCGCGCGCTCGGCCGCAAGGTCGCCGTCCTGACGTTCGAGCCGCATCCGCGCGCGGTCTTCAATCCGGACGAGCCGGTGTTCCGCCTCAGCAACGAGCCCGCCAAGCTGCGCCTTCTATCCCGCACCGGGCTCGACGGCGCGATCGTCATGCGGTTCGACGCCGCGCTGGCGTCGCTCTCGGCGGAGGATTTCGTGCGGCGGATCCTGGTCGAGCGGTTCGCGGTCGCCGGCGTCGTGGTGGGTTTCGATTTCCATTTCGGCAAGGGCCGGGCCGGATCGCCCGATTTCCTCGCCGCGGCCGGTCGCCGCCACGGCTTCACGGTCGACATCGTCCCGCCATTCTCCGACGGCGGGACGCGCATCTCCTCCGGCCTGATCCGTGCAGCGCTGGCGGCGGGCGAGGTGGAAAACGCGGCCGAGCTCTTGGGCTACCCCTGGTTCGTCACCGGCGAGGTGGTGCACGGGGACAAACGCGGCCGCGAGCTCGGCTTTCCCACCGCCAACCTGCGCCTCGATCCGGCCTGCGGTCTCAAGCACGGGGTCTATGCGGTTCGGGTCGGCATCGGGGGCAAGCGCTACGACGGGGTGGCGAATTTCGGCCGCCGGCCGATGTTCGACAGCGGGGTGGTGCTGCTCGAGGTGTTTCTCTTCGACTTCGACGCCGATCTCTACGGCATCACGCTCGATGTGGCCTTCCTGCATTGGATCCGGCCCGAGCTCGCGTTCGACAGCGTGGACGATCTGATCCGGCGCATGGACGAGGACTGCGGCCTCGCGCGCGCCGCGCTCGCCCGCATGCCCGGCGTCTTTCCGCCCATTTGAGCGTGCTGCGGCGTTGCCTGCGAGGCGTGCGCCCTGCTAACTAGCGCGCTATGACGGAGCGCGACTACAGCGAGACCCTGTTCCTGCCCAGGACGGATTTTCCCATGCGCGCCGGGCTGCCGCAGAAGGAGCCCGAGATCCTGCGGCGTTGGGAGAAGCTGCGGCTGTACGAGCGCCTGCGCGCCGCCGCCAAGGACAAGCCGAAATTCATCCTCCATGACGGGCCGCCCTATGCCAACGGCCATATCCATATCGGGCACGCGCTCAACAAGATCCTCAAGGACGTGGTGACGCGCTCCGAGCAGATGATGGGCTTCGACTCCAACTACGTCCCGGGCTGGGACTGCCACGGCCTGCCGATCGAATGGAAGATCGAGGAGGAGAATTATCGCGCCAAGGGCAAGCCCAAGCCGGACCTCGCCGATCCCGCCGCGCTGATCGAATTCCGCAAGGAATGCCGCGCCTTCGCGGCGCACTGGATCGACGTGCAGCGCGAGGAGTTCAGGCGCCTCGGCGTCGAGGGCGACTGGGCGCATCCCTACACCACGATGGATTTCGCGGCCGAAGCGCAGATCGCGCGCGAGCTGATGAAGTTCGCGCAGAACGGGACGCTCTATCGCGGCTCGAAGCCGGTGATGTGGTCGGTGGTCGAGAAGACCGCGCTTGCCGAGGCTGAGGTCGAGTACGAGGACTACACGTCGGACACGGTGTGGGTGAAGTTTCCGGTGGAGACGGGCCCACGCGCGCTCGCGGGCGCGTGGATCGTGATCTGGACCACCACGCCGTGGACGCTTCCCGGCAACCGGGCGATCAGCTACTCGGCGCAGGTCAGCTACGGGCTGTACGAAGTCGTCGACGCCCCGATGGAAAACTGGGCCAAGGTCGGCGACCGCTTCATCCTGGCCGATCCGCTTGCGATCGACGTCTTCCGCCAGGCGCGCGTCACCGCCTACAAGCGCCTGCAGGACGTCTCGGCGAGCGATCTCGCCGCCGTCGTCTGCCGCCATCCGCTCAAGGACCTCGGCGGCTACGATTTCGCGGTGCCGCTGCTCGAAGGCGCTCACGTCACGGCCGACACAGGCACCGGCTTCGTGCATACCGCGCCCGGGCACGGCCGCGAGGACTTCGAGGTCTGGACCGCCAACGCCCGCGCACTCGAGGCGCGCGGCATCAACACCGGGATTCCCTACACGGTCGACGGCGACGGCTACTTCACCGACCATGCGCCCGGCTTCAAGGGCAAGCGCGTCATCACCGACAAGGGACAAAAGGGCGACGCCAACGAGGCCGTCATCAAGGCGCTGACCGATGCCGGCATGCTGATCGCGCGCTCCCGGCTCAAGCACCAGTACCCGCATTCCTGGCGCTCGAAAAAGCCGGTGATCTTCCGCAACACGCCGCAGTGGTTCATCGCCATGGACAAGGCCATCCTGGCCGACGGCAAGGCCGCGCCGGGAGACACGCTGCGGGCGCGCGCGCTGCGCGCCATCAAGGACACACGCTGGGTGCCGCCGCAGGGCGAAAACCGCATCACCGGCATGGTCGATTCACGGCCCGACTGGGTGATCTCGCGCCAGCGCGCCTGGGGCGTGCCGATCACGGTGTTCGTGCGCGAGAAGGCCGACGGCTCGGTCGATATCCTCAACGACGCGCGGGTCAACGCCCGCATCGCCGAGGCGTTCGAGCAGGAGGGCGCGGACACCTGGTACAAGCCGGGCGCACGCGAGCGCTTCCTCGGCGAGCTCGGCAACGAGGACTGGCGGAAGGTCGACGACATTCTCGACGTGTGGTTCGATTCCGGCTCGACGCACGCCTTCGTGCTGGAGGACCCGGACCATTTCCCGACGCTCGCCGGCATCCGGCGCAAGCGCGACGGCGGCGCCGACAGTGTGATGTACCTCGAGGGCTCGGACCAGCACCGCGGCTGGTTCCAGTCTTCGCTGCTCGAGTCGTGCGGGACGCGCGCCCGAGCGCCGTTCGACATCGTGCTCACCCACGGCTTCGTGCTCGACGAGAACGGGCGCAAGATGGCGAAGTCGGAGGGCAACGTGGTCGCGCCGCAGGACGTGATCAAGCACTCCGGCGCCGACATCCTGCGCATGTGGGTCTGCGCCTCCGACTACGCCGACGATCTGCGGATCGGCCCCGAGATCCTCAAGACCACGGTCGAGACCTATCGCAAGCTGCGCAATACGCTGCGCTGGATGCTGGGCAATCTCGCGCATTTCCGCCCTGAGGACCGGGTCGCGCATGGCGCGATGCCCGAGCTCGAGCGGCTGATGCTCGACCGTCTGGTCGAGCTCGACGCGCTGGTGCGGCAGGCCTACGCGAATTTCGACTACAAGCGCATCTTCGCGGCGGTCAACCAGTTCATGACGGTCGACCTGTCCGCGTTCTATTTCGACATCCGCAAGGATGCGCTTTATTGCGAGCCGGTGTCCTCGGTGACGCGCAAGGCCTGCCTGACGGTGCTCGACCAGCTGTTTCGCGCCACCGTGATCTGGCTCGCGCCGATGCTTCCCTTCACCACCGAGGAGGCCTGGCTCGCGCGCTATCCGGATCCGGAAGGCTCGGTGCACCTGCAGCTCTTCCCCGAGCTGCCGGCCGCCTGGCGCGACGAAGCGCTGGCCGAGAAATGGCGCAAGATCCGCCAGGTGCGCCGGGTGGTGACCGGCGCGCTCGAGCTCGCGCGCGCCGACAAGAAGATCGGCTCCTCGCTCGAGGCGGCGCCGCTGATCCACATCGCCGATCCGGCGCTGCTCGCAGCGCTCGACGGGACCGACATGGCGGAGGTCGCGATCACCTCGGGGGCGGAGGTGAGAAGCGGGAAGGGGCCGGCCGACGCGTTCCGGCTCGATGATGTCGCCGGGGTCGCGGTCGAGTTCCGCTCGGCGCAGGGACGCAAATGCGCCCGGTCGTGGAAGATCCTCACCAGCGTCGGTTCCGATGCGGACTATCCGGATGTCAGCCCGCGCGACGCCAAGGCGTTGCGCGAATGGGACGCGCTGCGTCGCGCCGCCGAATAGATGCAAACGAAATCATATCTTTACGGGCCGCTGACCCGCTTCGGGCTGGTGGTGATCCTCGTCTCCGCAGCCGCCGACCAGGCGCTCAAGCTATGGCTGCTGCGGGTATTCGACATTGGGGCCCGCCAGCCGGTGCGCGTCGGGCCCTTCATCGACCTCGTGCTCGCCTGGAACACCGGCATCAGCTTCAGCCTGCTCCCGCAGGTCGGCCCGCTCGGCCAATGGGCGCTGCTGGCCGTCAAGCTGATCGCCGTGCTGCTACTGTGGGTCTGGCTCTCCAATGCGACCTCCCGGATGACGGCGCTCGCCTTGGCGCTGATCATCGGGGGCGCGATCGGCAATGGCATCGACCGGGTGATCCACGGGGCTGTGGTCGATTTCGTACTGTTCCACATCACGACCGCAAGCTGGACGTTCCGCTGGTATGTCTTTAATCTCGCGGATGTCGCCATTGTTGCCGGGGTGGTGGGACTCCTCTATGAATCCATTGTAATCCGGGACGCCGCAAAAGCGCCCTGATCCGTGATATACATCCGCCGGGGCCCGCCAATCACAATGCCGCACCTGTTTGACATGGTTGCGATGGCGAGACGGGGAACGGCCATGCAAAGCCTCAGGGGTCATGCGCTCGCGACATCATTTGCCGCCCTGCTGATCATTGCGGGTGCGGTCGGGCATGCTCTCGCCCAGGACGATGAGGACGACGAGCTGCCGGACACCAAGTTCTTCAAGTCGATGCTGCGCGGATTCGGCTTGAAGAACGGCCAGGAGAACTCGGGCATCGATTATCAAGAGCGCGCGCCGCTCGTGGTGCCGCCGACCCGCGATCTGCCGCCGCCGCAGACCGAAGATCCGGCGCGCAAGAACGCGCTCTGGCCGATCGATCAGGACGAGCAGCGGCGCAAGGAGGCTGCGTCGCGGCGCAAGAAGGGGAGCTCGGTTCCGTTCGATTGGTCCGACCTGAGCCGGCAGCTCAGCCCCAACGAAATGAAGAAAGGCGCGACGACCGCCAAGGACACGGCGCTGCGCAAGCGTTCGGCCGAGACGCCGGAGGCTTATCAGCAGCAGTCGACACCGTCGCAGCTCGGCTATGTGGGCGGGCTGTTCGGCAGCATGTCGGATTTCTTCACCGGCAACAACAAGCCGGAAAGTGCGACTTTCGAGGCTGAGCCTCCGCGCGCGAGTCTGACGGATCCGCCGGTCGGCTATCGTTCGCCGTCGCCCGCCGAGCCCTACGGGGTCAACTCGGCCAAGGGCGCCGGGAAGGCGATCAGCCAGGAAGACCGGGTCAATGTCGGGGCTGGCAGTACCTCGCATTGAGCGGGGCGCCGTTGCGGCGTTGATGTTGCGGCAGCAGTTCGGGCCGTAGTCAGTGCGTTCCCGGCGCGAGCGCCCCCTCGGCGGCGACGGGGTTGAGCGGGGCCATTTGGTCGCATGGTCGATGCGAAGCCGGCCTCTACTTCGCCGCGAATTGCTCTAGGTTGTGCGACGAACACAGCACGCAGAATAAAAAAGGACAGCCCAAGGATCATGACGGCGCAGCTCAGGACATCCGTGTGGACCGCGTTGGCGCTCTGGGTCGTGCTGCTGGTCGCGGCGCCACTGCCCGCGGCTCGCGCAGCAGGGCCGGAGGTTGCCGATTTCACCCTCGCCAACGGCCTCGAAATGGTGGTGATCCCGGACCACCGCACGCCGGTCGTGACCCACATGGTCTGGTACAAGGTCGGGTCGGCCGACGAGACCCCCGGCAAATCGGGCCTCGCCCACTTCCTCGAGCATCTGATGTTCAAGGGAACGGCCAAGAATCCAGAAGGCAAGTTTTCCAAGACGGTCTCCGCGCTCGGCGGCCAGGAGAACGCCTTCACGACCGCCGACTACACCGCCTTCTTCCAGCGCATCGCGCGCGAGCACCTCGAGACCATGATGGGGTTCGAGGCCGACCGCATGACCGGCCTCGTGCTGAGCGAGGACAATGTGCGGCCCGAGCTCAAGGTGGTGCTGGAAGAGTGGAACATGCGGGTCGCCAACAGCCCCGACGCGCGGCTCGGCGAGCAGGTCTCGGCGGCGCTCTATCTCAACAGCCCTTATGGGCGCCCGGTCATCGGCTGGCGGCCCGAGATCGAGAAGCTCACGCGTGAGGACGCGCTCGCCTTCTACCGGCGCTTCTACACGCCCAACAACGCCGTGGTGGTCATCGCCGGCGACGTCACCGCCGAGGAGGTCAAGGCGCTTGCCGCCAAGACCTATGCCAAGGTCCCGCGCGTCGCCGATGTGGCGCCGCGCGCGCGGCCGCAGGAGCCGCCGCCGGTCGCCGTGCGCACCGTGATGCTGGCCGACCCTCGCGTCGCCCAGCCGAGCTTGCAGCGCAGCTATCTTGTGCCGTCCTACACGACCTCCAGGACGGATGCCGCGGCGCTCGAGGTGCTCTCGCACATTCTCGGCTCGGGCGCGACCAGCCGGCTGTATCGCGCGCTCGTCGTCGACCAGCGCATCGCCAACAATGCGGGCGCTTTCTACCAGGGCTCGGCGCTCGACGAGACGCGCTTCGGCGTCTACGCCATTCCGCAGCCCGGGATCAGCTTCGCGGCCTGCGAAACGGCGATCGACGAGGTGATCGCCGAGGTGGTCGAGAAGGGGATCACAGCCGACGAGCTCGATCGCGCCAAGACGCGCATGATCGCAGACGCAGTGTACGCGCAGGACAACCAGGCGGCGCTCGCGCGCTGGTATGGCGCCGCGCTGACCACGGGCTCGACGGTCGCCGACGTGCAGGCCTGGCCCGACCGCATTCGCACCGTGAGCGCCGAGGCCGTGCGCGAGGCCGCGCGTACCTGGCTCGATCGGCGCCGCTCGGTCACCGGCTATCTGGTCAAGGAACTTCCGCAGGAGAAGCATTCGTGATGGCTCGCATGCCCCAATTCCTCGCCGGCGCGCTGATCGGCGCAGCCCTGCTGGTCGCGCCCGCCGCCTCCGCCACCACGATCGAGCGGGTGATGAGCCCGGGCGGAATCGAGATCTGGCTCGTTCAGCAGAAGACAGTGCCGCTGATCGCCATGGACTTCGCATTCCGCGGCGGCACCAGCCAGGATCCGGCGGACAAGGCCGGGGTCGCGAGCCTGGTCGCGGCGACGATCGACGAGGGCTCCGGCGATCTCTCCTCGCAAGCCTTCCACGAGCGCATCGAGGCGAAGGCGATCGAGCTCAGCTTCTCGGCGACGCGCGACTATTTCTCCGGGTCGTTGCGCACGCTGGTCGAGAACAAGGACGTGGCGTTCGACCTGCTGCGGTCCTCGCTCACGTCGCCGCACTTCACGGAGGCGGACGTCGAGCGCATCCGCGCGGAGACCTTGGGAATCCTGCGCCGCGAGAGCACGAACCCGGACGATCTGGCGACACGGTCGTGGTGGGAGACCGCCTTCGCGGGCCATCCCTACGGACGCCCGACGCGCGGCTCGCTCGAGAGCGTGGCGACCATCACGACGGACGACTTGCGGACCTACGTCAAGGACGTGTTCGCCCGCGATCGGCTCAAGGTCGGCATCGTCGGGAACGTCGATCGCGCAACCGCCGGCGCACTGGTCGACAAGGTGTTCGGCGCGCTGCCGGCGCATGCCACCCTGCGCGAGGTCCCTCGCATTGCACCCCAGGGCCTCGGGCGCGTGCTCAGCGTCGACCTCGACGTGCCCCAGTCGGTGGTGATGCTGGGAGGCAACGGGATTCCGCGCAAGGATCCGGATTTCATGGCCGCCTTCCTGGTCAATCATATCCTCGGCGGCGGCTCGCTCTCATCGCGGCTCTATCGCGAGGTGCGCGAGCAGCGCGGGCTCGCCTATTCGATCTATTCGACGCTGGTGCCGCTCGATGCCACCTCGCTGTTCATGACGGCGACCGCGACCCGCGCCGAGGCGGCGCCGCAGACGCTCGATGTCGTCACGAAGGAGATCAGGCGGCTCGCCGACAGCGGTCCGACGACGGACGAGCTCGCCAAAGCGAAATCCTATCAGAAGGGCTCGTTTCCGCTGCGCTTCGACACGTCCACCAAGATCGCGGCTCAGCTCGTGTTGATGCAGATTCAGGATCTCGGGATCGATTACATCAACAAGCGCAACGGCCTCATCGACGCGGTGACGCTCGCCGACGTGCAGCGCGTGGCCAAGCGGCTGCTCGACGGCGGGATGCTGGTCGCAGTGGTCGGCCGGCCGGCGGCCGCGCTCGCCAAGAGCGACGCGCCCGCGGCAGGGACGGGGACAAAGGGTCCGCCGGCGCTGTTGCAAACGCGCTGAGCGGAGGCCATTGATCGGCGACGGGCCGCACAGCGGCCGCCCGCCGATGCCTCGGAGCCCTCGATGCCCATCGCCCAATCGATCGACGGCGCGCGCGAGGAGCGCGTCGGGCCGCACGGCGTTGCCCCCGCGGCGCTTGCGAACGCGCTCGACCGCGCCGGCCCGGCGCTCGACTGGCTGAGAAGCCGCCACGCCGACGGCAAGCTGCCGCTGCTGCGCCTGCCCGAGAAGCGGGACGACCTTGGCGACATCCGCGCCGCCGCTCAGCGGCTCGCCCACGGCGCAACCGACCTAGTGCTGCTCGGCACCGGCGGATCGAGCCTGGGTGGCCAGACGCTCGCGCAGCTTGCCGGGCATGCGGTGCCGGGCGTGGGACTGCTGCGCGATGGCCCCCGCCTGCATTTCATGGACAATCTCGATCCCGACACTTTCGCGCAGCTGCTCGCGCGCCTGCCGCTCAGGACGACCCGTTTCGTCGCGATCTCCAAGTCGGGGGGCACCGGCGAGACCCTGATGCAGGCGATTGCGGCGATCGAGGCGATGCGCGCAGCGGGCGCCGAGGCGGAGATCGCGAACCGCTTCCTCGGCATCAGCGAGCCGCCCGCGCGGAAGCGCAACGGCCTGCGCGATCTCTGCGCGGCCTACGGCGTGACGATGCTCGATCATGATCCGAACGTCGGCGGCCGCTTCTCCGTGCTCACCAATGTGGGGCTGCTGCCGGCCGCGATCGCCGGCCTCGACATCGCGGCGATACGGGCCGGCGCCGCCGCCGCGCTCGGCCCGGTGCTCGCGGCGGCCAAGCCCGCGGACGTGCCGGCCTGCCTCGGCGCCGCGCTCACGGTCGCGCTCGCCGAAACGCGCGGCAAGGCGATCTCGGTCGTGATGGCCTATGCGGACCGGCTCGAGCGCTTCGCCCGCTGGTACGTGCAGCTGTGGGCCGAGAGCCTCGGCAAGGACGGGAAGGGCACGACGCCGATCGGCGCGATCGGTCCGGTCGACCAGCACAGCCAGCTGCAGCTTTTCATCGGCGGCCCGCGCGACAAGCTGTTCACCGTCGTGACGGTCGGCACCGCCGGCCGCGGACCCCGTCTCGATCCCAAGCTCGCGGCGCTCGCCGGCGAGCCGGGCTTCGGCGGCAAGACCATGGGCGATCTCGTCGCCGCCCAGGGGCGCGCCACCGCCGAGACGCTGGTCCGGAACGGCTGCCCGGTGCGCACCATTCATCTCGATCGTCTCGACGAGGCGAGCCTCGGCGAGCTGCTGATGCACTTCATGCTCGAGACGATCATCGCGGCTTATCTCCTCGGCGTCGACGCGTTCGACCAGCCGGCAGTCGAGGAGGGCAAGATGCTGGCGAAGAGGTATCTCGCGGGCGGGGGCTGACACCCCGATCCCGTCGCCGTGCCCGAGGAACGCGGGCGATCCAGGGCGTGGCCCGTGTTTTCAACCCCTGTGAATACCCGATGCCGCGCATTCGCCGGGCATGACGTTTTGCGCTATTGGATCGACGCAGGGACCGAAACGATGCTCCGCGTCAACGACCATATCGCGATCGACGAGGGCGAGCTCATCGAGAGCTTCATCCGTGCATCGGGGCCGGGCGGGCAGAACGTCAACAAGCTCGCGACCGCGGTGCAGCTTCGCTTCGACGTGCGGCATTCCCCCTCGCTCACCGAGGAGGTGCGCGCGCGGCTGACCCGACTGGCCGGCAAGCGGCTGACTCGCGAGGGCGTGCTGGTGATCACGGCGCAGAGCCACCGCACCCAGGAGCGCAACCGCGCCGATGCGGTCGATCGCCTGATCGCGCTGATCCGCGAGGCCGCCGTGCGGCCGCTGGCGCGGCGGCCGACCAAGCCCACCAAGGCCTCGCGCAGGCGGCGTCTCGAGGCAAAGAAGCGCCGCGGCGGCATCAAGGCGATGCGCGGCGCGAGAGGATTCACAGAGTAGCGTCGTCATGCCCGCTGGCGCGGGCAATGACGGACGGGCCTTGGTATAAGATCGGGAACCCTTGAGTCGCCCAATGCCCGTCCGCCAGCTCGATTCCGCGCTCATCAACCGCATCGCCGCCGGCGAGGTGGTCGAGCGTCCCGCGAGCGTGGTCAAGGAACTGGTCGAGAATGCGCTCGACGCCGGCGCCCGCCGCATCGAGGTGATGACCGACGGCGGGGGCCGGCGGCTGATCCGCGTCACCGACGATGGCGAGGGCATGACCAAGGGCGACCTCGCCCTCGCGGTCGAGCGCCACGCCACGTCCAAGCTCGCCAGCGGCGACGATCTCCTCGCCATCCGCACGCTCGGCTTCCGCGGCGAGGCGCTGCCCTCGATCGGTGCGGTGGCGCGGCTCGCGCTGACGACCCGCCACGCCGGTGAGCCGCATGCCTGGACGATCCAGGTGGAGGCCGGAGCCAAGTCCGCAGTGAAGCCGGCGGCGCTGGGCGAGGGCACGCGCGTCGAGGTGCGCGACCTGTTCTTCGCCACGCCGGCACGGCTCAAGTTTCTCAAGACCGATCGCACCGAGGCGGAAGCGATCCGTGACATGGTGCGCCGGCTCGCCATGAGCCGGCCGGACGTCGCGTTCACGATCGCCGGGGAGGAGCGCGCGCCAGTCACGTGGGGGGCGGCGTTGCCCGGCCCGTCGGGACGGCTCGCCCGCCTCGGCGACGTGCTCGGGCCGGACTTCCGCGCCAATGCGGTCGAGGTGCGTGGCGGGCGAGAGGGGCTCGTGATCGAGGGCTTCGCCGGCCTGCCCACCTACAACCGCGCCAATGCACTCGGCCAGTATCTCTTCGTCAATGGCCGGCCGGTGCGCGACAAGCTCATGCTCGGCGCGGTGCGGGGCGCCTATGCGGACCATCTGGCGCGGGATCGCCATCCGGTGCTGGCGCTGTTCGTCACCCTCGATCCGCGCGAAGTCGACGTGAATGTGCATCCGGCCAAGACCGAAGTGCGATTCCGCGATCCCGGCCTGGTGCGCGCCTCGCTCGTGCGGGTGCTGCAGGAAGCGCTCGGCCGCGATGCGCAGCGCGCTGCCGCCACCGGCGGCGCCGCGACGCTGGCGGCGCTGCGGCCGAATGTGTCCGCGCCGCGCGGCGGCTGGGACTGGCGTCGCTCGCCGGCTGCGCCTGCCGTGGCGCTCGGCTCCGGCGGTTTCGCGGCGGCGCCGCAACGCGCGTTCGACGTCGGACCGCCGTCGGCCGATGCCCGCGTCATGCCGGTCGAGGCGGCGCCCGAGCTCATGGACCAGCCGCTCGGCGCCGCGCGCGCGCAGGTACATGAGACCTACATCGTGACGCAGACCCGCGACGGCATCGTCATCGTCGACCAGCATGCCGCGCATGAGCGCCTCGTCTACGAGCGCATGAAAAGCGCGCTGGAGCGGGCCGGCGTCGCCCGACAGATCCTGCTCATCCCCGAGGTGGTCGAGCTCGACGAGGCGGATGTCGAGCGGCTCGCCGGGCGCGTCGATGAGCTCGCCCGTTACGGCCTCGTCATCGAGCCGTTCGGCCCGGGCGCCGTCGCGGTGCGCGAGACACCTGGCCTGCTCGGCGAGATCGATGCCGGCGCGCTAATCCGCGATCTCGCCGAGCACATGGCGGAATGGGACGAGGCGCTGCCGCTGGAGCGCCGGCTGATGCATGTCGCGGCCACGATGGCGTGCCACGGGTCGGTGCGCGCCGGCCGCCGCCTCAAGCCGGAGGAAATGAACGCCCTCCTGCGCGACATGGAGGCGACGCCCAATTCGGGCCAGTGCAACCACGGCCGCCCGACCTACGTGGAGCTCAAGCTCGCCGACATCGAGCGCTTGTTCGGGCGCAAATAGCCGCAACCCGTCGACTTGACGCGAGCCGTCGGAGGCCCGAGTTTCGCGGCCTCAACGCGGGATGTCACATGGTCATGAAATCGCTCAGGGTCTCGGTGGTCGCGGCGCTTGCGCTCGGGACGGCGCTCGCCGTGCAGGCGCGGGCACAGGATTATCCGACCCGACCCATCGTCCTGATGGTGCCGTTCGCGCCGGGCGGCGGAATCGATGCCAGCGCGCGCGTGCAGGGGCAGCGCCTGAGCGAGATCCTCGGCGTGCCGATCGTGGTCGAGAACAATGGCGCGGCGGCCGGCATGGCGGGCAGCCTGCGGGTCGCGAACGCGACGCCGGACGGCTACACGATGCTGATCGGAAACTCAGGGACCCACGTCTACAGCCAGGCGCTCTACAAGAAGCCGCTCTACAATTCGCTCACCGATTTCACGCCGGTGGGCCTGATGACCGAATCGCCGCGCATCCTGCTCGCACGCAAGGACCTGCCGGTGAGCAATCTGCAGGAGTTCATCGCCTACGCGAAGCAGAACCAGAGCAAGATGCAGTACGGCTCGGCCGGTGTCGGCTCGGGCACGCATCTGCCCTGCGCGCTCCTCAACATGACGATGGGCGTGAACATCACCCACGTGCCCTATCGGGGCGCCGGCCTGGTGATGCAGGACCTCATCGCGGGGCGCATCGACTACATGTGCGACACGATCCAGACCGGCGCGGCGCAGGCCAAGGCGGGCACCGTCAAGCCGATTGCCGTGATGGCGCCGAAGCGGGTGTCGATCATTCCCAACCTGCCGACCACCGGCGAGCAGGGCCTGGCGGGCGTCGAGGCAACGGTGTGGAACGCCTTCTTCCTGCCCAAGCGAACGCCCGATGCGATCGTGCGGCGGCTCAACAAGGCGACGAACGACATGCTGGAAGACCCGGTGATGAGCAAGCGCCTCGAGGACCTCGGGCTCGACATCGTTCCGCCCGAGCAGCGCACGCCGGAGTACCTCGCCAAGTTCCTGCCCGAGGACATCGCGCGCTGGAGCAAGGTGATCAAGACGGCCGGGATCAGCGCGGATTGAGGATGGCCCGCGCGCGGGCGCCGGCCGTCTGCCCTATCCGGTGCGCAAAATCACGACGACGGTATCGTCATAGGGGCGCCGCTCCAGCTCGGTGAAGCCTGCCGGCGCGGCGAATCCCGCGTCCACGGCTTCCTCGACGATCACCAGCGCGTCGGGCGTGAGCCAGCCGCCCTCGCGCAGTGCGGCGAGCGCGCGCTCACCGAGGCCCTTGCGGTAGGGCGGATCGAGAAACACCAGCGAGAACGGCTCGACCGGATGCGCCGGCCCGAGCTTGGTGGCGTCGCGGCGAAATACCCGCGTCGCGGCGCCGAGGCCGAGTGCATCGACGTTCTGCCGGATGAGCGCGCGCGCTTCTGCGCCGTCGTCGATCAGCAGCGTGAAGGCGGCGCCACGCGACAGCGCCTCGATGCCGAGCGCACCGGTGCCGGCGAAGAGGTCGAGTACGCGCGCGCCCGCGACCGGGTCCCCGTAGGCATGGGCCAGGATGTTGAAGACCGACTCGCGCAGCCGGTCGCTGGTCGGGCGGATCGCGTCGCTCCTCGGCGCCGCAAGATTGCGCCCGCGCAGGCGTCCGCCGACGATGCGCATCAGCGCGCGGTCCGGCGGGGTGGATGCCGGTTCGCCGACGAGAGCATGCGCCAATCCATCATCGAGCCATCATCGCGACTTCATCGCGGCTTGGGCCGCGAAGGCCGCGGACCCTGCCCGCGGTCGGGACGGCGGCGGTTACGTCCCTTCGGCCGCCGCGGGCCGAATCCTTTCTTGCCGTGCGGCCGCGTCTCCTCGCGCGGTTTCGCGTCGCCGAACCGCTCGACCAGCACGCGGCGTCCCTTGCGGTCGGAGACGAGGCCCGACCGTTTCGGACCGGCCGCCTTATCCGGCATGCGCGGCGCCTGTGCGCGCTCGCCGCGATAGTGCCGCCGCAGCGGCGCATCCTCCGACCGCCACGCATGTCCGCGTCGGGGCCGGCCGGGCGGCTTGTCGGTGCGCGTCTCCTCGCGCCGGCCGCGTCGACGGTCGTCGCGCCGATAATCGTCGCGCCGGCGATCATCGCGCCGATGATCATACCGGCGATGGTCGTCGCGCCGGCGATCGTCATGACGATGGTCGTCGCGGCGATGATCGTCGCGCCGCGCCTGCCGCCGGTCGTCGCGCCGCGCCTGCCGCTGGTCGTCGCGGCGAGGTCTGCGGTCGCGGCGGGACTCCGGGCTTGTGTCGCTCTCCGCCTCGCGCGCCAGCAACGGCCCGGAGAAGTCCGCCTCCGCTTCGGCGACGACGCGGGCGCCGAGCTGCTCGCGCAGCACCCGCGTGCGCACCTCCTCGACGCCGCCCTCGGCGAGCTCTGCGAGCTGGAACGGGCCGAAGGAGAGACGGATCAGCCGGTTCACCTGCAGGCCGAGATGGCCGAGCACGTTCCTCACCTCGCGGTTCTTGCCTTCGCGGATCGCGAAGGTGAGCCACACGTTCGATCCCTGCTCGCGGTCGAGCGTGGCCTCGACCGGTCCGTAATGGATGCCATCGACCGTCACGCCGTCGCGCAGCCGGTCGAGATCGGGCTGCGTGACCTGGCCGAGCGCGCGCACGCGGTAGCGGCGCAGCCAGCCCGTCTGCGGCAGCTCGAGCACGCGGGCGAGGCGGCCGTCGTTGGTGAGCAGCAGGAGCCCCTCGGTGTTGATGTCGAGCCGGCCGACCGAGACAAGGCGCGGCAGGTGCTTCGGCAGAGCGTCGAAGACGGTCGGCCGGCCCTGCGGATCGGCGTTGGTGGTCACGAGCCCGCGCGGCTTGTGGTAGAGGAAGAGCCGGGTGCGCTCGCGCGCGGGCAGCGGCGCGCCGTCGATCGTGACGCGATCGGCCGCGGTGACACTGCGCCCGGGCTCGCGGATCACCTCACCGTTGACCGCGACCCGGCCGGCCGCGATCCAGGTCTCGGCCTCGCGGCGCGATGCGAGGCCCGCGCGGGCGATCGCCTTGGCGATGCGCTCGCCGTGCTTTGTCCCGCCTTCGGGCCGGTCTCGATCGTCGCTCTTGCGGGTCATCGGGCTTCTCGTGGATAAGCGTCGTGATAGCAGAGTTAGCCCCACGGAACAGCATGCCGCAGACGTCATACATGGACGTGGCGTTCGAAGAAGCGCGCGCCGCCCAGGCCGCCGGCGA
>DASTZX010000360.1:0-10839 GCA_035764045.1 Xanthobacteraceae bacterium | reverse complement strand
AGACAGTGGAAAGAACCCCTCACCCCGACCCTCTCCCCCGCTTCGCGGCGAGAGGGGGCGCAAGGGCATACGCAGGCGGCGCCGTCCCCGCCTTGACTCCCCGCCCTGCGCGTCGAATGAACAGCGCGGGAGACACCATGGGCGCAAGGCAGTTCGGGGCACGGGTCAAGCGGCTGGAGGATCCGGCGCTGCTGACCGGGCGCGGCCGCTTCGTCGACGACATCAAGCTTCCCGGCACGCTCGAAGCCTGCTTCGTGCGCAGCCCGCACGCGCATGCGCGGATCCGCGCGATCGACACCAGCGCGGCGCGCGCGGCGCCCGGCGTGCACGCCGTGCTCACCGCGGACGACCTGCCGGGGCCGATGGCGCGCGAGCCGATCCCGATGATCCTGCCGGTGCTCGGCATCAAGGCGTTCCGCACCCAGCTCTGCCTCGCGCGCGACGAGGTGAGCTATGCGGGGCAGACCGTGGCCCTGGTGGTCGCCGAGACGCGCTATCTCGCCGAGGATGCGGCCGCGCTCGTCGCGGTCGACTACGAGGTGCTGCCGGCGATCAGCGACTGCCGCGACGCGCTCAAGCCCGATGCGGCGCCGGTGCATTCCGATCTCGGCGGCAATCTCGCCTCGCGCATTCCGATGTCCTACGGCGACGTGGACGCCGCCTTCGCGCGCGCCGCCCATGTGATCGAGGACGAGCTCTGGGTCCATCGCGGCGGCGGCATGAGCCTCGAGACCCGCGCGGTGCTCGCACGGTTCGATGCGGCGAGCGATCTCATGACGGTGTGGTCGTCGACGCAGACGCCGCATCTCGGCCGGCGCGTGCTGGCGGACCTGCTCGAGCGCAACCTCGAGTCCATCCGGCTGATCGCGCCCGACGTCGGCGGCGGCTTCGGCCCGAAGGCGCCGTTCTATGCCGAGGAGGCGGTGATCCCGGCGGCGGCGCTCAAGCTGGGGCGGCCGGTGAAATGGGTCGAGGACCGGCGCGAGCATTTCATGACCGCAACGCAGGAGCGCGACCAGTTCTGGACGGTCGCGCTCGCGCTCGACCCGGACGGCAAGATCCTCGGGTTTCGCGGCAGCCTGCTGCACGACACCGGCGCCTTCGTGCCGTGGGGCATCATCATGCCCTACATCGCGGCGGTGACGGTGCCGGGGCCGTACCGGGTCCCCAACTACCGGCTCGACATGACGGTCGTGCTCACCAACAAGGTCGCGACCACGCCGGTGCGCGGCGCCGGACGCCCGCAGGCGGTGTTCGTGATGGAGCGGCTGATGGACGCCGCGGCGCGCAGGCTCGAGCTCGACCGCGCCGAGTTGCGCCGGCGCAACCTCATCGGCCCCGCCGAGATGCCCTACGCGGTCGGACTCACCTTCCGCGACGGCAAGCCGCTGGTCTATCACGGCGGCGATTTCCCGCGCGGCCAGACGACCGCGCTCGCCATGTCCGACTATGCGGGCTTCCGCGAACGCCAGGCCGCTGCGCGGGCGCAGGGCCGCTACATCGGGATCGGCATCGGCAACTACGTCGAGGGCACCGGGCTCGGGCCGTTCGAGGGCGTCACCGTGCGTGTGCTCACCAACGGCAAGGTGGCGGTCGCGACCGGCGCGACCAACCAGGGCCAGGGCCAGCGGACGACGCTGTCGCAGATCGTCGCCGATGCGGTCGGCTGCCGGATCGAGGACATCGTGATGACCGTCGGCGACACCGCCGCGATCTCGCAGGGCGTCGGCGCGTTCGCGAGCCGCCAAGCGATCAACGCCGGCTCGTCCGCGCTCATCTCGGGCGGGAGCGTGCGCAAGCAGATCGTCGCGCTGGCGGCGCTCACGCTCGGCGTGCCGGAGAGCGAGATCGACATCGAGGAGGGGCGCGCGATCGCGCGCAGCGGCAACCGGCCGACGCTCTCGTTCGGCGAGCTCGCCAAGCTGGCGCAGGGCGTGCCGGGCGTATCGTTCGCGGCCGGCCAGACGCCCGGCCTCGAGCACACCGCGTTCTTCACGCCGCCGCAGGCCTCCTATTGCAACGGCACGCACGTGGTCGAGGTCGAGGTGGACTTGGCGACCGGCGGCGTCACGCTGCTGCGCTACACCGTCGGCCACGACAGCGGCACCATCATCAACCCGATGATCGTCGACGGCCAGGTGCAGGGCGGGGTCGCGCACGGCATCGGCAATGCGCTGTTCGAGCGGATGGTCTACGACGCCGAGGCGCAGCCGCAGAGCACGACCTTCATGGACTACCTGATGCCGACGGCGCCGGAGGTGCCGGGCGCCGCGATCGAGCACATCGAGACGCCGAATCCGCTCAATCCGCTCGGGGTCAAGGGCGCCGGCGAAGGCGGCACGATCCCGGCGCCCGCCGCGATCGTCTCGGCGATCGAGGATGCGCTGGCGCCGTTCGGGGTGCGCTTCACCGAGGCGCCGCTCACGCCGGCGCGGATCGTGGAGCAGCTGCGCAAGGCCGGCGCCTATGAGTAGTCTTTGAGTGAACAGGGAGAAGTGCCAATCATGAGCGTCATCAAATCGGGCCGCGAGGGCGCGGTCGCCACCATCACGCTCGACCGCGCGGCGGAAGGCAACATGCTCACGGTCGACATGCTGCGCGATCTCTCCGCCGCGTTCCGCGACGCCGGCGCGAGCGACGCCAAGGTGATCCTGCTGCGCGGCAACGGCGCCGACTTCTGCCGCGGACGCGGCGGCCCGGGCGCGCCCTCCCCCACCGCGCTCAAGATGCGCCGCAACGTATGCGAGCCGATCCTCGACGTCTATGACGCGGTCGCGAGCGCCCCCCAGCCGGTGGTCGCTGTGGTGCAGGGCGCAGCGCACGGCTTCGGCTGCGCCATGGCGGGCGCAAGCGACATCACGATCGCGCACGACAACGCCCGCTTCCGCCTGCCCGAGATGGAGAAGGATCTTCCGCCCACGCTGGCGGTCTCGGCGCTGATGCCGCGGGTGCCGCGCAAGGCGCTCGCCTGGATGGTCTACTCCATGGAGGAGCTCGACGCGCGCACGGCGCTCGGCGTCGGCATCGTCAGCAAGGTCGCCCCCTCCGGGGCGGTCGAGGGGGAGCTCGCACGCCTCCTCGCCACCATGACGGCGCGCTCGCCCGACGCGCTGACCGCGATGAAGGACTTCTTCCGCTCGGCCCCGCACATGGAACCGCGCGGCATGGCGGATTACGGCGCCAACCTGCTGGCCTCGGTGCTGTCCTCGGCCGGAAAGTGACCGCATGCGTCGGGCGGAGCGCATTTCGCGGTGTGGCCCGGCATGCTAGAAAACGACCCTCCTTCGTCATGGCCCGCGAAAGCGGGCCATCCAGTAACCCCGGCGATTCCAGGGCGTGCTGGATGCCCCGCTTTCGCGGGGCATGACGTAAACCAGCAATGCCCCGCTTTCGCGGGGCAGGACGGCGAGACAAGTGGATAGAAGTTGATGAGCAGCGTCGAGACCGCGTCAGCCGCCCGGACATCCCCGTTCTGGACCTTCTCCCTCGGTTACTATCGCGGCACCGGCGTCTCCGAAGCCTGCCTCGAGCTGCAGGACAATTGCGGCGTCGACGTCAACGTCGTGCTGTTCCTGCTGTGGCAGGCCTCGCAGCGGCGATCGGTCGCGCCGGGCGACGTGACGGCGCTGGCCGACAGGGTGCGGCCCTGGCAGATGGACGTGATCGGCCCGATCCGCTCGGTGCGCCGCAGGCTCAAGACCGACGCACCGCTGCTCGAGAGGGGCGCGGCGGAACTCTTCCGCACCAAGATCAAGGCGATCGAGCTCGAGGCCGAACGGCTGCAGCAGGAAGCGATGCAGGCGCTGGCCGCGAGCCTGCGGACCGCCCCGGCGGAGACGGTCGAAGCCGCCGCGCGCGCGAGCCTCGCGGCCTATGCGGCCACGCTCGGACGCACGTTCACAAAGGCGGCGGTCGATACCATGATCGCGGCGCTCCACGACGACAACGGCAATCGAGGGACTCGATGACGGACAAACCCACGCAGCGACTCGTTGTCGGGATCGCGGGTGCGTCCGGGACCATCTATGGGATCCGGGCGCTCGAACTGCTGCGCAAGGTCGGCATCGAGACCCACCTGGTGATGAGCAAGTCGGCCGAGATGACGCTCGCCTACGAATGCGACCTCACGCCCAAGGAGGTGCGCTCGCTCGCAAGCGAGTTTCATCCGAACGCCGACATCGGCGCATCGATCTCGTCGGGCTCGTTCGAGACCATGGGGATGCTGATCGCGCCGTGCTCGATCAAGACCATGAGCGAGATCGCGACCGGCGTGACCTCGAGCCTGCTGTCGCGCGCCGCCGACGTGGTGCTCAAGGAACGGCGCCGGCTGGTGCTGGCGGTGCGCGAGACGCCGCTGCATGGCGGGCACCTGCGCACCATGACGACGCTGTCCGACATCGGCGCGGTCGTGGCGCCGATCGTGCCGGCGTTCTACAACCGGCCGAAGACGATCGACGACATCATCAATCACACGGTCGGCCGCCTGCTCGACTTGTTCGGCATCGACACCAAGTCGGTGAAGCGCTGGACCGGCCATCCGCCCGCGGACGATTGAGGTTGCCGGTGATCTTGCCCGTCATGCCCGGCCTTGCGCCGGGCATCCACGTCGTCTTTGCGGCAGACTGAAGACGTGGATGGCCGGGCATAGGCGAGCGAAGCGACGCCGTTCTTCGAACGGCTATGCCCGGCCATGACGAAGCCCTATCTCAACCCACCCCATGTCATGGCCGGGCTTGTCCCGGCCATCCACGTCTGTTTCCAGCCGTGAAGACGTGGATGCCCGGCACAAGGCCGGGCATGACGAAGCCCTATCTCAACCCACCCTGCTAACGACCCCCGGCTCGGTCCCGATGAGCCGCCAGGCGATCGGCGCCCGCCGCAGCGCCGAGGTCGCGGTCCAGCTCAGCGCCAGCACGCCGGCAAAGACGAACAGGCCCTTGGCGAGCGCGGGCAGCGCCGCGCCGAGCAGCGCGTATTGCAGCCAGACGACGAACACGTAGTGGACGAGATACATGCCGTAGGCATTCTCGGCCGCCGTGTCGAACAGCGGCGTGCGCCGCGCCGCAAAGCGCAGGAACAGCGCGAGGACCGCAAAGCAGCTGCTCGCGCAGGAGAGCGTGAAGGCGAGATGCGCCGCCACCTCGGCGGCGAGGCCGCCTTCCTGCAGCCAGTACGCGGTGAGGCCGATCCACAGCCCGAACCCCACGACCGCCACCGCGAGCCAGACGGCCCAGCGCCGCACCAGCAGGCCGTCGGCGGAGAGGAGCCCACGCTCGAGACCGTAGACGCCGACGGCGAAGCCGGCGAAGAAATAGACCGCATAATGCAGCGGCCGGCTGAGCTGGAAGGCGAAGATGCCGTACTCGAACCAGCGCAACGGGCCGAAGGCGAGCGCAAGCGGCACATAGGCGAGCGCCGAGCAGGCGAGCAGTGCGAGGAAAAAACGGGCCGGAGTGGCGCCGGCCGCAGCCGACATCCGCCCGAGCCGCTGGCACCATCCTGGCGCAAGGTTGCAGAGCGCCGCCGCCGCGATGTTGAACACGAACAGCTGCCACAGGAACCAGGGCGGTCCGCTCGGCCAGAACGGCAGCGCCAGCCAGTGCTTGAAGAAGGCTTCGACCCCGGGATCGACCGCGCCGACGCGGTAGGTGGCGTAATGGGCGAGCGGCATGAGCAGCAGCACGACCAGCCCGGCCGGAATGCACAGGCGGAGGAAGCGGCCCTGCAGGAAGGCGGCTTCACCCTTGCGCTGGATGCTCGGCCATACGAACACGCCGGACAGGAAGAACATCAGCGACATCAGGTAGACGTCCTGGAGGCCGCAGAAGAGGTCGAAGCCGATGAAGCGCTGCGCATCCAGCATCGGGAATGCGGTCCAGCGATAGGGCGGGCGGTCGAAAGCAAATGGCGTCGGCGGGAGATAATCGAGGTAGGCGAGGACGGAGTGGAAGGCGAGCACGCCCAGGACGGCGCAAGCGCGCAGGTTGTTGAGCGCAGCGCTCGACCGCGACATCCCCCTGCCTCCCTGGCCGCATGAGCCGGCGCTCGCCGGCTGCGACCCATCGACCACGGGGAGCATGACCCGTTCCGAAATCCGGTGTCCCGGATTTCCGGACCAGGCTCCGGCCTGCGATGCCGGCCCGTGATTCGCCCCGTCGGCAAGGCTAACCGCTTTCGTTGCGCCGGGGCAGTATTTTCGTGCGGCTTTTTCGCGGCGCCGCTCGCACGCGCGCGCAAGGTCGCCCGCTCAGGAACGCTACTCTTCGTCCCGGCACGACATTTCGACGGCGCCGGCGAACACCGGGCAGATACCGGGTCCGACCTCTCCGATGTGAGCGAGCATGTCGCTCGCCCCAAAGTGCCGGACCTCGCCGAAGCGGCGCATGCGCTCGATCTCGCCCGGATCGAGCGTCGGAAACACGTGCTCGCCGCGGGTATCCATGACGGATCGGGAGGGTGTGGCCATGGCGTTCAACCTCGCCGTTGTGGCGGTTGCGGCCCCCGGCCCTTCGTGCATCGTGTACGCCGGCCGTCGAGGCGGCCGAGGGATCGGGGTGGTGGCTGTCGCGGGCTATGTGGAGATGACGGGCTCGCGACGCCATCTTGTCGAGCGGAGGTCGAACCCATGGCGGCGGATGCGGCACGAACCGATGCGGGCGGCCGCCGGCCCAGCGGCGGTTCGGCCTTGCGCCCGTTCCGCTATCCGGCGTTCGCGGTGATCTGGACCGCGAGCGTTCTGGCGAACATCGGCACCTGGATGTACTCGGCGGGATCGGGCTGGCTGATGACCGGCCTCAACCCCGACCCGCTGATCGTCTCACTGGTCCAGGTCGCCGCCGGCCTGCCGATCTTCCTGGTCGCGATTCCGGCCGGCGCGGTCGCCGACATCGTCGAGCGCCGGCACTTGCTCATCTACGGCGAGATCGCGAACACGCTGATCGCGACGATCTTCGCGGCGCTCGTCGCCCTCCACCTGGTGACGCCCACGATCCTTCTGGTCTTCACGTTCCTGATCGGCGCGTTCGGCGCGCTCACCGCGCCCGCCTGGCAGGCGGTCACCCCGCAGCTCGTGCCGAAGCAGGACCTGCAGGCGGCGATCGCCGCCAACAGCATCGGCTTCAACCTCGCCCGGGCGATCGGGCCGGCGCTCGGCGGCGCGTTGACGGCGGTGCTCGGCATCACGGCGCCGTTCTGGGTCAATGCGGCCAGTAATCTCGGCATCAATGCGGGCCTGGTGTGGTGGCGCCCGCCCCGCCGCGCCGTGAGCCGGCTGCCGGCGGAACGGTTTGCACCGGCGATCCGCACCGGCTTGCGCTACGCGCGGCACAATTCCCATCTGCGCGCGACGCTGCTGCGCGCCGTCGCATTCTTCGTGTTCGCGAGCGCCTATTGGGCGCTGCTGCCGCTGCTGACGCGCAGCCAGATCGCGGCCGGGCCGGAAGTCTACGGGCTGCTGCTCGGCGCGATCGGTGCCGGCGCCATCGCGGGATCGTTCGCGCTTCCCTACGCCAAGGCGCAGCTCGGCGCGGATCGGCTGGTTGCGGCCGGCACGATTGGGACCGCGCTGGCGCTGGTGCTGTTCGCCCTCGCGCGCGATACCGCGACGGCGCTGGTCGCCAGCATCCTCGCCGGCGCGGCGTGGATCGCGGTGCTCTCCACCCTCAACGTCTCGGCCCAGGTCGCCTTGCCGGAATGGGTGCGCGCGCGCGGGCTCGCGCTGTTCATGACGGTCTATTTCGGCGCCCACACCGCGGGCAGCGCGCTGTGGGGACAGGTGGCCGCCTGGTGGGGGCTTCCGCTCGCCAACCTCATCGCGGCGGCGGGCATCGTCATCGCCATCCCGCTGACCTGGCGCTGGCATCTGCAGACCGGCGTGGACATCGACCTCGCGCCGTCGATGCACTGGGCGGCGCCGATCGTGAGCGGTGCGATCGAGGAGGATCGCGGCCCGGTGCTGGTGATGGTGGAGTATCGCATCGATCCCGCCCGGCGCGACGCGTTCCTCGCTGCGATCGAGCGCCTCGGACAGGAGCGGCGGCGCGACGGGGCCTACCGCTGGGGCGTATTCGAGGACGCCGCCGATCCGGCCTGCATGGTCGAGACATTTCTGGTCGAGTCATGGCTCGAGCATCTGCGCCAGCACGAGCGGGTGACCAATGCGGACCGCGTGATGCAGGCCGAGGTGCAGCACTTCAATGTCGACGGCGAACCGAAGGTCACGCACCTCATCGCGGCGGAGCTGGCCTGACGTGCGCCGGCGGCGCGGGGCGCGCCGGATCAGACGCCGAGGCCCAGTTGATCGGGCGGATAGATCAGCGCGCCGTGCGGGCCGGGTCGTGCCGCCTCCGACATGCGGGCGGGCTCGATGCGGTCCTTCGCCAGGATGTGGAAGACGCTTTCGCCCGCCGCGAGCAGATAGTCGGTGATGATGCGGCGATGGCAGCGCCACCACACCGCCTCGGCGCACATGATGGCGCACCGCCGCTCGTGGCCGAGGGCGCGGAGCTCCGCCAGCCCGGCGCCAAACGCCTCGCTCATCGCGTAGTCGGCATAGTTGTGGAAGCTCTGATTCTGCCAGGCAGCGTTCACATCGGGCGACACATCGCGGATCTTTCCGCGCAGGCCCCCCAGGGCGCGGATGTGGATGTAGTCGAGGCCGAACGGCGCGAGCGTGGCGGGCAGGCTCTCGGCGTTGTACTGGGGATTGCGGGCCGAGCGCGGCACCGTGCGCACGTCGACGATCAGGCGCACCTCCGCCGATGCCGCAAGCGCGGCGAACTCCTCGATCGGGCGGGTCGAATGCCCGATGGTGAAGAAGGGGTGCGCTACGCCCTCGAATGAAGGACCCATCGCTTATAGGTAGGCATGCGCGCGCGCCACACAATCGGGACCACGCCGCTTCCTTCCCAGTCGGGCCGGATGCGGAAGTGCCCGCCAAAGGGCGGATCGCTTGGGCGACATCCCCGTCGATTCAGTTCGTCGAAGTGCGCACGACGCGCCCGACGCCATACTGATCGCCGACGCGGCTGACTTTGCCGTCGGCAAAATCGATCTCGATCATGTCCTCCGTCGAGCCGATCAGGCCCAGGGACTTGTGGGTGTGAGCGTCGAATATCTCGGTGGCGTCATCGCTGCTCTTGGCGGGCGCCACATAGGCGTAGTTGCCTTCGATGTCGAAGGTGACCCAATGCGACCCTCCGCGGCTTTTCATGCTGACCCGCTCCGCCAAGACCGGGGCCATCGGATCGCGCATGCTCCATACATAGACGTGCGGATCGCCCGCGCTGCCGCTCTGCCACACCTCGCGCTCGTCGGGCGTCCAGCCAATCCCGTGCAGCAGCCCAGGCTCGCCGGGCGGATGCTCCGCAAGGGTGGCGGTGACGATGCGGCCGCTCTTGAGGTCGGCAACCTGCATCCCCCACAGGCCGGTCACGCTGTTGACCACGTAGCGGCTCATGCCATCGACCGCATAGGGCCCGAGAACGCCGGCGTAAGGGCCGATCCGGGAGACCGCGTAGCTCTGCGGATCGATCAGATAGAGATATTTCCCGCTTCCGTCCGCGGCCTTGGTTTCCTGAAAGAGCGGCCCCGACACCGGGAACTGGGTATCGTGCGATGCATTGGAGAACTTCACCTTGCGAACGACATCGCCCGTGCTGGCATCGAGGACGTTGATAAAGTCGGCCGAGCCGCCTTCCCAGGTCGGAACGTACAAGAGCTGCCCGCCCGGATGAATCGCCAGCCGGTCGATATCTGGATCGATGGCGCGATTCCAGAGCACCGCATCATCGTAGACATTCAGGCAATAGATCATCCCGACGCCGGAGGGGGTGCGGTAGGCCACGTAGAGCCGGCCTGTCGCCGCGCTGGCGGCGACGCCCTTGACGTCGTCCACGTCGCGAACGGTCTCGATGGTCTTAACGAGGCGATGCCCGGCACCGATATCGTAGACCGAGATGGAGCCCCGGGTGGCCGCTGCCTGATTGACGGCGTAGAGGAAACGCCCGGTGCGCGGCTGGTATGTGGCAAGCACCAGGCTCTCCATTGACCTGCTGCTTGTCGACGCAGTGGGAGAACCGGATTGGGCGCTGCACGTCACCGGCCAGGCAGCGGCTGCCGCGACGATCGCGATGAACCCGCGCCGCTTCATTCGACCGAGTGGCATCTGGTCCTCCCGGTGCAAGGCTGGATGAGCAATATATCGAGCTGGCGGTCGTCGGTCAGGGTCGCGCCGTCGGTACTCCCAAAGGGCCGGTACCCGACGGAAGACGTCGCCGGCGACCGACGCCCGGCAGACGGACGGGAACGGCCTCTATGCCCTTGTCGCGGTCAACGACCAGCAGATATTGCCTTAGCGCCCTTCACCATCACTCGGGCTTGATGCCGGCTGACTTGACCAGTGCGGCGCTCGCGACGATGTCCTTCCGGATGTACGCATCGAATTCGGCCGGGCTCATGATCATCCGATCAACGCCGAGAGCCGTCAGCTTCTCCCGGACCTTCGGCGCATTCAGCGCCTTTTGGGCCTCGCGGTTGAGCTTCTCGACAATTTCTCGTGGGGTCTTCGCCGGCGCGAACAGCGCGAACCAGAACGGATAGTCGGCATCGGCATAGCCGGCCTCGCCCGTGGTGGGCACGTCGGGCAGCGCGGCGGAACGCTTCGCGCCGTTCACCACCAGAGCGGTGAGCTTGCCGTCGCGGACGAGCGGAAGGACCAGTCCAACGGGTCCAAAGAAGAAATCGACCCGGCCAGCCATGACTTCCGACATCGCTTCGGCACCGCCTTTGAACGGGACATGCACCGCCTTGATCCCGGCACTTGCGAGAAAGCGCTCCGCC
>DASTZX010000359.1:0-24920 GCA_035764045.1 Xanthobacteraceae bacterium | reverse complement strand
CGACAGCCATTGGCCGAACAGCCGCGCGGTCATGTCGGCAGATCCGCCGGGCGGATAGCCGATTATGAGTTGAACGGGCCGCGAAGGATATGCCGCTGCGCTGGCAAATCGAGGCAAGGCCGGCAGTGTCGCGGCTGCCGCCGCCAAGCGCACGAAAGTTCTGCGTCGAATCTTCATGGCGTCACCAGCGGTGCCAGGCCGTCCACGCTACAGGACGCTTCGCCAGAGTGTAAATGGACCCGGCCGCAGTCTTCATATCACCCTTGAAGCTGATCTGCTGTATGTGAATAGCGCCACCAAATGATGTATTGCGGGCAATCCAGCGCCTACGAAGGCATGTTGGCCGGCAGCGGCCCCGCAAGCGCACGGGGCGGCAGCGGGCCTATTGCCTTGGGAGCCCCCCTGTCTGCTATTGTCTACTCTGCCCCCGAGTCGTCTGTTCAATGCCGGTCAGGGGAAATTGCGATGTCGGACATCACTGCAGGTTCGCAGCCTTGGTACCACTCGCTCAATCGCGGCCAGTGGAACACGCTCATCGCCTCCAACCTCGGCTGGCTGTTTGACGGCTATGAGACCTATGCGCTGCTGATCTCGGTCGGCGTCGCGCTGCGCCAACTGCTCGATCCGTCCCAGTTCTCGCAGATTCCGGTCTATGCCGGCACCGTGATCGCGTTGACGCTGCTCGGCTGGGGCATCGGCGGTCTGATCGGCGGCGTGATTGCCGACTACATCGGACGCAAGCGCACGATGATCCTGGCGATCCTGGCCTATTCGATCATGACGGGATTGAGCGCCTTCGCCTGGGACTGGATTTCATTGGCGGTGTTGCGGTTTCTGGTCGGTGTCGCGATCGGCTCCGAATGGGTGACCGGCACATCGATCGTCTCCGAACTGTGGCCCGACAAGAACCGCGGCAAAGGCGTCGGCCTCATGCAATGCGGGTTCGGCATCGGCTTCTTCCTGGCGTCGCTCGCCTGGCTGTTCATCAGCCCGATCGGCCCCGGCGCCTGGCGCACCATGTTCCTGCTTGGCGTCGTTCCGGCGCTGCTGACGATGTGGATTCGGCGGGCGATCCCCGAGTCCGACAAATGGGAGCGCGTGAACGAGCGTCGCGCTGCCGCCAACGAGCGCAAGCGCACCGGCGCCGCCTTGAGCGGACAAGAGCAGTCACTGGCGCGCTTCACGGTGGCCGAATTGTTCGCCGACCGCGAAATCCGGCCGCGCGTGATCCTCACCTTCCTGATGTCGCTTGCGTCGACATTCGCTTTCTGGGGCATCTCGGCCTGGATGCCGCCCTATATGGCGGCGGTCGCCACGAAAGCGGGCCTGCCCGCGCAGCAATGGGCGAGCTACGCCGCGATGGCCGCCAACGGCGCTGCGATTTTCGGATATGCCGGCTTCGGCTTCCTGGCCGACGCCTATGGACGCAAGCCGGTGACCATCGTGTATGTCGCGCTGGCCTTCCTCTCGGTGCCCTTGTTCTTTGTCTGGACGCAGGATCTCACGCTCATGCTGCTCGCGGCGGCGTTCAGCGGCATTTTCGTGTCCGGCCAGTACACCTGGATGGCAGCCTGGCTGCCCGAACTGTTTCCGACCCGGATCCGGGCGACCGCGACGGCCTTTATATTCAACACGCCGCGCCTGATTGCGTGGACCGGCCCGCTCATCTCCGGCTGGCTGATCGCGAATTTCGGCGGCTTCAGCCAGGCCGCGATGATGATCGCGACCGTCTATATCCTGAGCCTGGCGGCGGCTCCGTTCCTGCCGGAAACGCGGGGCAAGCCCTTGCCGGAGTAACCGTCGCCGTCAGCGCAGACAAAGGTTGCCGCAACGGCCTTCCTTGTTGCGCTTCCTGCACTCCTGCTGTGCATTCCAGTCCCCATCCAGGAAGATCATTTGATGACGAGCCGCGCAACCGCCGTTCTCCATCCGGGTGAGCCGGTCACGCTCCCGCCGGCCGGGAACATCAGCTTCGAAATCGAGGCTGGCCGGAAGCTCAAGCTCACCCAACCCGAGGGAGAACAGGTCGCCGATCTCATTTCGTTCAATCGAGATGACGTTCGTGAGATGCTGTCGATGCATTCAAGTCGCGCAGTCAACCTGAATTGGAAGCTGACCGCCCCGCATGTCCTCTACAGCAATCGCACCCGGGAGATGTGGCACATCGAAGAGGACCTGACCGGCGAGAACTATTGTGGCGGCGGCTACTGCAGTGAGCACCTGAACGTTGCGCGCTATGGCGAGACCGGCAAGGGCGCGCGGAACTGCCAGTCTAATCTTGAAATGGCGATTCGCGGCTACGGAATGGACCGCTGGAGTTTCAATATCGATGCCTGCTTCAACGTCTTCATGACGGTGGCTTACGACGACAACGGCGCGTGGGAGATACGGGCCCCGAAGGGCAAGCCGGGCGATTATATGGTCATGCGCGCATTGATGCCGCAGATCGTCGCGATCTCGAATTGTCCCATCCTGTTGAATGCTTGCAACAATTTCCGCCTCAAGCCACTGACATTGGAGATCTTGAAATAATCGCCCCACGACGGCATGCCGCCGCCCGCGGCGCGCTGCGCGCTGCGCCATGTACATGCAGGGCCCTGTCCCAACGGTGTGATCACGGAGCCGGCGGTCCGAATCACTCGGCCGGGCGGCACCTGACCCAAGCGATAGCCAACGCCATGGCCGGCATTCTCGATCGCGCGCATCAGGACACGCCTGTGCCACGGCTGGCTCGGCCCGCAGCTGGGTCATTGGCGCGACAGGCGAGATACGGCGCCGACCGAAAATTTTCACAGCCCTAATATTTTGTTTGATAGACTCGCCGCCATATTGGGAGCAATCACAGCCTGGCTGATTGGGAGCAGTCACCCGCTGGCTGCGCACATGCAAGGTGAGTCGAGTGGCTCTCTAACGACCATGCATGCCATCGATGATCTTTATCAGACGCACCTGGCGCGACATCAACTGCCGTCGCGCGATCTGATCGAGCAGCACACCCGCCGCATCAGCGACGAACGCCTCGCCCGTACGATCGCCGGCCGACTGGCGTGCGCCCTGCCCAGCGCCGAGGCTCTCGCCTACCTCCATCGCCATCTCCGGGCTCCCTTGCTGACGGTGGCCGCCGGGACCGGCTTCTGGGCGTATTGCCTGCACCAGGTCGAGGAGATCGAAACGCTCGCCACCGACCTCTTCGCGCCGGAGGACAATCCCCGGTTCCGGCGGCCCGCTTGGTATCCCGTCCAGCCATTGGATGCCCTGGAGGCGCTTCGCCGTTACCCGGATCACGACGTGCTCGGGGTCTGCCTTCCGCCAGGACTCAGCCTGCAACAGATCTACGAGGCCGCGCCCCGGGCCGTCTCTCGCCAACTCTTCGTCGCCGGCTACCTGACGCGCGGCGCTTTCGGCGGCGAGCGCGAAGGAATGATGTCCGAGGTGCACGGACTGAGATTCAGGCTGGTGGATTGCATTCCCCGATGGGGCCTCGAGGCGCCCGACTACCAGACCGTGCTCATCCATACCTGGCATTGCTGAAAACGTATTCTGGCCGTGTCCGCCACGGTGCGGATCAGGACGCGACGAACGCAATTGGCCATCGCGACTCAGCGGTTCGAATCGTCCGGCCGACACGCTCCGGAACCGCGGGCCCATGATCACAAAGAGCAGCGCAAGAATGGAAAAGATTAGCGCGAATTGGAAAAGACAATGCGCGACACCTGAGGAAGGCTTCCCGCGGGGGCGTCCTGTTCGAAGGCGCTCGGCCGCCGGCAACGAATGGGCCGAGCGGAGAAGTTGCGAGATATGCGCCCGCCCGCCGCGCGGAAAGGAATAGTCCATGAACTTGCAAGATAGGATCTCATCGAGCGCCGCCCGTCAGGCCCGCCTCGCCGACAAGGTCGCGGTGATCACCGGCGCGGCCAGCGGCATCGGGAAGGAGATCGCCCTCATCTTCGCGCGCGAAGGGGCCAAGATTGCGATTGCCGACCTTGATCAGAAGGCGGCCGAAGCCACCGCCCGGGAGATCGACGCGAGCGGCAAGCGCGCCATGGGCGTCGCCATGGATGTCGCCAACGAGGACCAGGTGGAGGCGGGTCTTGCCAGCGTGGTCAAGACCTTCGACGCCATCGACGTTCTGGTCAGCAACGCCGGCATTCAGATCGTCGCGCCGCTGGTCGAGTTCGAGTTCGCCAAGTGGAAGAAGCTGTTGTCGATCCATCTCGACGGCGCCTTCCTCACCACACGGGCGGCGCTGCGCCAGATGTACAAGCAGAACAGCGGCAGCATCATCTACATGGGCTCGGTGCACTCGAAGGAAGCCTCGGTGCTCAAGGCGCCCTATGTCACGGCCAAGCACGGCCTCCTCGGTCTGGCGAAGGTCGTGGCCAAGGAAGGCGCCGCCCATGGCGTCCGCGCCAACGTGATCTGTCCCGGTTTCGTCCGCACGCCGCTGGTCGACAAGCAGATTCCCGAGCAGGCAAAGGAGCTCGGGATTTCCGAGCAGGAGGTCGTCAAGAACGTGATGCTGAAGGAAACCGTGGATGGCGAGTTCACCACGGTCGAGGACGTCGCCGAGACCGCCTTGTTTCTGGCCTCCTTCGGCTCGAATGCGCTGACCGGACAATCCATCGTGGTGAGCCACGGCTGGTTCATGCAATAGGACGTTTGTTTGGCCAGTCGTGTAACGCAGGGAACCAGGAAAGGGATCGGCGGCACAGTCGGGAATTCGACTGACGCGGGTTCCACAAGCAAATCCACATCGCGTTACCAAATCGCTTGTGCCATGAGAGCTCGTTTCACCTGAGAGCCGCCCAGACGGCACCACATGTCGTCGCCGTGTGGCAATCCCCACGCAGTGCCTTCCGTTTTCGAGCAACCGCCCGGATTCTTTGCACCGAGCGTGCTCGAACCCAAATCGCCGAATACCTCTCCTCGCACTGCCTACACGTGGTCACATCACGCGGTCCACAACCGTGAAACGGGCGGCAGCACGCGCAGTCCTCAAGCTCGCCTGGCGCCCTTCACTCGCGCAGATCTCCTGCTCGTGTGCCGGCATCCGTGCACCAGCGGCTTGCTGCGCACCATTCTTCCAACCACAGGCGGATCGAACTCACTGCTTCGAGTGATCCGCCGGTTTCGAGAGAATTCGTAATAAGGTTTACTCGCCGACGCAGAATTTACCACGCCAAACGCTGCTGTTAACCGCAGCTCGTGCAAAAAACCATATCCCGTTCCGGCATTTAACCCTAACTCGCGCGCAGCGTCGTTCAGGTTAATCAGGGGTTTAAGATCGCGCCGCTCTCCCCCGTGTTAGCACCGGGTCAATTTCGAGAAAGCTGGGAGAGCGCAATGCGAAACCTGTCTTCACTCATGGCGACCGCCGCCATTCTCGCCGCGACCTCGATTGGCTCTGCAGATGCACGTTCGGTCCGCTCATCCGTCCCGTCGACGAGTTGCGCGACCGCCGTCATGGGATCCGACGCGCAACAGACTAGCGGCAACTGCATGGCCGTAAGGGTCGTGCACAAGTCGGCGCGAGCCGCACGCACGAGGGAATCGCGCCAGTCGCACGTCGCTCATCATGGCGCAAGCTGTGGCGGCAGCTTGTCGCTGATACGCGCGGTCTCCGGCGCGACCGCCTGCGTCGCCCACCGCGCTGCATCGAGCTTT
Organism: Xanthobacteraceae bacterium; assembly: GCA_035764045.1. GTDB lineage: Bacteria > Pseudomonadota > Alphaproteobacteria > Rhizobiales > Xanthobacteraceae > JAVDCA01. The sequence goes on along the minus strand of DASTZX010000359.1, from coordinate 19,256 downwards.
CAGGCTTTCGTGACCGCCCTCGAGGCCACCGGCTATCGCATCGACTTCATGGGCGGCTGGCGCGCGCACGGCAGCTGCTATCGGTGCAACATGCATCCGCGCGGACTCGCGATCGACATCAATCAGACCGGTCGCAATCGCGTCACCCGGCGCTTTCCGGCCGGTGTCACCGCGCTCGCCGCGCAGTACGGCCTCCTCCACGGGGCGGTCTGGCACAACGCGGATGCCGGGCATTTCGAGCTCATGAGCGAGTCGCCCACCGCGCAGGCCTACGCCTCATACGTCTCCGGCGACCACGTTGCTCGGCGCGAGTCTCGCCATCGGGTGGCCGCCCTCGGCGCGTCGCACGCCGTCCTGGCCACCGATGGCTCTGCCCAGGGAAGCGGCCATTAAACGCCTGGCTGAACTCTGCCGTTTCGGCAGAACGGCCTGGTCGATCCTGGGGGCGCGCTCTCGACGCGCCCCTGTTATTGCATCGCGGTCCCCTGGCCCACCGCCGTCCGCCGCCGCGCGGAGGAACGAGTGCCTTGCAGGCGGAGCGACGCGGCCGGCCGGCTGCTCTCCGCATCCTCGCTCGCGATCTTGAGGATGAAGTAGTCGATCGTCGTGCGCAGCCCCTTGTTCAGGGCGACGCGCGGCTTCCAGCCCATGAGTTCGTACGCCTTTGCGATCGACGGCTGGCGGCGACGCGGGTCGTCCTGCGGCAGCGGACGATATTCGATGCGAGACTGCGAGCCGGCCTGATCGCGCACGAGGCTCGCGATCTCCTGCACCGACCGTTCGTCAGGATTGCCGAGGTTGAAGGGGCCGGTGATCTCGTCGGCGCTCTCCATCAGACGCTCGAGCCCTTCGAGCAGATCGTCCACGAAGCAGAACGACCGGGTCTGCGTGCCGTCGCCATAAACCGTGATCGGCGCGTCCTTGAGGGCCTGGACGATGAAGTTGGAGATGATTCGCCCGTCGTTTTCCAGCATGCGCGGGCCGTAGGTATTGAAAATCCGCGCCACCTTGACGCGGGCGCGGTGCACGCGGCGATAGTCGAAGAACATCGTCTCGGCGCAGCGCTTGCCTTCGTCGTAGCAGGCGCGCGGCCCGATCGGATTCACGTGGCCCACATAGGCTTCGACTTGCGGATGGATTTCCGGATCCCCGTACACCTCGCTGGTGGACGCCTGCAGCACGCGCGCGTCCTTCTCGCATGCGAGCTCGAGCACGTTGTAGGCCCCCAGCGTGCAGGTCCGCAGCGTACCGATCGGGTCGCGCTGATAGTGGCGCGGCGAAGCCGGGCAGGCCAGGTTGTAGATGCGATCGACCGGCCCGTAGACCTTCAGCGGATCGCGTACATCGTGCTCGATGAATCGGAAGTTGGGGTGATTCATCAAAGGCTGAATATTCCCATATGTGCCTGTGAAGAGATTGTCGACGCACACGATGCGGTGCCCTTGACGAATCAGCCGATCGCACAAATTAGAGCCAATGAACCCGGCGCCTCCCGTCACCACGATGTTCAGTTTCGGTACGCCACTCATCCGCCTCGTCTCCATGCATGCCTGTCCCCGTATTCTCATTCGCTTGTGCAAAGCTTCCTGTGGGGCAACTAAGGTGCCAACGATCCTCTCGCGCGCATGTTCCGAAGGCAAAAACCCGACACAATAGCGCTGCTCATGCAACAGCCTCCACGCCGTCGGCGACACTGCGTTTCGCCGCGCGCGCCGCGACCGCTTCCGAATAGTATCGTTCGAGTTGAGACACGCGATGATCGGCCGTGTGCGACTGCAGGACGCGTTTTCGCGCCGCCGCGGCTATGTTGAGGCGCTGCGGCTCCGGCAGCTCGGCGATCGTCCGCAGAACATCGTCTGTCGTATCCGCGAGCAAGATCTCGCGCCCGGGCGCGAGAAAGGTGTCGATGCCCGGCCAACAGTCGCTGATCACAGGCGCCCCGCATGCCGCCGCCTCGAACAGCCGCACGCTGGGAGAGAACCCGGCCGCCGCCATGCTGGCACGGGTGAGATTGAGCGTGTAGCGCTGGCTGCAATAGAACGCGGGATGCTCGTCCGGCGGGAGATGCTCGACGACGTCGACGTTGGCCGGCCAGCGGATGTCCGCCGGATATTGCGCGCCGGCGACCACGAAGCGATGCGCGGGCAGCTGGCGTGCCGGCTCGATCAGCAGACGCTCGAGCGCCGGCTGGCGGTCCTCGCTGTACGTCCCGAGATAGCCCAGGGTCCACTTGCGCGTTGCGGCCACCGGCGCATGGCGCTCCGGATCGACCGCGCAATAGAACGCGCGGGCGCGCGGGCTGCCGTACACGTCCTCGATCAGGCTGAGCGTCGGTCCGCCGGTGAACGACAGATAGAGCGAAAACCGCGGGATGGTGGCGGGCCTGATGTAATCGTTCTCGTCGCTGTCGAGCCGCCCCAGGGTCACTGGCGTGTCGATGTCGTAGAACGCCGTCACGCCACGCGCCGTGCTGGTAATCCACTCACCGAGCATCGCGCCGTCCGGCACGTAGGAGCCGAGGATCACGAGATGTGCGTCCTTGACCAGCGTGCCGAACCGGCGCGGCACCTCCTTGAGTGTGTCGTAGAGCTCGATCCGGCAATAAGGCAGATCGCGAAGGTCGCGATGCTCGCGATACCAGGGCGTATCCCGCTCGAGAAAGGTGACCGCGTGGCCGCGCGCCGCGAGGGCCTTGACCAGGGCGCGATACATCGTGGCATGGCCGTTCCCCCACGAGGAGGTGATCGAAAGACCAAACATGACGATGTCGAGCTTCATTCCGCTGCCTCGCTTGTGCTGGATGTCATGTTCAGGAGCTTGATCACCTGCCGCGCCCGATGCGCATACGTGTGCTGCGCCAGGACGCGCCGCATCGCGGCCCCGCCGATGCGGCGCGCGTCGCGCTCCGACAAGGCGCGAAGGAGGTCGGCGACCTGCGCTCCGTCCCGCGCGACGAGAATTTCCGCCTGCGGCTCGAGAAAGCAGTCGATCCCGGCCCATTCGTCGGTGATGATGCAGGCTGCAGCGCCGGCCGCCTCGAAGATCCGCGTCGGCGGAGAAAAGCCGTAGCGCGCCATGCTCCCGCGATTCACGTTCAGCGTCGCCGTTCCCGAGCAATAGAACGCGTTGTGCGAACCGCTGCCGACATGGCCGGCGACGCGCACGTTCGCCGGCATGTCCTCCGCCCGCCATCCTGCTCCCCCGAGGAGGAACGACCGGTCGGGCAGCCGTCGCGCCGCCTCGATCATGAATTCGGTGACCCGGGCCTCGCGGTCGGGAAGCCGATTGCCGAGAAAGCTCAGGTCGCAGCCATACTCGGGCTGGCGCGGCACCGGAAAGTGCGTGGCGGGATCGACCGCGTTGTACACCGGCACGCAGCCGCGCGCGCCCGCGCCGACGTATTCGCGCACGACCGGATCGCCGCCCCCATAGGTCAGCACCAGGTCGTAGCGGGGAATGAGGCGCCGCAGATGATGACCGGGATCGGCCGCCATCGCTTCCAAGGTCGCCGGCGCGTCGACGTCCCAATAGATCGTCATCATGCCCGGCCGCGCCGCGTCCGGCACCGCCGTCTCGAGCTCCCGGTCGAAAACCCCGACCCCGCTCGCCTTGACCAGCAGATCGGCGGTCCGCGCCGCCTCGTCGAGCGCAGCCCGCCACCCGTCCTCGGTTGCCGGATAGACGACCACGCGCGCCCAGCTCGGATCGGGCATGTCCCGATGCCGCTGCCGGTCGAACGCGTCGGGCTCGTAGAAGGTGACGGTATGACCGTGCGCCGCGATCTCGCGCAGCAGGCCGCGATAGTAGGTTGCGGCGCCGTTCCAGTACGACGACACCAGGCTCGATCCGAAGAACGCGATCCTCATGACATCACCATGCGGTCCGCCTCGCGCGGCGTCGGCGCTGCTGTGCTGGCCGCCGGCCTGAGCCTGTGCGCCAGCGCGAGCAATTCATCGGCGCGGTGGCTGCATGTGTGTCGCTCTGCGACCGCGCGGCTCCCGGCCGCCGCGATCGCCGCGGCCATGTCGGGGTCGTGCAGCACCGCCCGTATCGCCGCCTTCATCTCGTCCCCGCTCCTCGCCTTGAGGTAGCTGCCGTCGGGAAACAGCCCTTCGATATCCGCCCACGGTGCGCTCACCAGCGGAATGCCGCATGCCAGCGCTTCGAACATGCGGATCGTCGGAATTCCCTGCAGCGCCTCGACATAGGGTCGGCGCGGCACGTGCACGGTGAGACGGGCTTCGGCGAAGGCGGCCGGCGCGCGGTGATTGGGCAGCCAGCCGCCGAGCGAGAAGCCGAGCCTCCGCAGCTTGCGGCTCACGATCTCGGGATAGCGAACGCCATTGAGCCGTACGCTTGCGCCGGCCTGCACGGCGGGCTCGACAAGGAAGTGCTGGAGCTCCTGGTCGCGCTCGCCGTCGCCCCAGTTTCCGATCCAGATCAGATCGACCGCCTTGCGCACATCGGGCTGCGGCGCAAACAGCGCCACATCGGCCGCTTCGTGCCACGTGACGGCACGCCGGCCCCACCCACGTTCGCGATAGACGGAACTCAGGACTTCGCCGAATGCGAGCACGGCATCGAAAGAGGTGAGATCGAACCGATCGAGATCGTCCGGCGCGCTCACCGCGCGATGATGCGTATCGTGGAAGAACAGAAGGAAGCGCCCTCCCCGGCGCCGGCGTTCGCCGAGCCGCTCGATCAGGGCGGGATCGTTCCATTCATGCGCGATCACCACATCGGCGCCGTCGAGCGCGCGATCGAGATCGAGGGCCGCGAGGGCGTAGGAATGGAGCTCGATGCCCGGCACCAGGCCGGCGCATTCGTGCAGAACCGCTGCTCCGCCGGGCTCCCGCAGCGCGTTCATGCGGCTCCAGCCGTCCGCCGGCTCATGAACGGCCACCCGATGGCCCCGCGCGTGCAGTGCGCGCGCGAGGCCGCGCAGGAAATGCGCGTTGCCGTGGTTCCAGCATGAGACGAAGGAGTGATAGAACAGCGCGAATTTCATGGGCGTGCCTCGATCTGCGGGCGTCGTGGCGGCCCTCCGACCGCCCGACGCGCGCCCGCCATCGTCCGGTACAGCCCGCAATAGGCGTCGTACATCGATGCGAGCGAATAGCGGCGCGCGTGCGCCTGCGCGGCGCGCTGAAGCTCCCGGCGCAGATCGCGATCGCACACCAGCCGCGTGAGGGCGGACTCGATCGCTCGGCCGTCGCGCGGATCGACGAACAGCGCCGCCCCGCCCCAAAGCTCGCGGAAGCTCGGAATATCGGAGAGGACGAGCGCGCAGCCTGCGAGTGCCGCCTCGAGCACGGTCAGACCGAACGGCTCGTACACGGCGGGCGCCGCGAAGATCGATGCGCGTTGCATGTGCGCGATGAGGTCGGCGCGCGGCAACTCGCCGAGCCAGGCGACGCGGCTTGCGTCGAAGTCGCGCCCGGCCGCGCCGCACCCCGCGAGCGGACCGGCGACGCGCAGCGGCCAGGGGATGCGCGCCGCCACCCGGGCGAGGGCCGACACGTTCTTCGCCACATCCCACAGCCGGCCGGCCGACAGGATGAACGGCTCCTTGGGTGCCGGCGCGCCGGCCGGATCGAGGCCATTCCAGATCGCCTGGCCCCGCGTCGGCGGAGCGTAGAGCGTCTCGACCTCGGCCCGAAACGCTGCGGTCGGCGCGACCCAGCGCTCGGCCGCGGCAAGCCCGGCGCGCACATTCGCCGCATAGGCCGCCCACTGCGGCCTCGGCGGATCATCCCCGTGACAGGCCCGCCACCATGAGCACACGCAGGAATGCGCCACGACGACGACCGGCGCGCGCCATGCCGCGCAGGCCTCGCGATAGCCGTTGACGTGCACGATGTCCGGAGTGAGTCGCCGCTCCAGCTCCGCCAGGCATCTCATGGCGCGCGAAAAATCGCGCCCCTCGGAATCCGTCCATTCCAGCGCCAGATCGGTGACGGTCAGGTCGAGCCCGGTCACGCCGGCCACCTCCCGCCGCTGGTCGTCGCGCGGCGGTGGACCGAGCGTCACCAGGCAGACCTGGTGTCCGCCGCCGCACAGCGCCCGCGCGAGAGATGTCGCGTACACCCACGCGCCGCCGACGGCGTCGGCCGTCATCAGGATGCGCAACGAGGGCGGACTCATCCCCGCACCTCCAGCTCCAATTCGCGCAGGCGCCGCGGCCGGTCGTCCTGCACGTCGCTGAAGTCGCGGAATTGACCGAGATAGTAATCATGCGCCCGTTCCCAGGCGCTGTCGTCCGGCAAGCCCCACAGCCGGCGATAATCCGGCGATCCCGGATATGGAAAGAGCGGCACCGGATCATTCGCCCAGATGCCGGCGTCGCGCATCTGCGTGCGCCAATGCTGCACGGCCGCGTCGTCGTCCTGCGGCATTTCGATCAGGTTCGCCTGAACGAACGGTATGTGTCGCTTGGCGATGATCAGGCGGTCGGCGAGCTCCTCGGTGCTGAGCCGACAGCGCTTGGCCAGCGCATCCCGGCCCTCCGGACTGAGGCTCTCGATACCGGCCTCGACCGACACGCAGCCAGCGCGGCCGAGAAGCTCGATCGCGTCCGGCTTCCACAGATCGATGCGCGTCTGCACGCCGAATTTCAGTCCGCGTCCGACGAGCCCCTCCAGCAGGGGCTTGTTGGGCAGGAAGATCTCGTCGATGAAATAGATGTACTCGACGCCTTGGCGCCGTAGCGCGGCGATCTCGTCGAGAACGGCCTCCGCCGGCCGTTTGCGATACTGATCGCGGAAGTTCTCCTTGGCGCAGAACGTGCAGCTGTAGGGACAGCCGCGCGATGATTCCACCTCCGCTCCCGGACCGACGGGCTCCGCGTCGAAGCGATGGTGGTGGTGACGATGGCGCGCCACCATCTCGTCCGGCCAGGCAAGCGGCGGCTGATCGATGAATTGCGCCGAGAGCGGTCCCCCAACGACCCTGATGTCGTCGCCCTCGCGGTAGCAGGTCCCGTTGACGCCATCGCGTTCGCCCGCCGCGAGCCGCACCAGCGTCTGCTCGCATTCGCCCATCACCACCATGTCGACCGCAAGCTTGCGCAGGGCGGCGCGCGGCGTGGTCGATCCGTGCGGACCGACTGCCACCAGGAAGGGCGAAAATTCGCGTGCCGTGCGCGCCACCTGCTGGGGAACGCGCAGCTCCGGCTGGGCGCAGCGCCAGAACAGATAGGTCGGCGCCGTGGTGATCACCGTCATGTCCGGCCGAAAGGCGGCGAGCTCGGCCGCGATGTCGGCGCGGCTCAGGTCGAACAGATGGCCGTCGATCAGCCGGACGCGATGCCCGGCCTGCTCCAGCATGAGCTGCGCCACGCCAAGCTCGATCGGCAGATGCGGCGAGCGGCAGCCGAAATAGATGCTCCCTTCGAACTGCCAGTTCGGATTGATGAGCGCGATCTTCACGCCTGCGCCTCCTGCAAGCGGATGCCGGCCGCGGGCGCCGCGACGCCGTCGGTAAGCCAATCGTCGAGGGCGCGCAGCCCGTCACGCAGCGGCGTGCGCGGAGCCCAGTCGAGCGCGCGGGAAATCTTGCCGATGTCCGACACGTACCAGGGCTGATCGCCCGGCCGCCACGCCTCCATGCGGATCTCGGGCGCCTCACCATGCGACTCCTCGATCCAGCCGAGCAGGTCGCGAAGGCTGAGCGCATTCGACGGGCCGCCTCCCAGGTTGAATATCTCGCCGCTCGTCCTCTCGATGCTGTCGAGCGCCGCGATCCAGGCCTCCACGGCGTCGCCGACATAGAGGGCGTCGCGCACCTGGCAGCCGTCGCCGTAGACGGTGATCGGCCGGCCCCGCATGGCCTGAAGGAGAAAATGCGCGATCCAGCCCTGGTCTTCCGTGCCGAACTGGCGCGGACCGTAGATGCAGCTCATGCGCAGGACGACGGTCCTCAATCCGGCGACACGGGCATAGTCGCGGACATATTGGTCGGCGGCGCCCTTCGAGCACCCGTAGGGGCTATGAAAGTCGAGCGGTGCGCACTCCGACACGCCGGAGGCGAGCCGGTCGTCATCGGGCGCGTAGCGGCCGTCCACACGGTGCACCGCGCCGTCGTCCAGCAGACGGCCATACACCTTGTTGGTGGATGCGAAGATCACCGGCGCGCTTGGATTTCTCCGGCGCACCGCCTCGAGGATATTCAGCGTTCCACGCGTGTTGATCTCGAAATCCTCGATCGGATCGACGAGGCTCGTCGTCACCGCCACCTGGCCGGCGAGATGCAGCACGGCGGACGCGTCCGCGACCAGCTCATCCATCACATCGTGGTCTCGCACGTCGGCGACCGCGACCACGACGCGATCGGCGAAACGCTCACGCAACCATTCGGCATTGAGCGCGGCGCCACGGCGCGACAGATTGTCCGCGACCACGACGGTCCGGCCGCGCGCCGCAAGCGCGGCTGCGATGTTGCAGCCGACAAATCCGCACCCACCGGTGACGAGGACCGGCTGCCGGTCGCGCCTGAGCTCGAGCCGCGCCGCGGTCATGCTACCAGTCCCCGCTTCTCCAGCTCCGCGGTCGCGGCGTCCACGCCGTCGTGGGCCACCTGTCCGGCGACCCATTCGGCCAATTCCGCCAGCCCGTCGCGAAAGTCGACCTGCGGCGAGAATCCGAGAGCGGTGCGGCTCTTGGCGATGTCGGCAAAGCAGTGACGGATGTCGCCGACCCGGTATTTTCCCGTCAGGCGCGGAGCGAGCCCGGCCCGGCCGAGTACCTTTGCCAAATCCTCCGCGATCGATTGGATGGTCCGACTCTGTCCCGATCCGATGTTGAACACCCCGCCGACCGCCGATCGCGCCTCCATGGCGAGCGCACAGGCACGCGCGACGTCCTGAACGTGCACGAAGTCGCGCCGTTGCCTTCCGTCCTCGAAGATCAACGGCGGGCGGCCATTGGTCAGCCGGGCAGCGAAGATGGCCAGCACCCCTGTGTACGGATTGGAGAGCGCCTGTCGCGGGCCATAGACATTGAAGAACCGCAGCGCGACCGTTGGAATGCGGTACGCCTTCCCGACCATCAGACAGAGCCGCTCCTGGCTGTACTTGTTGAGCGCGTAGACCGAGCTCAGCGACGGTCGCTTGCTCTCCGGAGTCGGGAGCGGCGCAAGCGGCTCCCCGCCTGCATCCTCCAGCTCCCACGCGCCGCGGCGCAGCTGCTCGAGCGGCCGCTCGTCAGGCTCGACCGTCTCACCGTCAAGCCGCCGCGCCAGGCCTTCGCCGTAGATGCTCATCGAGGACGCGCAGACGAGGCGTTCGACCGGATGTTTCGCCAAGGCCTCGAGCAGGACCGCGGTACCGAGCTCGTTGGTCCCCGTGTAGCGGACGATGTCGTACATGCTCTGCCCGACCCCGACGGCAGCCGCGAGGTGAAACACCACATCGACGCCGTCGAGCGCGCGCGCGACGCTCCCCGCGTCTCGCAGATCGCCGGCCACGAGCTCCGCTTCGGGATCGAGATAGTCGGGCGCCACGCCGCCGGGGTGAACTTGCGCGGAAAGGCAGTCGAGTATCCTGACCGAGCAGCCGCTTGAGAGCAGAAGATCGGTCAGATGAGAGCCGATGAAGCCCGCGCCACCCGTAATCAACACACGCTTGTTCATGAGTAACGCTTCGCCGCTGCGGAAAGGTTTGTACCTGGGGAGCGAACGCGAAGCACATTCGTTTGTTCCTAGCCGCGCGTTCCTCGGCTCGGTTCACGACACGATTGCGAATGCATGCGTGTTCCTCAGTTCGAATCCTGACAAAGCATTCTGTATCGCGCGCAAACACGCGCGAGCTGGTCGCGCGCCGACGCGGCGGCAAGTTGTCGATGTTCGCGCGAGTTGCGACTCAGAAGCGCAAGCCGTCGCGCGGCGGCGCCAAATCGAGGTGATGCGCGACGGTGGCGGCGAGGTCCGCGAAAGTGCTTCGTCGACCGATGCAGCCCGCTGCGCGCCCCGGACCGACGACGAGAACCAGAACTTGCTCGCGCGTGTGATCGGTGCCCCGCCAGGTCGGATCGCAGCCGTGGTCGGCGGTGATTGCCAGCAGGTCGTCGGGCCGTAGCGCGTCGCGAATGTCCGGCACACGGGCGTCGAAGGCCTCGAGCGCGGCCGCGTAGCCCGCCGGATCGCGGCGATGTCCGTGCACCGAGTCGAAGTCGATGAAATTCGAAAACAGAAGCCCGCCGTCTGCGAGAGCGAGCATGGCATCGCACGTGGCGTCGGTGAGCGCGGCGTTGCCGTTCGCTTTCACCACCCGTCCGGTCCCCGAATGGGCGAAGATGTCGGCGATCTTGCCGACGCTGATCACGTCGCGTCCTGCCTCCGTGGCGCGGTCGAGCACGGTGGGAGACGGCGGTGGCACGGAATAATCGCGCCGGTTTCCGGTGCGCGAGAAGTTCTCCGGCGCAGTTCCGACGAAGGGTCGCGCGATCACCCGCCCGATCCGCAGACGGTCGACCAGCCTGCGAGCGGTGGCGCATACCTGATAAAGCCGCTCCAGCCCGAACGACGTCTCATGCGCGGCGATCTGAAACACGCTGTCCGCCGAGGTGTAGCAGATTGGCATTCCGGTGCGCATGTGCTCGCAGCCAAGTTCGCTGATGATCTCGGTTCCGGAGGCGTGGCGATTGCCCAGAATGCCGGAGAGATTCGCCTGTGCGCACAGCGCTTCGATCAGGGGCGGCGGAAAGCACGGCACCGTACGGGGAAAGTAGCCCCAGTCGAAGCGCACCGGCACCCCGGCAAGTTCCCAGTGTCCCGAGGGTGTGTCCTTGCCCTTGGACAGCTCGGCGGCGCAGCCGTAGCGGCCGCCGTTCGGACGGTTGTGGTCGAGCCCCGGCGGAAGACGGCCGGTCGCCAGGCGGCAGGCCTCGCCCAGCCCGAGTCGCGCCAGATGCGGCAGGCGCAGCGGACCGCTGCGAAGACCGGCACGATCGCCGTCGCCGCGGGCGCAGACCTCCGCGATGTGCCCGACCGTGTCGGCACCGTCATCGCCATAGAGCGCGGCGTCGGGGGCGGCTCCGATGCCGACCGAGTCGAGCACGAGGACGAATGCGCGGGGCATGAACGCCTCTCCGGCTGCGCGCGGTCCACTCAGATCAACCCGTCGCCACGGGCGCCATTCCGGGGTGCGCGGGCGCGCTCGCCGCCTCCCGCTCGCGGTGCTTCACGATCGACTCATACAGCGCAAAGTACTGCTCGATCATCGCCTGCGCGGAGAAGCGCATCCGTGCGGTGCGACGGCAGAGCTCGCCATCGATTTCACCGGTGCGGCCGATCGCGTCCGCCATCTCGATCTCGTCGCGCACGACAAAGCCGGTGCGTCGCGGCTCGACCGTGTCGATGAGGGCGCCGCGCGCGAAAGCGATCACCGGGGTCCCCGATGCGAGCGCCTCGCGCGCGACGAGCGAGCTTGTCTCAGCGACCAGGGACGGTACAAGAAGACAGCGCGCGGCCGCGAGCAGACGCCGCTTACGCCGAAGTCCGACCGGGCCGATGAAGCGCCGCCATCGATCGAGCCGCGGCGCGATCTCCTGGGCAAAATAGCGCCGATGGTCCGGATAGGAGAAGATCTCGCCTGCGATCAGCAGCGGGATTCCCGCCGCCTTCGCCGCCGCGATCGCGAGGTGAATGCCCTTTTCCGGGCAGATGCGTGCGAGCACGAGCGCGAAGTCCCGCTTCGCATGCCGCTGTGCGAACAGCTCGACCGGAACGCCGTTCTCGATCGGCCGGCACAGCCGCGGATTGACCGCACAGCTCGCATGCTGCGAGCGAGAGACGCAGTTGAGCCAGACCTGCGGCCGCAACGGATGCAGCGCGTCGGGAGCATAAAATGAAATCGGGAGATGCAGCGTCGCGAGCACCGGCACGCCCGGCGGCGGGAGATAGGTCGGGAAATCGACGCCATGCATGTGGACCAGGTCGACCGGCCAACGCTTCAGCGCCTCGACGATCGCCCGAGCGTGCCGCGCCCGTCCCGCCTCGATCCGCTGCTTTGTCAGCGATCCGTCGGCACGCGGAACCGGCAGCAAGATGCCCGCTGGGCGCGAGCCCTCGCAGCCGACGACGATCGAACGCGCGCCCGCGCGCACCAGCGCCGCATCGAGCTGCGCCAGCAGCTGCTCGGCGCCGCCGGCCGCGTCGGGACCGACCGGGGCAAACGGATAAGCGACGCTGAGAACCGTGAGTTTCATTTGCCCTTGCCGAGCTGCAACTCGTCGAGGGCGCCGCGGGCGAGGCCGAGCCACCGCTCCCCGGTCATCCCCGTTGGATAGCGCTCATAGAGAAGGCATCCGTCGTTCGGGAGCCGCGTGAAGTCGTAATCCGGCGCCGGCCGGAATTGCTCCGTCCACACCCCGAACGGGGCGAGCGTCTCACGCTGGGTTGCGTAGGCATCCATCATTCGCCGCTTCAGCTTCCGCTCGTGCCGTTTCAATCGGATCGTGCAGACCGTCCGATCCGATGCCCTGTCGAAGCGCTGCATGACGACGCGCGCTCCTTCCGCCCGGTAGAACGGCATCTCTACCACCGAGATGCCGAGGCCGCGGCGACCTGCGAGCGCCGCCGCGGCGTGCACCGCGAATGCCGACGCGTCGTGATCGGGATGGCCGCCCTCGTAGGCGTGCGTCAGCACGATGCGCACATTGTGCGCCGACAACAGGCAGTAGATGGTCCGCGTCAGGTCGGTGAGTTGCCGCGCCGCCGCCTGGTCGTAAAAGCCGAGCTTGATCACGTTGCGCTCCGGCATATCGACCTGCGCGAGCACGGCGCCGAGCTCGCGCGCGCGCGCCGATGCATAGGCCTCCGAGCTGGAAAAGCCATGGCTGCGCGCCTCATCCGGGTTGTGTGGGGCGCCGTCGGTGACGAGGATCAGCTTCGCGCCCAGGAGCCGGCGCAGTTGCGCCCCGCAGCCGATCGTCTCGTCGTCCGGATGCGCAAGCACGATGGCGAGGTCGGCGGCCGGAATGGGCGCGCGCGACCGATCGGCGAGCTCGCGGAGGAAGCTCGTAGCATCGCCCGGTTCCGCCAGCCTGTCCTCCACGACGGTCATCGGAGCCTTCCTCGTTCAGCCGGCCATGACGGCTCGCGGCCGCCACGGCGCGGGCTCACGGACGGCAGGGGCATAGCGTTCGACCATTGCGGCACAGAACGCCGCGAATTCCTCCGGGACCTGCGGCGGGCTGGTGTGATGCGGAGCGATGCCGCGGTGCTCCGGAGTGAAGCAGAACGTGACGGTGACGTCGAACTCGGCGAGCGCGTCCATCTGTCGATCGAACCACGCAAGCGCATTGGGGCGGAAGCTGTCCGCCCATGACAGCCCAGTGCGCAGATATTTCACCCCCAGCCGCCGGAGCCAGTCAACCGCATCGTCGAGCCGATGGTCCTCGAAATGGAACCATTGGCAGATGCCGAGCGCGGGTGTGAAGCGCTCGAACCGCTGCGCCGCCATCTTCGGCGTCCCGTCTTCGCGCAGCAGTCCCATATGGAAGTGGCGATAATAGGAGGATCCCTCCGCTTCCTTGTGGCGGGTGGTGGCCGGCCAGGCGCGAGGCAGATCGTACAGGCTGTACCAATGAATGCGCGGTGTCTTGCCGGCGAGCAGCGCCGCGGTGCGCTTCAGCCCCCAGGCCTGCACCTCGTCTGCGCCGAAGCTCGAGACCCCGACCTCCGCCACCCAGATCGGAAGCCGTGTCACGGCCCTGATCTCGTCGATCTTGTCCGGCCATTCGTCGAGCGCCCACAGATTCCAGTCGAGCGGGAAACCGTGCACCGCGACCGCGTCCACATGGTTGAGCACCCCTTTCCCGGCCATGTTGGCGATGAAATTCGGATCGATCGGGGAAATTCCGCCGAGCACGCGCGGCAACGCCGGATTGACCGCCTTGATCGCTTCGCCGGCTGCGATACTCATCTGCGCGAACCGCGACCAGTCCGGATCCAGCTCCGGATCCCAGTGCGACTTGTTGTTCGGCTCGTTCCAGATCATCGCCGCTTCGATCATCGCCGCGCCTCCCGCGCCGGGTAGACCGCGCCTGCACCCGGCGGCGGCGCGACGCGGCGGCAGATATAGACCTCCGCTTCGGGATGCGCGGCAATCGCGAAGCCGGCGCTGCGCAACATCGCCTCGGTGCAGGCACGGTTCGGAATCCACCAGTTGGTCGGATCTCCCGCATAGCTGTGTTCGACGAAATGCAGTCGCGGATAGGCCGGCCGATCGAAGTGCTCCGTCACCCAGAAATCGAAATCTTCCGCCACGGGCTCGAGCTCGGCACTCCCACGCTGCATCGATTGGAAAACGAGAAGATCGCGCGCGACGTGCTCATGGATGAGATCGAGGGCGAGCAGCGGAAAGCGCAGGTGATACAGAACGCCCATGAACAGCACGAGATCGAACCGCTCGCCGAGCGCCCCGAGGTCGTAAACCGAAAGGCGGCGGAATTCGATATCGAGCCCGCTGACCCCGGCGGCGAAGCGCGCCTGCTTGAGATAGTCCTCGTCGGAGTCGATGCCGAGCACCCGGGCGGCGCCGCGCCGCTTCATCTCGAGGGAGTAGAATCCGGCATTGCATCCGATGTCGAGCACGGTACGGCCGGTGAGATCGGGTGCGATCCGGTCGGCAAAGCGCCGCCATTTCACCGCCGGATAGTCGCCGAGAAAGTGCGCCGGCGCGGTGCGCACGCCGTCGAGGTCGAGGTTGTGGAACCAGGGCCCGAGCGCGTCGACGCGCGCGCGGATCTCGTCGGTCGAAAGCCGCCGCGCGCTCATCGGATCGATGCCCCCGCGAGGCTCTGGGTGACTGCGCCGGACCTCAACGGCGCGCGCCGCGCCGGCACATCGGCCGCGATCGCGGCGGCGGAGCGGCGCGCATAGCGCGCTTCGGTGAGGAGGCTCATGGCCGCGCGATAGCCATGCAGGGTGCCGACGTCCACATAGGCCTCGCCGGAGCGCACTCCCATCGCCTGCCCGCCGGCCGCCAGATAGGCGTTTACCAGCGTCCCGAAATATTCGTCGCGCCGGTCGCGCGAAACCCAGAGACGCCGCAACGTCGCGAACACCTGGCCCGGCATCTTGAAGCCGCCCCAGATCCAGTTCGACGCGGCCCCCATCTGCTTCACCTGGATTTCGCGCACGCTTCCGTCTTCACCGGTGACGACCGCATCGAAGAATTCCGGCCGCTCGACCGGAAAGAGCAGAAACGACAGAACATCGTCCGGAAGGTCGGCGAGCGCAGCGGCAGGAAACCAGACCGTGTCGGGGAGCCCGACCATCACGGTCTCGTCGCGCCCGAGCACGGGCTCGCTTCGGAAGACCGCATCGCATAGCCCCATCGGCCGGGGCTGGATGACGTAGACGATCGGCACCGGGCCGTAGCTCGCGCCGAAATATTCCATGATGTCGGATTTGCCCGGCGAGATGACGAAGCAGATCTTGTCGGCGCCGCCGAGGATCATCCGCTCGATCAGGTATTCGCTGACGGCGCACGGCCGCTCCACGCCTTCGTCCGTCCGGCTGCCGACCGGCAGCAGCTCCTTCGAGAAGGCCAGGGGCTGGATTCGGCTGCCGCAGCCCGCGGCGGGTACGATGCCCCACATGGGATCAGGCTCCCGGGTTTCAGGCGCCGACCGCCGCCGGCAGCGGCGCGCGCGCCATATGTAATGTGTCCACGAGCTCCCTCGCCCGGCGCTCCGAGGTGTGATCGGCAAGCGCGCGCTCGCGCGCCGCCACGCCGATCCGGCGTACTTCCGCGTCGCTGAGCTCGAGCGCGGCGAGCGAGCCCTCGACGTCATCGGCGGTCAGGATCTCCTCGCCGGGCGAAAAGAAGTGCTCGATGCCGTCCCAGCGGTCGGACAGGACCACGGTGCCGCAGGCCGCCGCCTCGAACAGCCGTCCCGACGGACACCAGCCCATGTCCGCCATCGGACGCCGCGTGACGTTGAGGGTGAGCCGTGACGAGGAGAAGAAGGCCGGATGCTCGTCCGGCGGAAGATGGCGAACGAAGAAGATGTTCTCGCACCAGGGAAAATGCGCCGGATATTGCGCCCCTCCAATGAGGAAGCGGAGGTCGGCGCGCCGCCGCGCCGGCTCGACGAACAGCGCCTGCAGCCCGCTCTGACGATCGGCCGAATAGGTCCCGAGATAGGAGAGGTGCGAGCGATAACGCGCAACGCTGCTCTCCGGGCGGTGCACCTCGGGATCGACATGGCCGTAGAGCGGGGCGATCATGCGGGCGCCGAGTCGGCGGCGCAGTTCGTCCAGCGCCGCGCCTCCCGTATAGCTGAGGACCAGGTCGTAGTCGGCGAGCCCGCGCGGTCCGAGGTAGAAGACGTCGTCGCCCGCGTCGAGGCGGGACAACGTGACCGGCGTATCGAGATCGTAGAAGACATTGAGCGC
Source organism: Xanthobacteraceae bacterium (assembly GCA_035764045.1). Classification (GTDB taxonomy): domain Bacteria; phylum Pseudomonadota; class Alphaproteobacteria; order Rhizobiales; family Xanthobacteraceae; genus JAVDCA01. The sequence goes on along the minus strand of DASTZX010000359.1, from coordinate 2,855 downwards.
GCGCCCGGTGGCGAACATCAGGTCGCCGGCAGCGATCGCGTCCGGACAATAGGAGGTGACGATGGCGACGTCGGCCTCGGCCACGTCGCGCGCGGCCCGCTGACAGACCTCCTCCCATGCGCCGTAGAGCACGAGCTCGCCGCCCGGAAGCGCGAGCAGGTCGCGGTTCATCGCGTAATATGGCTGGTTACGCTCGTAGAAGACGACCGCATGGCCCTGCCGCCGGAGCGCGCGGCAGAGCCCCCGCCAGAGCGTGGCGTGACCGTTCCCCCACGACGAACTGACGGTCAGACCGAAGATCACGAGCTTCATGCGGCCACCGACTGATTGAGCGCCATGACGTCGCCGCCGCGCTCGCCGAAGGCGATCGTGGTGATCGACGCCGGCGCGATGTCGAACCGGGCGAAATCGTCGAGCGGAATATCGAGACAGTGCAGAATGGCCGCCCTGATCGGCTCCGCATGGCTCACCAGGACGACCCGACCGTTCGGCGCCACGCTGCGCATGGCCTCGAGATGGCCGATCACCCTCGCCTGAAGCTCGCGCATGCTTTCCCCGCAAGGCGGACGGCCCTCGCTGCGTCGCATATTCCACCGCTCCCAGTGCTGGTCTCCATCGAGCGCCGCGATCGGCCGGCCGGTCCAATCGCCGAAATCGATCTCATCGAGCGCCGGCTCGATGCCCACCCGCACTCCGCAGCGGCGTCCTATCGGGCCCGCCGTCTCCCGCGCCCGCTCGCGCGGACTGGACTGGACCATGTCGATCCGTTCGCGCGCCAGGCAGACGGCCAATCGCTCGGCCTGTTGTGCGCCTTCCTTGTCGAGCCGAACGCGCGGCATGCGCCCGACAAGGACTCGACCGACGATGCCGTGCGTCGCATGCCGTACGAGAAAGAACGTCGTCGTCACGGCCGAGCCCGTCTTCACCGTTGTCCGCGCACGAACCCGATCGTGCGCTCGCGCGCCTCTGTGTCGGTGAACTGTTGCGGCGGCGATTTCATGAAATAGCTGGAAGGCCCGACGAGTGCTCCGCCGATTCCGCGGTCCAGCGCCAGCTTGGCGCAGCGCACGGCGTCGATCACGACCCCGGCGGAATTGGGCGAATCCCACACCTCGAGCTTCATCTCGAGACTGAGCGGAACGCCGCCGAAGGTCGTGCCCTCCAGGCGGATATAGGCCCACTTCCGATCGGTGAGCCAGGGCACATGGTCGCTCGGGCCGACATGAATGTCGTCCGCCCCGAGCGGCATCTCGAGCTGGCTCACGACCGACTGCGTCTTGGAGATCTTCTTCGACACCAGCCGCTCCCGCTCAAGCATGTTCTTGAAATCGGAGTTTCCGCCGAAATTGAGCTGATAGGTGCGATCCAGCCGCACGCCGCGTTCGCGGAACAGGTTGGCGAGGACGCGGTGAACGATGGTCGCTCCGACCTGGCTCTTGATGTCGTCGCCGATGAGCGGCAGGCCGCGCTCCTCGAAGCGCCGCCGCCATTGCGCATCGGAGGCGATGAATACCGGGATGCAATTGACGAAGGCGCAGCCCGCATCGAGGGCGCGCGCTGCGTACCATTCAGTGGCGCGTTGCGCGCCGACCGGAAGATAGGAGACGAGCACGTCCGTCTGCGTGCTCACGAGATGGCTGCTCACGTCGATCGCGGGCTGCTCGGACTCGCGGATGTCTTCGCGCAGATAGCGGCCGAGCCCGTCCAGCGTCCGTCCCCGCTCGACCGTGACGCCGGTCGGCTTCACGTCGGCGAAGCGGAAGGTATTGTTCGGTCGCGCGTAGATCGCATCGGCGACGTCGTACCCGACCTTGTCGGCGCCGACGTCGAACGCGGCCGAGATGCGGATGTCGCCGACGTGATAGCCGCCGAGATCGACATTCATGAGTCCGGGAACGGGCTCGTTGGCGCGCGCATTCGAATAAAATGACAGACCCTGCACGAAGGACGAGGCGCAGTTGCCGACGCCGACGATCCCGACACGCACGCCGCGCGACTCGGTTGACGTTTGCATGATGTGTTCAACCTCGGTCGGCAGCCGACCACCGGCGGAACGGGGCGCTCACCGGATTAGCGGGCGGTCGACGACGTGCCCACGGAATTGCTGTTGCAATCGTCGGAACGCGACACGCGCAACGTTTGTTCCTGAGTACCGCCAAATTCACCAGGATGAGCCGCGATGCCGCAGGAAGAAGAAGAAGATGAAGATGATGCTCATGGGGGCGTGGGGCAGGGGAATCGCATTTGAGTTTAGCGCAGCTATTGCATTGGCGGAGAACATGGATTCTGAAGGCGACTCCCAATTTGGTGGGGGAGTCGGATGCGCAAATTCAGGCGAATCTTTCGGGCCGTGCCGGATCCTCGGGCGGACAACGCATGGCACAATTTGCAGGAGATACTGTTCATCGGGCTGGTTGCGGTGCTGTGCGGCGCGGAAGGCGCCTCGGACATGGCGACCTTTGGCGTATCCAAGGAAGCACTGCTGCGGCGGGTGCTTCGGCTGGAACACGGGATTCCCAGCCACGATACGTTCAGTCGTGTTTTCCGCGAGCTCGACCCGCGGGCATTCGAGCAAGCGTTCCGGCGTTTCCTGTCGGCCTTTGCAAAGGCGAACGGGATCAATCTCACCGGTGTCGTGGCGATCGACGGCAAAGCCTTGCGAGGTGCTTACGAGCGCGGCGCCAGCGCCACGCCCCTGCACATGGTCAATGTCTGGGCGGTCGACGCCAGGATGGTGCTGGCGCAATGCAAGGCTCCTGCCCGCAACGAGGCTCAGGGGGCGTTGGACGCGCTGGAACTGGTGGGTCTGCAGGGATGCACGGTCACGGCAGATGCGCTGCATTGCCACCGCAGGT
>DASTZX010000358.1:0-8861 GCA_035764045.1 Xanthobacteraceae bacterium | reverse complement strand
GTGATTCCCTTGGCGAGAGGATTCGCTGAGGAGGAAGGTATGTCGGAGCGGCGCATCGGCCAGTTGAGCTTTGCTGACAATCTGGTGGCGGATGCGTCGCAGGGGAACGCGACGCTCACACGGATTGCCGAGCTGGTGGACTGGAAGGAGATCGAGAAGGTTCTGGCCGGACTGCGCAGCGGCGTGATGGGAGCTCCTGCCTATCCGGCGCTGGCCCTTTTCAAGGCTCTGTTGCTCCAGCAGTTCTACGGGCTCTCGGACCCGCAGCTTGAGGAAGCGCTGGCTGATCGGCTGTCGTTCCGGCACTTCCTGGGACTTTCGCTGACGGATCGCGTGCCGGACCACTCGACGATCTGGCGGTTCCGCGAGCAGCTGGCCAAAAGCGGGTTGGCGGAGCGCACCTTCGCGTTGATCACCGGTCAGATTGAACGGTCGGGCTTTGTGCTCAAGCGCGGCACACTGATCGATGCCTCGCTGGTGCGGGCGGCCGTCAATGCGCCGGCGCCGCCCACCATCCCACCGCCGCCGGATGCGGACGGGCGGCCGGCAAGCAAGCTGGTGAAGAACCCGCTCGATCCCGACGCGGCCTGGACGAAGAAGGAGGGCAAGTACTTCTTCGGCTACAAGGCGCATGTTGCCATGGACCAAGGCAGCCGGATCGTGCGGCGAGTGATGTTTACCGCTGCCAACGTCAATGACAGCGTCCCCGCCGACCGGTTGATCTGCGGCGACGAGGGCATCGTGTATGCCGACAAGGCCTATGACAGTAATGCCCGGCGTGCCCTTCTCAAGGCTCTTGGCATTCGTGATGGGATCGCGCGCCGGAGCAACCGTTGGCATCCGACCCGCCCGTGGATCGTGCGCCGGAACGAGTTGATCTCTCGCGCCCGTGCCCCCATCGAACCGCTGTTTGCCTTGCTCAAGAACGTGCACCGCTTCGCGCGCGCCCGCTATCGAGGCCTGGTTCGCAACGCCGGCGGCTTCTATCTCGCCATCACCGCCATGAACCTCAGGCGATGGAGCGCGCTCAATCCAGCCTGACATCCACCACTCCCCACCCTCCAAACGGGCCGAAGGCCGATGCAAAGACATCTCGACAACCACACAGCCGCCGCGCAACTTACGCAAAGCCCTCGCGAAAGCGGACGATCCAGTAATCCCGGGCAGACGTTGTGCGCACGACGTCTTCCCGGGAGTACTGGATGCCCGCTTGCGCGGGCATGACGGCAGAAGCAAGAGGAAATCCCGATGCCCAAAGACTATGCCGACATGCGCGCCGCGATCCTGCGCGACCTCGACGGGCTGCGCTACCAGGTGGATGCGCAGACGCGGGTCGGCCATCTCATTCTCGACCGGCCGCCGCTCAATATCGTCTCGTATCGTGGGCGCAGCCAGATTGCCGCCATCATCGAGGCGTTCGGCCAGGATCCGGACGTGCGCGTCATCGTCATCCGTGGCGCCAACGGCGTCTATACGTCGGGCGGCGACGTCAAGGCCTTCCCGGAGATCGAGACCGACGGCATGTCGCACCTCGCCTGGAACATCGCGGCGCCCGAGCGCTGCCCCAAGCCGGTGATCTGCGCGATCGAGAAATACGCCATGGGTGTCGGCCTCGAGCTCGCCATGGCCTGCGACATCAGGCTGGCCACCAAGGACTCGCTGCTCGCGCTGCCCGAGGTGTCGCTCGGCCAGATCCCCGGCAGCGGCGGCAGCCAGCGGGTCGCCCGCATCGCCGGGCTCACCCGCGCGGCCGACATGATGATGCTCGGCCGCCGGATCCCGGCGCCCGAGGCTTATCAGTGGGGCCTGCTCACGCGGGTGGTGGAGGACTCCGCCGCCCTCGACAAGGAGATCGACGACACGGTCGCCAAGCTCGTGGCCCAGTCGCCGCTTGCTCTCAAGACCATCAAGCGTGTGCTCGCGACCTCCTACGAGACCGGCATCGGCGTCGGACTCGAGGTCGAAGGCCATGCGTACGAGAAGTTGCGCCAGACCGAGGACTACAAGGAAGGCATCGCGGCCTTCAGCGACAAGCGCAGGCCGAAGTTCAAGGAACGGCTGTGAGCCGCCGCGCCGGCCCGCGATCGGTCGGCGAATGACACCAGGGAGAGACAGATGCTCAAGCAAATTGGTTTCGCGGCCGCGCTGTTGGCCGGCACGGCCTGTGCGGCAGATGCGCAAGACCCGATCAAGGTCGGCGTCGTCACGCCGCTCTCCGGGACCTATGCGCCGATCGGCAAGCAGGTGCGATGGGGCGCCGAGCTTGCGGTCAAGGAGATCAATGCCGCCGGTGGCGTGATGGGCCGCAAGTTCGAGCTCATTTTCGAGGACGAAGAGGCGAACCCGCCGGTCGCGGTGCGCAAGGCCGAAAAGCTGCTCCAGCAGGACAAGGTCGACCTCCTGACCGGCACGGTCAATTCGGGATCGACGCTCGCGGTCGGCCAGGTGGCCGAGCGCAACGACCGCATCCTGGTCACGACTGTCTCCTACGCGACCTCGATCACCGGCGCGCAGTGCAGCCCGAACGTCTTTCGCGTCAATGCCAACGCCTACCAGCAATCGAGCGCGCTCACCTCGTGGCTGATCAAGAATGCGCCGGGCAAGAAGTACTATTTCATCGGCCCGGACTACGAGATGGGGCGCAGCACGATCTCGGCGTTCGAAGCCGACATCAAGCGGCTCGGCGGGACCGACGTCGGGTCCGCCTATCCGCCCCTCGGCGCTAAGGATTTCTCCACCTACCTCGGCCCGATCCGCGCCGCTCAGCCCGACGTGATCATGACCGCGACCGCCGGGAACGATACGGTGCGGCTGCTCACCCAGCTCAAGGAATACGGCATGCTCAACGGCAAGCTCACGCTCGCCGGGGCGGCCGGCGCGGTCACCCAGGAGAACATCGGCGCCATGGGCGGGGCGGCCGAGGGCTTTCTCAGCGCGGCCGGCTACTCGGCCGACATCGACACGCCCGCGAACAAGACCTTCGTGGCCGCGTTCAAGAAGGATTATCAGACCGAGCCCGATCTGTTCGGCGCCGATACCTACGGCCTGTTCTTCCTGTTCAAGAAGGCGATCGAGAAGGCCGGGTCGACCGACACCGCCAAGCTGCGCGCTACCATGGAGGACATGAACTGGGACACGCCGCAAGGCCAGAAGACCGTGCGCAAGGGGGATCACCAGGCCATGGTCGACATGGTCATCGTCAAGGTCGTGAACAACGGCTTCAAGACGGTCGGCCGAGTGCCTGGCGCGGACGCCATCGGTCCGGACAATTGCGACCGGTTTTGAGTGAGGACGTGCCCGCGCTCGTCCTTCCTTGTTGTCATTGCGAGCGAAGCGAAGCAATCTCTGCCGCTGGTGCCGTAGGCGGAGATTGCTTCGTCGCGCTTCGCGCTCCTCGCAATAACGCTGTTTGATGCCTGAGATTCTGCCCTATCTGCATTTCGTTGTCCTGCCGCAGGTGATCGACGGCCTGATCATCGGCGTGGCGCTGGCGCTCATGGCGCTTGGGCTCACCATGATTTTCGGGCTGCTCGACGTGATCAATCTTGCCCACGGCGAGATCTACATGGTCGGCGGCTATGCGGCGCTGACCCTGATCGGTTGGGGCGCCGGCTACTGGGGGGCGCTCGTGTTCGTGCCGGTCATCGCCGGATTGGCCGGCTGGGCACTCGAGGACTTCGGCATCCGTCCACTGCTGCCGCGCGGGGATCGCGCCGTGGTGACGCTCCTCCTCACATTCGGCGTGAGCCTGGTCCTGCGCGACCTCGCGCAGGTGGCGTTCGGCACCGAAACCTACTCGATCGCCGCGCCGGTGAGCGGCGTCGCGTTCCTGGCCGATGTGCCGGTGCCGCTCTATCGCGTCTTCGTGCTCGTGACCGGTGTAGCCACCATCCTGGTCACCTGGTGGCTTGTCTACCGCACGCGCATTGGCGCGGCGCTGCGCGCGACCGCCGCCGATCCGGACATGACCGCGTCGTTTGGCATTCCGGTGCGCCTGGTCTACGGCGCGACCTTCTTCTACGGCTGTGCGCTCGCCGGGCTTGCCTCGGTGCTGCTGAGCCCGATCTATGCCGTTTTCCCGACCATGGGACACGATTTCCTGGTGCTGGCCTTCGCGGTGGTGATCGTCGGCGGGATGGGCAGCATTCCGGGCGCGGTGATCGCGGCGCTGCTGCTCGCGCAGGTGCATGGCCTCGCCAGCCTGTGGATCCCGCCGGTGTGGGCCGAGACGTTGGTCTATGGCGTGATGATGCTGGTGCTGGTCGGGCGTCCGGCCGGCCTGTTCAGCCGCATCGGAGAGGCCTGATGCCCACGGCTCCGCTGACGCGCACGGTTCCCTGGGCCGCCGTCACTCGCCGCGGCGTGCTCGGCTGGATTGGACCCGGGCTGCTGGTCCTGGCGCTGCTCTTTCCGGCCGCTGCGGGTGCATTCTATCTGCGTCTCGCCATCGAGGCGTTGCTGCTCGGCGCGATCGCGCTCAGCGTCGACATCCTGCTCGGGTTTGCGGGCCTGCTGTCGCTCGGCCAGGCGATGTATTTCGGCCTCGCCGCGTATCTCACGGCGTTGTGCTATCTCCACCTCACCCAGTCATTCTGGTTGGTCGCCGCGATCGTGATCGCGGCTGTCGCGTTGGTGGCGGTTCTGCTCGGTGCCGTCGCGATCCGCGCCAAGGGCGTTTATTTCGCACTGATCACCTTCGGGGCTGCCGAGATCGCCGGCAAGGTCGTGCACAACACCCGAGCGCTCGGCGGTTCGGACGGGCTGATCGGCATTCCGGTGCCGAGCATCGGCCTGCCAGGTTTCGCGCTTCCGTTGCGTAACGATCTCGTCTTTTATTATGTCGTGCTCGTCGCGGTGACGCTCGCCTTCATCGGCGTCCGCCGCCTCCTCGCGACGCCGTTCGGAAGCGTGCTCTCCGCCATCCGCGACAATGCGATCCGCGTGCCTTACCTGGGCTACAATCCGTTCTGGTACAAGCTCGTGGCCTATCTGATTGCCGCCGAGGTGGCGGCGCTCGGCGGCCTGTTCTATCCGCTCCTGCGCGGCTTCGTCGGGCCCGATCTGTTCGGTTTCGACATCTCCACCCAATCAGTGGTGATGGCGCTGGTCGGCGGGATCGGAACGCTGATCGGGCCTCTCGTCGGGGGCGTGGTGGTCACGCTCCTGCAGTCGGTGCTCGGCAGCTATACCGAGCGGCACCTGTTCGTGCTCGGCCTAGTCTTCATCCTGTTCGTTCGTTTCCTTCCCGGCGGATTGTTCGGCCTGCTGCGACGGGATGAGCCGCCGTGATCGAGGTGCGCGGCCTCTGCAAATCGTTCGGCGCGCTGCACGCCGTCAGCGACCTCGAGTTCACCGCGCCCGAAGGGCGGATCACGTCGATCATCGGACCGAACGGCGCCGGCAAGAGCACGCTGTTCAATCTGATTGCTGGCACCTTGGCTCCCGACGCCGGACGTATCGTGCTCGGCGGCCGCGACGTCACCGGCCTGCCGGCCTACGAACTGGCACGGCTGGGACTCGCGCGCTCGTTCCAGATCACCAATCTGTTCTTCGGGCTGAGCGCGTTGGAGAACGTCAGGCTTGCCGCCCAGGCGCACGAGGCCCGGCGGCGCTTCTTCTCCCGCCTCGAGCGGCTTGCGGCACCGGCGGAGCGGGCGCGCGCGGTCCTGGCCGAATTCGGCATTGCCGAACTCGCCGGCGAACCTGTTGCGAACCTGTCGCATGGCGACCAGCGCCGCCTGGAGATCGCCGTGTGCATGGCGTCGCGGCCGCGCGTCCTGCTGCTGGACGAGCCGACTCAGGGCATGTCCCCAGCCGAGACGCTCGCGATCGACCAGCTGATCAAGTCGCTCACCGGCCGGGTCACGGTGCTGATGGTGGAGCATGACGTCGACCTGGTGATGAGCATCTCCGACCAGGTGATCGTCATGCACCAGGGGCAGAAGCTGTTCGCCGGCCCGCCGGACCAGGCGCGCAACAGCAGCGCTGTGCGCGGCGCTTACCTCGGAGCGGATCATGCCGCTGCTTGAGGTCGCGGACATCCATGCGCGCTACCGGACCGCGCCGATCCTGCAGGGCGTGAGCCTGACCGTCGATGCGGGTGAGATCGTCAGCATCTTTGGCCGCAACGGCGCCGGCAAGACCACGCTGCTTAAGACTGCAATGGGCTGGCTTGCGCCGTTCGCCGGCACGATCTCGTTCGACGGCCGGGCGGTCGCCGGACTCTCGCCCGATCGCATGTTCCGCCGCGGCATGGGCTTCATCCCGGAGGACCGCCGCATCTTTGCCCGGCTGAGCGTTGAGGAGAATCTCGAGCTTGGGCTCTTCGCCGCATGGCGGCTGACGCGTGAGGCGCGACAGCGGCGACTCGACCGGGTCTATGGCCTATTTCCCCGGCTGGCCGAGCGCCGTCGCCAAGCCGGCCGCACCCTCTCGGGCGGCGAGCAGCAGATGCTCGCCATCGGACGCGCCCTGGTGGGGGAGCCGAAGCTCCTTTTGGTCGACGAGCCGTCGGAGGGACTGGCACCGCTCGTGGTCGGGGAAATTTTCGCCGCGCTCGCCCGCCTGCGTGACGAGAAGATCGCGCTGCTGCTGGTGGAACAGAAGGTGCAGCGCGCCGCCGCGATCAGCGATGGCTGCTACGTGATGGAGAAGGGCCGCATCGTCGCGCATGGTACGCCGGACATCCTGCGCGACGAGAGCGTGCGGCGGCGGCTCTCGGTGTAGAGCCTATGTCACCGCCTTCCGCCAGTCCGCCCGTTCATCGATGGCCTTCGCGAGATCCACCGCCTCCTCGCCCGGCACGGCGATGCGCTTGTACTTCAGTGCCGGTGAATCGAGCGGGATGGTGGCGTCGAAGCCCATCTTGGCCGAGACGCCATTGCGGCTCGACGGGTCGAGCCGGGAGCCCTGCGCCTCGGAGACGATGATCGTGTCGCGGTCGGCCTGGAAGCGGGTGGCGATCGCCCATTCGACCTGCGTCTGGTCGTGGATGTCCACGTCGGTGTCGACGACGACCACATGCTTGATGTCGTAGTGCGCCCCGAATGCGCCCATGATCACGTTCTTGCCTTCGCCCTCGAACCGTTTCTCGAGCTGGACATTGAGGTGATAGCGGCAGGTGCCGCCGCGTGAGAGGTGCACGTCGCGCACGCCCGGGAAGCTGCGCTTGAGATGCGCCATGATGGTCGCCTCGCGCGGGATCCCGCCGAGCAGCAGATGCTCGATGCCGCCGCCCAGGATGGTGTGGAAGATCGGCTGCTTGCGGTGGGTGACCGCGTCGATCTCGATGACGTGCTGCTCGGCCGGCTCGCTGTAGTACTGCGGAAACTCGCCGAACGGTCCTTCCATCTCGCGCACCCGCGCGAGAATCCGGCCTTCGAGCACGATCTCGGCGTTGGCCGGCACGCGGACGTCGCTCGTGAGGCACTTCACCACCTCGAGCGGCCGGCCGTGCAGCGCGCCCGCGATCGTGAGCTCGTCGAAATCGAGCGGCGCGATCGCCTGCGAGGCGAGCAGCGTGAGCGGATCGACGCCGATCGCGATCGCGATCGGCAGGTCGGCGCCGTCGGTCTCCGCCATCTGGAAGAAGCGCAGCGTGTGACGCGGCAGGAGCAGCACGCCGAGCCGGTTCCGACCGCTCAACTGCAGCCGATGGATCGTGACATTCTGCGCGTCGCTCTTCGGGTTGCGCGAGACGAGCAGGCCGGCCGTGATGTAGGGAGCGCTGTCGAGCTCGTTATGGACTGGAATCGGCAGAAGTCGCGGCAGATCGACGTCGCGGTGCACGACCTCCTGGACGGGTGCGCTTGCGACTTCGCGCCAGGGCAGCGGATTGAGCGCGGCTTCCTGAAAGGTGGCGAGCAGCCCATCGTTGCCGACGCCCATCGCTTCCGCCATCCAGCCGCGGTCGGATGTCAGACCCGAGATCACCGGGACCGGATGCCCATCCGGCTGGGGAAACAGCGTCGCCTGCCGGCCGTCGAGCGTCTTGGCGATCGCGGCGAGCTCGAAGCGCAATTTGACGCCCGGCCGCGCCACCGCGAGCCGCCCACTGCCGGCGAGGATGTCGAGCCAGTGACGCAGGTCGGTGACCGTCTTGCGGTCGGCCGCCGGGGTCAGGGCCGGTGGGACGCGTTCGTTCATTTCGCTTCTGCTCGCTTCAATCGCCCGCCTGATCGTAGGCGGTCTCCCAAAACAGGTCCTTCCAGCTCCCGAGCTCGCTCTTCATGCTGCCGATGCGGTGCAGGAATGCCGCGAAGAAGGCGATGCGGTGCGGCTGCGAGGTGAACTCGAAACCGGGATCGTTGAGCTGGCTGACCAGCTCATCCAGGCTCTCGGAGGCCCTCTGCGCAGTCTTCCACAGCACGGCCGCGGCCTTCTTGTCGGCACTCGCGCGCTTGATGGATTGCGTGAGCGCGTTGGCCACCGCCTTGAACAGCGTCGGGTTCCGCTCCTTCGTCTCTTTCGTGGCGATCAGCGTAATCTGGGTGAGCGGACCGCCAAAGACCTTGCGGCTGTCGGTGATGATGTGCGCGCCGGGAAGCCTGAGCCCGCGATCCGTGTAGGGCTGTACGCCGATATGCGAGGTGATGATGGCCTTGCCGTATCCGGCGGAGAGGGCCGTCACCGCGTCCGGATGTCCCAGCCCGACCGTGAGATGATCGAGCCGATGCGGGTCGTTCCACAGCTGCTCGCATGCCATCTGCAGCATCATCGAGTTGAACGAGATGCGCACCGTCGGCACCGCGATCCGGTCCTGCTCGGTGAAGTCGGCGATCGACTTCACGTTCGGGTTGATGGTGTAGAGCGTCATCGCGCCGTTCGACACCGTGCCGATCGCGCGCACCGGATTGTTGCTG